>NZ_SJPY01000006.1:844-302058 GCF_007860185.1 Novipirellula aureliae
ATCGCGACGTTCGGCAAATCGGTTTGAAACGATTCCCTTACGTTGTCAGTTTTATTGTTCGCGACGATTCGCTCTTCGTGATCGCAATCCTTCACGGACGACGGGATGAGACGACATGGCAAGACCGTATTGATTAGGCGATGGCCTTTCGTGAACACGGCATGATTCAACATCCACATATGATGACCTCACCGTTGTGTCGCTTCACGCCGCGTTGCGATTGCAGCCATGCTTCGCAGTTCCCCGCGTAGCGAGCGTTCAATTTGTGACATTTCCGACAGATACGATTGCCTGGTCCTTGGCTGTCGAATTTCTTGTCACACTTCAGACACACCCTATTTGCGGGGCGATAGTTGTGGGCAAAGGCGACCATCGGTTTCCTCAATTCGGACGATTGCTTTGCCGCCCTTAATCGGACAGCGTTTGTGGATGGAGAGATCGACGATTTGGTTATCGTCTTCGTACGCACCGCCGTGCTGGAGTGCATCGAGCAGTGCTTTGAGCACGTTGTCGATGTCACGTCGGCGACGATCGGGCGGGTGAATCAACACATCGACCGACAGCGGGCCGGTGATGGGGCGGACCTCCATGTCACGAAGCAAACGGCAAACGTCACGACGAAATTCGCGACCACCTTTGCTGATCAACGTCCGCGGCCCCACCCGCCGCCAGTAATGATTGATACTGGGAGGGTGGGGCACTTCGACGAGCAACACGCTCAGCGTTTCCACGGCGCGGTCGACGCTGGCGCCGAATCAGCGACTGGAGCGGTTGCCGTTGCAGAATAGCCACGGATTTCGTTCTGCATATCGCCGGTGTCGATGCGACGTTTTAGCCGAACGCTGATCACCATCGGCAACGAATGCAGTTCTTGACTGTCCTTGGCAATCATTACACCGGCGGCACGGCAGATCGCTGACAATTCCGCTTGAGCGATTTGCACGGCGGTTTCGTTCGGGTTGTCGAGGTTCAAACGAACCCACAACAAACGGCCCTTGAACTCACCATCGATGATCTCGAACGTGAGTTGCAAGTATTGTCCGGTGCCCGCCTTCGTCGGCTTCATCTCGCTGTCCGTGATCACGGCAACGTACTTGCCGGCGGGAATCGGTTCGAGCGAGTTGGTGGGTTCGACTTGGTTGGCATCAAAGTTGAGTGTAGCCATTGCATTTTCCTTGGGTTTGAAACGGGATAGAAAGGAGTTGGATAGTTCAGTTGGTTGACATGGCGTTGATGAACGCCGACCACGAAAGCGGCAGTTCTTCGGCGATTCCGTAGCGGTTCTTCGCCACGCAGGTCGGTGAGCCGTAGGCACGAATGACACGTTCGCCGCCGTCTTTGCCGATGGCATGAGCGATGGTTCGTTTGCGGTTAAAGCCTCCATCTTCGCTCTGCGTTCGCATCTTGCGAGTGGCGAACAAAACAGCGTCGCACCACTCTTTCACGAGGGCCGCAGCGTGTTTGTGGAGTCGCGGCGAATAGCGGTCGTAGGGCGAGCTTTCCGGATCCTCAAATCGCTCGACTTTGGAGTGAGCGATCAACACGATCACCATGCCACGCGAACGCAACACGCCGAGCAGGTCGAGTACTTCACGCCATAGCGACAACGCGTGCATGTAGCCGCGGGCGTAGCCTCCGTCGACCTTTTCGATTGACTCGACCCCGTATTGATGGCACAACTTGTCCCAGACAAGACGTTCGAGCCAATCGAGCGAGTCGATCACAACCGATTCGTAATCATGCTTCTCATTGACGAGCGTTTTCAGTACTGCGATGACTTCATCGAACTTTGTCGCCAATGGGAATCGATCGCAGTCGATCTCGTCGAGGCCATCTTCGGTTTGAATGAAGATTGGCTTAGGGGCTTCGCTGCCGAAGGTCGATTTCCCGATGCCTTCGACCCCGTAAAGTAGGACACGCGGTGGTTTAGATTGTTTGCCGGACTGGATGGTTTCAAGCATGGTAGTTTTCTCCGTGGTAGGTGTTATTGATTCGGTGTCTTTCAGCGGTGTCGCAGTGAATACTGGCCCCATTGCGACGTGTCCCGTTGCAATGGTTGGGGTAAAGCGACTTGGTGACGCATTCATCGCAAGTCGGAAAATCCTTTCGGATCGAGATCATGGGGCTCCCGCATCGCCAGCAACGAGTTTGCCTGGGATCGGTCACAGCGACGGGATCGGTTCGACATCGAAGTTGCCGTCGCGGTCACTCGTAACGAGGTAGTGTTTGAAGTCCACTTGGACAACAAAACGCTGGTCGCCACCGAGTTGCTTACGAAGCGATTTGCAACACGATGTGAATTCTTTCGACGCGTCGTTGAATCGCTCAGCAGATCGCAGATAGCATCCGACGGCCAAAGAAAGTGCCACGCGGCGTTCGATATCAAGGGCAATGGTGGACATAGTGTTCCTTTGGTTGGTGGATTAAGTTGGTTGGTGAGACATGCTCGTCTACCCCTTGAACTACTCCACCAGCGATGGGACTGACGGAGCAAATAGCAAACTTTTCAGGCAAGGTAGTCGCGAAGGCCCGCTTCCTCGAACTTTTCCGCTACCTGCCGAAGCCATCCGTTGAGCGTCGATCGCGGTACGCCCATCAATTCGGAAACTCGAACCATCGGATTCGATTTTCGAAGTTCCAGCATCCGTTGCCATGGCTCGGGCAACGTCGCGATCATTGCCGCCATGTCCTCGGCCAGTTCACGCAGTTCGTCGTCCGACCGACGCTCGATTTGCAGACGAGCGTTTTTGACGGATTCATCGAGTGTGTATTGCAACTCCGTCGGCAACTCGCCGGGCACAAAGACCTCGACATTGAGTGATTGGACGTACCCGGAGCCGGCTTTCTGGGTCAATCGCTTCTTGAGGTAGCTCGTCACGAAACGCTCGACAACGGTCGTGACGAACACATTGCGGTGAGCGATCTCGGGATTAAACGATTGCATCGCCTCGATCAAATGGGCGAGAATCGTCTGTTCGATCGTGGGTGCATCCTGTTTGCTCAATCCGGGACGCATGATGATCTGCTGCGTCTTGCGGTGGATGATGCCGCGAGCGAACTTGTCAGCGATGATGTCGTGTGAGGTGTTTGGATGTTCGTCCGAAGAATGGGGCATGGTTGCCAGTCCTTGGCCGGAAAACCGATGCCACGTCCAAAGCAACAGACCGTCCCGGTGGGGGCTGGAAGCGGCATGGCTTGCTTCGGCAAAAGATTTGTCAGAAGCGTTCATGGCCTGTCAAACGCCACTGGCGAAAAGTCCCACCCGGCCGGAATTTTCAGAGATGTTTCCCATGGAAAAAGCCGCAAACCCAACGATTTGCGGCTTCAAGTGAATTCAATCTTTTTCGAGTTTGCAGATTTGGCATCCGCGAAAAGTGCCAAGCGTTAGCTTTCTGGCTCGATGCGAAACACACATCGCCAACCCTTTTTGTCCTCCGTCAGTTCGATTGGATCACCGGCGATGCGAAAGAAAGCACGCAAGGTGGCAGACAATACCTCGCGACGCTTCTTGTTCTTGCGACAGGCCGCCGGTGAGTTCCAAGTCATCAGCCCATATCCCTTGGCAAAGTTTGCCAACAGTTCCCACTGCTTCGTTGGCTGTCGATTCCGAGCGTCGACCAACCCCATTTGAGAATAGAGATAGATGCCCGTCTGGTCGTGAACCGAGATGCGGACCGAGTGTTGGTCGACAAACCGAATCGATACATCAGACCAGATGCAACCAGCTGGAGTGGCAAACCCGATGTTGGGATTCGCTGCATCGGTGTTGGGCAGGTGTTTTTCGCGAAACGCGTTCAGTTGGCTTGTCGCGGAATCCGCAAAAACAAGTTCACCACGTTTATCGAGCGACGCAAACTGATCGAGCGTCAACAGCAACCCGTTATGACGCTCAAGCCGCCGTTGAGTCCGATCGTCGATTGGTTCATCGCCCCACTGAATGAGAATGAACGGTCCATCACTGCGATCGGTCGCAAACAACACCGCATCACTGATACGGTAGCATTGCAAGAACACCGGAAACGAAACGCCGGCGAGCGGTGAGTCGACCCCAATCTGGCAGGCCGGATCGTTGTGCATCCGTTCAAAACGAACGTCAAAACCGAAGTGCGCAGCCAGACATTCGGTTAGCCGGCCGAAGTCAAACCGATAAATCGCCATCTCACACGTCTGCACTTCAACGCGACGACCCTGGTCCTCGTCGATGGCGATGTAAACGTGCGGCGAATCCTCGACGACTCTGTGCCAAACATAGTCGGACCCGAGTTTCGGGATATGAGTCGCGTATTGATCCGTTGGCCGCAACCATGGCAGGACGCTCGCGAACCGATCACGCAGTAGGTTCCGCCAATGTGCCCGAGACGTTTCCGATTGACGAACTGAGCGAACCGCTTTCCAAACCGGCTCCCGGTAACGCGAACGGTTTGATTTGGTGACCATTGCTGAACCCTCGTTTTCGCAAGAAATCTTCGATCACATCGGCATCTCCGTCTCGACCGAAGGCCGCAAAGTTGGGCGGCTTGATCGTACATGAACGAATTCGACGCGAGTCCGCGAACCGCAACGAAATCCTGGCTTCCACTATACGCACCTCTTCGTCGTACATGCTGAACGCCGCGATGCGTTCTTCAAGCACATCAATCAGTGCCTCGCGATCCGTTCGGATGTACTCGGGAATGCCACCTGACAATGCGATCTTCACGCTGACCAGCGATGCGTCGAGCAACTCATCAATGTCCGCGACAGATAACGCATCCCGGCCGTCGATTACAAGTGGATCTGCGGTCCAGATGTCGCCGTCGGGGAACATCTCCTCGTCGTCAAAAAAGCACTCGCCGAACGCCGCACGGTACATTTGCCGACGAGTCAGAGTCGCTGCGTTGATCTTCAATTCGCCAGCCAGTTTGTTCAATTCCAACATCGCTTCGCCACGTGGCCGGCTATGTCGATCGACTGGCTGTCCATTCTCAACCAGCTTGATCGCTTTGAGCGGCGATCCATGGCTGACCAAAAGTCGCAACATCGTATCGGTTTCTTCCATCGTTACGTCAACAAATGGGCCGCATCGCTTTTCAATGTGGTACTGCGACACGAGTCTTTGAAACGCCAGTCGCCGTGGTTCAAGCGGCAGCAACAGCTCCGGGGGTTCGCTCGTCTTGGCCTGAAAGTACTGAAACGACTTTCGCGTTTGCACACGCTCCCATCGGAGGATCTCTTCTGCATCGTCATGGTGACGCAAGTAAGCCTCGACGGCAACATCCGCAATCGTCGAATTTTCCTCGTCATGGAACTCTGCCGCCAAACCCTCGATGCGATCGAGCAACTTCTCCATGCAATATTCGGTACAAAGATCGTTGACGAAATGAGCCGACTGCAACAACGCACGCGGTGTGTCATCGTCGGGTTGTCGGAGAATCAATCGTACCGAGTCGCGACATTTTTCGTCGATTGCACCTTGTGGAAGTTTTACGTCACGGATTTCCAGGTAGTCGGCGAAGGGGGCGAGGAATTCATGGAGTCGTTCGTGAGACACACTGTTGAAGATGTTGTGATGGGTCAATCGCAGATAGAGGTCAGACATGAGAGATTTTGCAATTCAAAGATTGTCGGTTTCATTTGCATCCGTGTGAAAGTTGTTCGATTCAGCGGTCCAAACACTGAAAAAGTGCGGGATCGGGCCGGCGATGGTTCCACCATCGCTGCGTCCATCGCGGGCGTCCTGCCGCTCATCCGTGGCCTAATTCCTGAGCGTCTCCTGACGACCGGCCCGATTCCCGCCTGCGTTTGCTATCATTGCGGGCCGGAGTGACAAGACTGGTCACTCGGGTCGCAAAAAAGCTCTCAGGTTTGTGAAGGTGCGGGTAGATGCCCCGAGCCGGCCGAATCTGGCGGCGTGCTCGCAGCGGGTTGGTGCGTAAGTGGCCTGTTCTTTGGAATCAACGGTTGTTCGTAGATGTCTGAATCAATGACTTTCACGACGTTTCCCTTCTTGGAAGCGAGTTCGAAAAATGAATGTTCAAGCATTATCCAAGTCGACGTGACAAGTCTGGTCACGCGGGTCAGAAAAAATGCTTGCAAACAAAATTCATTGCCAGCTGGACACATTTGGACCACGTCAAAACAGCCGAATCAAAAATTTCGGTTCGCCAGTTCGCACGATGCCAGAGTAGCTCAAGGGGTAGAGGCGGTGCGTTAACCGCCTAGCTCCTTTTCTCGTTTCGGAATCCGTACGTGCGAACCCAACCCAGCGAAACCCCAGAACACGAACTGCGAAATCGTCGTCGTGAAATCGTCTGCATCCTTGCCCGAGCCATCGTCCGATCGCGGCAAACTCACCCGATCCGCGGCAAATCCGAAGAACTCTCGCAAGACTCGGATAATTTTCGCTTGAACTCTCCCGAAACTCAGGGCTCTCTGTGACACGGCCGCGGTGAACGCACCCGGCCACTACCTTTCCAACCTGTCTCGGAGAAACCATGAGTAGCACGATCACCAGAGAGCTTGCCGATTTGAAACGCATGAGCGTCGGCGAACTGCAAATCAAGTACGTCGAAGTGTTCGGCGAAGCGACCACCGGAAGAAACAAAGCCTGGTTGCAAAAACGAATCGCTTGGCGAATCCAAGCCAACCAATTCGGCGGCCTCACCAACCGAGCCATCGAGAGGGCATCGCAGCTTGCCAATGAAGCCGACTTGCGAGTGTCCGCGCCCAAAGAATCGGCGAGGAAGCCCAAACCAAAAGCGACCTTAATATCAGGCCCACACGACGCCCGCCTTCCGCCGGTCGGTGACTATATCGTTCGCGCCTACAAGGGCCAGGAGTACGTCGTTACTGTTCTTCAACTGGGCTTTGAATACGAAGGCCAAACCTACAAAACGCTTTCAGCCATCGCGACGGAAATCACCGGCCAGCATTGGAACGGCTTTCGTTTCTTCAACCTCACCAAACCAAAGGCCGCCCGATGAAACGCGAACGACTCAAGATTGTCCGCTGCGCCATTTACACCCGGAAGTCAACCGATATAGGACTCGAACAAGAATTCAACAGCCTGGATGCCCAGCGTGAAGCCGGTGAAGCATTCATTGCCAGCCAAAGGCACGAAGGCTGGGAATGTATCGAAACGCGATACGACGACGGCGGCTTTTCCGGCGGGAACCTCGAGCGGCCGGCGATGAAACGACTGATGGAAGATATCGAAGCCGGCAAGATCGACTGTGTTGTCGTCTATAAGGTAGATCGCCTCAGCCGTTCATTGATGGACTTCTCACGCTTGATGGAGACGTTTGACAAATACGAAGTTGCCTTCGTATCGGTTACACAGCAGTTCAACACGGCCAGTTCGATGGGCCGACTGATCTTGAATGTGCTGTTGTCCTTCGCCCAATTTGAACGAGAAATGATCTCCGAGCGAACCCGCGACAAGATCGCCGCGACTCGGCGCAAAGGCAAATGGTGCGGAGGCATCCCAATCCTCGGCTACACCGTCGAAGACACCAAACTGATCGTCATGCCGCACGAGGCCGAACGGATTCGCCAGTTATTTGACATCTACTTGCAAACACGTTCCTTGATCGACACCGCCAAAGAAGCGAACGAAAGAGGTTGGCGAACCAAACAATGGACAACGAAGAAAGGCAACATCCGGGGCGGCGTTGAGTTCAACAAGAACCGCATCCACCAACTTCTGACCAACGTCACCTATCTCGGTAAGCTGACCTACAAAGATGAAGTTCACGAGGGCCAACACCAGGCGATCGTTGACACCGAAACTTTCGACCGAGTCGCTCGTTCGCTCAAACGCAATGGCACCACCAGCATGATGCAAGCAAGCACCAAATTTGACGGCATGCTCCGAGGTATCCTTCGCTGCGTAGGATGCAACCGTATCATGTTGCACACATCCACCGGCCGCGGCCCCAAACGCTATCGCTATTACGTCTGCAGCAAAGCCGACAAACAAGGATACGAAGCCTGCGATTCACCGTCAATTCCTGCCGGACAAATCGAGGACTTCGTTGTCAGGGAACTGCGGACGATCGCCGCTGACGATGAACTCATTCGTGATATTTACGACCGTGCACACGAGCAATCAAGGGAAAAAGTCACAGACCAACATAATGAAATGAATTTGTTGCAAGAACGCATCCGCAACGACTACAAAGAACTGAACCACTTCGCCACCAACAAAGCATCGGTCGACCACATTGCCGCCGTACAGGAGCGAATCACCGACAACGAACAGCGATACAACTCGCTGAAACTTTTGGTTGACCAGCATCGCGACGAAACGATCAGTTATGTCGAAATCCGCGATGCGTTACATCAGTTCGACGAAATGTGGGATGCAATGTCAAGGAAAGAACGGTGCCGACTGATCGAGCTTATCATCCAAACGGTGAACTTCGACGCAGCGGCGGGTACGATCGACATCCTCTTTCAAACGACTGGAATCAAGACACTCTGTCCAGACTTCAACCTTTTGGAGACCGCCCAATGAAAACTATCCCGTCTGTTCAACGAACTTTCCACGTTTCCCGAGCCGAGCACGGAGAACGACGCATCCGACCCGGCGTCGCCCCACCACGCCCCACACTTGGCCGACTGCCGCGACTAACTCGCATTATGGCGTTAGCGATCCACTTCGACCGAGTGCTATTGTCCGGCCGATTCGCGTCCCAAGCCGACCTCGCCCGCGCCGGCCAAGTCACTCGCGCCCGCCTCACCCAGATCCTCAACCTCACCACCCTCGCTCCCGACATCCAAGAGCAGATCCTTCACCTGGCAGCGTATTCAAAAGGCCGAGCCCCGCTCACCGAACGCCACGTCCGCCACATCGCCGCCGAACCGAACTGGGACAAGCAAAGAAAGCTATTCGACAAAGTGATGGACCGCATTGGTCGTAACGATCCGGCGTAGATTGAGCGTCCCGCTGTCAACTCTATGTGGCGCCAATTTGGCGATCAACCCGTCTCTGAGATTGAAGGTTGTATCGGACGCTTTCGTGTGAACATGGTTCACTAAATACTGAACTTTCCCGCTGATTGTGCTGTATCTGCGAACTCCCAAAAAAGGAGCGAGGGTAGTCTCGCGTAGAGAGGGCGAGTGTGACAAAGTCTCGGAAATCTTGGCGACAGGTGTGACTTAGCCGCTTGAGGTATGCGGGGTGCTTCTCGTAACTGTCTTGTCGGTACCACGAACGTTGGGTTCGCGGTCACGACGATGACTTTATACGAGAGAGGTTTCCACGTGAATCATTGGTGGGAAATTGAAATCCCGGATGCGGACGCTCCGCCTCTGGTACGGGCGGTGGCGTATTACCGGCACTCGGCTCAGGACCGGCAAGAGAACTCGATACCGATTCAACAGGATCAGGTTCGAGCGTGGGCGTCGGAACACGGCGTCGAAATCATCCGTGAGTTCTGTGATGCAGGACGATCGGGACTCAACTCCGAGGGCCGGCCGGCGTTCACGGAGATGATGGAGGAATGGATCTCAAAGCGGAATGATTTTGAGTACGTGTTGTGCTTGGACGTCAGCCGATGGGGACGCTTCCAAGACATTGATTTGTCGGCACAGTTCTCGGCGATCTGTAAGAAGAACGGCAAACAGGTCATCTATACGACGATCGGCAAACCGAAAGAAAACGATCCTCTCTATCCGGTCTACGTTCAGTTCGAGCGGTTCCGGGCGGCTCAATACAGTCGCGAATTGAGCGACAAGGTTTGGCGAGGCTGCGTGAAGATTGCCGAACAAGGTTACTTGGCCGGTGGCAAACCGCCATACGGATTGTCGCGGTTGTTGCTTGACGAGAAACGTGAACCGCTACATGTTCTGGAAGCTGGCCAGCACAAGGGCATCCAAAACCAGAGGGTGACACTGACCGAAGGGCCGCCGGAGCAAGTCGCAGTCATTCGCCGGATCTATGACGAGTTTGTAGAGCGTGGCTACTCGGAATACAAGATCGCCGAGGGCCTTAACGACGATGGGATTCCGTCGCCGAGCAACGGGCGTTGGGGCGCGGGTGGCGTGATCGCTCGGCTCCGCAACGAAAAGTATGCCGGAACGATGGTCTATAACCGAACGTCCGGCAAGTTGAAGACGCCCACCGTGCCGAACCCCGTTGAAGAATGGGTTCGGACAACGGACGCGTTTTCCGGCATCATTGAGTTTGATCTGTTTGTGCGGGCACAAGAGATCCTTCGGAAGCGCAAACAGCGATACGACCCCGATTACATGCTGAGGATGCTTGACGAGCTCTATCGTTCACGCGGCATGGTGCGGCCGGGGTTGATGCGGCTCGATGAAGAGTTTCCGTCGGCTTGTTCGTACGCTCGGCAATTCGGGTCGATCGACCAAGCCTTTCAGAACCTGTTCGACGGAGAACGCGGCAAGGCTCGCGATAACGTTCACGAACAGATCCGCGGCCACATTCCCGAGACGACGACCTATTCCGACTTCTTGGTGCTCGACAAGAAGTTGACGGTCTCGATTCAACCGGCCGTGCCGATGCCGCACGGTTACGAATCGTACTGGCCCATCCGACGCGATCCACGATCGGTCATCGACATGACGCTTGGTGTACTTCTTTCCGAGCCGGCCGACTTCAAGATCCTCGGATTCATTGCTCTGCCGCGGTTCGGATCGGATTCAAAACCGATTCGCTATACCAGTTCATCGGTCCGCACCGAATTGTTCGGCCGGACGGATCTTCAGTTCCTTCAAAACCTACTTTAACGGAGACCCATTATGGAACCACTCAACAACATCTGCCCCATCGCCGAGCGGCGGTACGAAGACGTGCCGATCGACAAGGTGAAAGTCATCAACTCCCGCAACCGCGATCAAGAACAATTCGACATGAACGTCGAGAGTATCGAAGGTGTCGGATTGATGAAACCGATTCGCGTCAACGACAAATTTCTTGAACCGAATGGAAAGTATGAGTTGATCTGCGGCGAAGGCCGACTTCTGGCTCACAAACAACTCGGCAAAACACATGTTCTGGCCGAGGTCGTGACTTGCACGCGGAAGGACGCCTTGCTCCAATCACTGATCGAGAACATCGCTCGAACAAAACCGGGCAGCATGGACTTCGCACGGGAACTCAAACGGCTTCACGATGAAGGTTGGGACTTCAAACGCATCGCGAAAGTTGCCTGCAAGACCGAGGACTACATTCGCAACTACATCCGTTTGGTTGAACAGGGTGAAGAACGACTGATCCACGGTGTCGAGACGGGCGTGTTTCCGATCAAGTTCGCGATCCAGGTTTCTGCGACGGAAGATTCGCAGATGCAGAACATCCTGATGGACGCATTCGATCACGGCATCGTGACGACCAACAACTTTGGTCAGGCAAGGCGGATCATCTCGGCACGAGCCAAACACACCAAACGGGCGACGGTCGATAAGACTTACACCGTCAACCAACTGGTCAGCGATATCGCCGAAACGACGAAGGTCAAAACATCATATGTCCGCGAAGCGAAATCAAAAGAAAATCGTTTCATGACGCTGTTGTCTGGCATCAACACGCTGTTCAAGGACGAGGCATTCGTAGCGATCGTGCGAGCTGCGAAGCTTGACAAGCAACCGGTGTTGTCGGGCGATTTTCAGTTTGAACCGATCGTCAACGAAGGAGGCCAATCATGACTTCCGGCAACGGTGCCCCTCGGGCCCAGGACATTTCGATTGTCAAACTCGTGCCGCGGAACGAACGCAAGGTGGCCAAGAAATACTCGCAGCGCATCGAGGCTAGCTTGCGAGCCGTTGGACTGATCGAACCGCTGATCGTGTTCCCGCTCGGCGACACGTACGAAATCCTCGATGGTTGCTTGCGGTATCGGATCTTGCTCGAACACGGTGTCGAAACGGTTCCGTGCTTGATCCATGACCAGCGAGATGGCTTTACAAGCAACCGTATGGTGAATCAGCTGAGTGCGTCGCAGGAAATGCGAATGCTTCGGAAATCGCTGGAGGAACTCGACGAGAAGACGATCGCGACGGCGCTCGGAATGCAAGGCATCGGGCACCGTTTGAACAAAGGCCTGCTGACAAAACTGCATCCCGACTTGGTCAAAGCGTTCAACGCGAACAAGATCAATCTGCTAACGGCGAAGGAACTGACGAACGTCAAACAGGATCGCCAACTCGAAATTCTGAAGCTGATGCAATCGTGCAACGACTACTCGACGACGTTCGCCCGCGGGTTGGTGCTCAAGACGCCGGTGGCGAAACGCACCAAGGCGAATGGCAAGAAGTCACCTTGGACGGAAGCGGACGAGAAGAAGAGTCAGTTGCTCAAGAAGCTGCAAGAAGCCGAACAACAACAGGATTTCTATTCGGGGTTGTACCGGCAGTACACGACGAACCTGCTGAAGACGGTGATCTACGTTCGGCAGTTGCTGGGCAACGCTGAAGTGAAAGCGTACTTGACCGAACACCACGCGGAGCTGACGACGATCTTTGAACAAATCCTTGAAAACACGGAGGGTTGAACGATGAAGCAGCGCAAATGGACAAAAGAAATTGTCGTTGAACGATTGAAGCAGTGGCGTGCCGACGGCGTCCAGGTAAAGATGCTTTGGCGGCAAGACCCAGCGATGACTTCGCGTGCGACATCCCTGTTCGGTTCGTGGAGAAAAGCACTGGCAGCGGCCGGCATCGTGTCAGCCCGCACGCAGTGGTCGCGAAAACTCGTCATCGATCGATTAAGGCTGACTCGCGGACAGGGGCTGGATGTGGATCCACTTCTGGTCAGCGCAGCGACGCGATATTTTGGGACGATGCGAGCGGCCTGCAAAGCCGCTGGCGTGCCGTGTTTGACCAGTACCCCGCCGCACCGGGAGTGGGATCGAGACAAAGCAATCGAAGAAATTGGGCGGCGTCACAACCAAGGCCATTCGTTGCGGGCGACCGCTCGCGAAGATCCAGCGTTATACGCAGCCGGCAAACGCCTATTCGGTACCTGGACGAAAGCCCGTGCCGCGGCTGGGCATCCGATCCCCGGCAAGATCGTGTTGTCCGCCGAAGAAGTGATTGATGCGATGCAGAAGCATGTTGCCGACGGCGGTTCGCTGCCAAAGCTTGCCGTTGACAACACATTGCTCCAACGGTCGGCTCGTCACCATTTCGGACGATGGTCCGATGCCGTAGATGCGGCAGGGTTCAAGGCGAAGCGTCGTCAACGGTGGGACAAGCGTTCGGTGATCGCGGCGATGCGACAGCGTCATGCCGATGGGTTTGAGCTTCGCAAAGCGTGGCGTGAAGACAAGTCGCTGTTTCGCGGAGCATGCCGGCATTTCGGAGGTTGGCGAAACGCGATGCGAGTTGCCGGCTTTGAACCAATCAAAGCCGAACGCTGGAGTAAGCAACGCATCATTGAACGACTACGCGCATGGGCTGAGCGCCCCGACGACACGGATCTCGGTACCTCCGACCAAGCATTGTCATCCGCTGCCTGCCGATTCTTCGGCAGCCATGAAGCTGCGTTTGAAGCCACCGGGATCGAGTCGCCAGCCAAACGCTGGACCAAGGAGCGCGTCGTCGCGGCCATCCAAGATCGTTTTATAGCCGGCGATGCTTCGGACAAAATCGGCTTCGGTGACGAAAAACTAGCGAGTGCCGCTTACAGACACTTCGGATCTTGGCCTGCCGCAGTGGAAGCTGCCGGATTGATTGACAAAGTCATGTTCAAACCACAGCTTCGCCGGTGGAACCAGCAACGAGTGATCGCGGAGATTCAAGCTTGGCATGATTCGGGGCATCGACTGGCCGAGGTCAGTCGTAAGTACGGCGCGCTCTTTCACGCTGCCCGAACACACTTCGGTACGTGGAACAAAGCCGTCATCGCAGCCGACCTCGAGCCGGAACGACGTTTCTACACCAAGGCTGAAATCCTTGACATGATCCGGCGACGCCGCGAGGCCGGCGAATCACTCAGCAGTGGGCACCCGGATGTTCGCAACCTTGCGATGTTGACCATCCGGCATTTCGGAACTTGGCGAAAGGGACTGGCTGCTGCTGGTGTCGTTCAGTTCGGGCGAAAGAAGGTGGCGTCATGATTCGTGAAGCCATCATCCGTAAGATCGTCGAGCGTGACTTGGCTGGAGACAGTTTGCTCGAAGACGAAGTCCGCCGCGACGAAGAACTCTTGCACGCCGCCGCGATCGAAGATTTCGGTTCGTGGGAGACAGCGCTGGAATACTCTGGAGTCCGTGCCCGCGACGTTGGCCGCAGTCGCGATCTAGGGGCCGAGCGGACCGCACAACAACTCCGCCGTTTGTGTACGACAGGCTACGACCTCGGGGCCTTGGTAAACCGGAGCCGCGACCGCCCGCTCTACGAAGCCGCGCTCCGCCACCACGGAAGTTGGCGAGCCGCCCTGACGGCCGCCGGCATCAGTCTCGCCAACGTCTCCCGCCGCCGCCCCGAGAATTTTGACCGCGAGACCATGATCCTCTGGCTCCAACAACGCCAAGCCGCCGGCGAGTCATTGATTTACACCGAAGTCTGCCTCGAAAACCGAGACAAAGCGATGGCGATCCGGCGGACGTTCGGCAGTTGGAAAGCAGCCCTCGCGATGGCCAAAATCGAGTAACCAGCAGAGTCGGAATGCAACGATCGTGCCGACTGCAACGATCACATGATCCTTCAACGTCCGGTAATCTGTACTATGTGGCGAGCATTTTTCGATTATCCAGACTCTACCGTCGAGGACAGTGCTCAGATGTTTCCATGTGAACATGGACCGTTCACTACTGTACTCTGCAGATGCCCACGGTAGTCCAAACGATGCCTTTCGATGAGACTCGAACGGGGGAGTTTGCTGATTCTATCTTGTGCATTTTGTTGACATTGTCGATTCACTGTCTAACGTTTGAAAACTTGGCTGGATGATGAAGTGACTTCGCTTGTCGCCTGATTGATCACATGCGAGATCTTCTGGCCGCCCTGATGCGATGGTTCAATTGGAGAGACTGCGGAATAGTCCTTGGATTCATCACAAAGCACTCGAAGATCGATTAGGTTGACGGAGTTTTCGAAGGCGATGCGAGTAATGATGTCGTTGATGATGGCAAGACCACAGAGAGCTGCGTCATCGAGACCGGGTATACTGTCATAGACGGTGCAAACGGCCAGCGGAAGCTTGAGATTGAGTAGTGTTTCGATAAGTTTAGCGTACTCGCATTGGAACGTCTCAAGCGACGCTTTCATCTTGGCTAACGCGTCACGAATATCATCACTCTGTTGCTCGAACACACTGGATTCCAGATGCAGTGCGTCGTTACCACCAACGCTCAGCACGAGGTGTGTCGTCGCCTCGGGGATCCGTTCAACTTGACGAAACACTGAACTGATTACAGCTCCATCGACAGCAACCAAGGACGCTTTATCCGCGTCGGTCAACATGTTGGTTAAGTGTTCATAGACAGACAAGCCGTCAGGTACGTAGATCTTGTTATCGAAAATTGAGTCGCCTAGCAGGGTTATATGTCGTTTCATGAAAATTCCGTTGAATCTGTTCTTGTTAGCCGTGTATGGATCTGTGGAGGAGTTCGATCATTAAGTGAAGCGCGTCGGTGTGGACTTGCCCGATATCGTGTATCGTGTTCATACATCGATCTCTTTCTGTGAAGCTCTCCCGAGAATACCTGCGATATTAGGTGCCTCGAACGAATCTGACTTTGTTCCTTTTCCTGAATCAGCGCTCGTTGCACGCTTGGTCATATTGGACCGATGCACTTCGTCAAATAACTCGCTGGCAGGAAGTCCCGTGGCGACTGCATCTCCCAACAAGACATAGATCCGATCGCCCAACGCATCGGCTGCAGCCACCAGGTCTCCTTCTGTATGAGCCTCGATCCACTCGGCCAGTTCCTCGATCGCCATCAACGCTCGACGATTCAAGTGAGAACCACGTTGCCCATCTGACATCGACTTGGCAATCAATTCTCGCAAGCCGTTAGCAAGCTTTCGATCGGCTTCGATATTTTGCTCGAGCAATTCGGCATCGTCGGCGACTTTCTCGCCAATGGATCGATGGAACTCGGTCACTTTTGCTATCTTCTTTTCCATCAGCACACCTGCTTTCCCGTTTCACCGCTGAACATCCAGCGGCGGTCATCAAAATCGTAGTTGCCCTCGTTGCGGAACAGCATCACCTGGACGCCCGCCGGAATATGCTTAAGCATTTCTGGTTGATCATCGACATACATTGTGACGCCATATTCAGCGATCACTTCTGCCTTCGCATCAAAGCGATCGACTAAAACCACTTCGTCGTAGCGGATGTTGCGTTCAGCCAAATCATCAATTGCCTTTTGCCGATCCCTCCGGTAGGTGATTACGATCACTCGCCCCGGCCAGGAATGCGTCCAAGCCGAAAAAAACTCGGGTGATTCAGTAATACACCCATCAAGGTCTAGGCCAAGCGTCAGTAGTGTTCTATTCATGTGTTTGGTTGTTGGTATCGTATTTGTGCGACGGCGTATGAATGCGGATTGGAATTGCGTGTGTTTCAGAAACAAGAAATACTGTAGGCAGACGATTAACAGCCGCGCCGCCTTCGAGGTGGAATTCCCTAGGTGGTTTGCGTTCCAATTGCGGACCAACTCGGGACTTTGCCTCGCAATATATCATGCAAAACGTCAGTCATGGGGTTGTGGTCTCGATCAAGCGTCAGCATTTGCAACTTATGATTTGGGTGCTGGCTAGCTTTGTGGTTCGCTGTTCCGCGACAGATACGCGTAATCCGGTTTCTCATCGTGGCATTCGTGAGGATCACCCAACTTCCCCCAGCTTCGAGGACACGATCAAACGTCGGAGGGAGTTGGCGGGCATCGAAGATAATACTGAGGCAAATAGGTATTTTGGCGGTGGTAAAACTCGGCAGACACTTTTCGCAACCGGCGTGAGGGCAAAATGCGACCTCGCAAATCGTCAGAATCTCGGATAGCAAATTTCGCTGTCCAACGAATCCGTCGCAGGGTTCGAAGTGACTTACGTCTCGGTCCATGGAGATTCCAAGGGCCATTCCAAATTCCAAATCGTTATGGCCAGACATGCATTGGCATTCATCAACCCGGTGCGTCAATACGACAGCGACGTTTGACATCTGTACAATCAATTCGATGACGCTGAGTAACGTATCATGATCTGTGTGACTGATCCGGTGACTCCCTTGTTTTGGATCGTTCAAAATCTCGAGGCTGTCGATCGCCATTTGCATCGTCACGGCAGTCGAAGGTTCCACTTTCGGCCAAGGGAAGCACCTCTGGATTGGAACATCAAGCCACTGACCAAGTGTTTCTGCAATAGCAACCTGTTGGCCGCTTGGGGTTTCACTTTGGAATATCAAATGCTTTGCATCGTCGATATGCTCGCTAATGAATTCGGCGATCTTTACTGCTTGGCGCGGCGTAAGTTTCGTTGGAGGTAATGGATACGGTGGCGATTCAACATCCCATTCGTGCAACATGATATCGCATCGAGCAGCACATAGAGTGCGATTAAACACTTCCGGGAGGTGGCTTCCGGGGCGGCGGATGCTCAGAAGCACGTAGGGTTCTCGCATAAAGAACTCGTACTGTAGTTCGTAACGGTCTAGAAGTTGGATACTGCGAAGTTGCAAAACGGTTCCTTGGTTAGAGGTCGATGACTTGGTCAATGGTTTTTCGGGTTAAACGGTACGCTCTGAATCGACTTCGGCTTGGCATCCCAAGCCAAACGAGAAGACTTCCTAGCCCAATCTGCGGAATCATTCCAATAGTCAGGACCATCAGTCGCAAGTCAACTCCATGCCGCTGTTCCGTTTGCCCGAACGCCTCGGGCGAGAGGAAGCAATACAGTCCCATCCCGATGCCGCTGAGCAGCATTTGCGAACCGAAGAATAGGGAGATGAGTTTGGCGAAACTTTTCAAGGGAGAGTCGTCCTTTCATGGCTGTGTTTAGGTTGTTGGATCGAATCGCATTCGTGGTCCACGCGAGACCAACTTCTTCGTCCGGCGATCGCGTGATCGCGATCAAGTGAACCATCAGAGTCCGATCTGCGACTTCGCTTTCACTTGTTGCATGGGGATTTCCGCAAAATGGATGGATTTGATGTTAGTTGGGATCAATACTTTGACTTGCCCCGAAATTGGCTATTTGTGAACGTCATACAATTGGCCAGCTCGGAACTGAACTCCGAAGTTCTTATTACAGTGGCGGCAGGTTTCTCTTTGGGTTCCATTTTCGATGCGGTTGCGAACTGTCATGGGGCGGCCACAGTGAGGGCAAAGAACGGTAACGGTCATGGGGTGATCTCCAAGGACGATGAAATACGGGAAAGTGATCGAGGTAGATTCGATTATTACGGCGAGTGACCGTTAAGTCACGACTTGACAACTTCTTTGACAAGTTCGTGAACTTGAATGGGCTGTTGACGCGACACGTGCAGCATCTTTTTGGGCGTCCTCTCTCTGTCTCCTTCGTTGACTTGCCTTGACATGAAACAAATTCGGACTCCGAAATGACACGACGGCCTGATTCTAGTCCTCCCAAAGGTTCAATAGCAGCGGCAAGTGGATTCGCCGCTGATTGCCTTCGGTGCGACGAACCAGTCTGCTCCCAAATTCTTTCACAAACACCCCGACGCGGCGTCGAATCGTCGATTCGGAAACCTTCAAGGCGTCGGCGGCAACGCCCGGTCGCACCCACTCCTTCGTCAAATCGTACCGATACTCTTCGATGCTCCAGCCCTTCGGATCAAACGCAGCGATTCGGTAAAACGGATTGCGTCCACCGACAACCTCTGGTGGTCCGAACTCCAATTCGATCCATGCCCCCACGACCTCCAAGGCGATCCAACTTCTCGTGTCAGTAATTCCATGGGCGATACCCAACGCGTCAGCATAGGCATTGAGTCCTGAGTCTTTGTGGATTGGAATGAGTTTTCCGACAACAAGGTCACGGCAAGCGATCTCGCCTTGGGATTCGAGTTTTCGTCCTTCAGCCATCCAATAAATCGCAAACTCGAGTCGAATGAGTTGCAGAGGAACATTGGGATCGTTCTCGATCGGACGAGTTGCAACACGGATCAGTTTGGCGGCGTATGGTTTGTTGATTTGAAAATGGTGTCTTGTCATAGAGTAGTTGTTAGTTCCTGTTGTTTCAGTTAATAGATGACGAATCGAAAATACGACGTGGCCGTGATCGATTTGAATCACGGCCACGTTGCTTCATTTGCATGGCTCAACGCCAGGCGACCTTGTAGGTGCGCGGAGGAAGGACTCTTGGCGAGTGGTTACTTTGCTGGCGAGGAATCGGTGTGGATCGCAGAAACTTTTTGGTGTACTGGCACCACAGTTCGGGTTCAGTTCTAATTGCTGCTTCACCATCGAGGAATCGCTGTGAAATTCCCTTCGCGTAAGCGAACGAGCTTTCAGGGTCATCCGCAATCAACGCTTCGACCTCAGGCAGCCTTCGACAAATTCTCCCACAAATTACCGGTCCGAGTTCGTCGTTGACTACCTGCGTTTTTTCGTCAGTTGCCTCCGTGAAATAGGATTGGATCTTGGATCGATATTCGGATGCGATTTCGGATGTCGCTAGCGAAGCAACCAGTTTCGCAAAACGCTTGATGGATGCTTCTGAGTAGTTCAGCAGCAAACGGTTCTCAAAGTCTACGTTTCGTTCACGCGACTCAGCTTGCCATTGAATGCTATCGTGGCTCCAAGGCCGTCTAGCTTTGGCGGTATAGGCTCGCCAATGGGCCAGGTTCTCTTGGAAAATCTCCTCGTCGGTTTTGGGAATTGCACCTGGAAAGGCTCTGCGATACTGCGCGAGCGGAACGACCGATCGCTTGATTTTGTTCTCGAATCTTGGCCAAGGCTCGCGAAGGCAATAGATCGCATAGTCGGCTGCGTGGCCTGCGGGCAGGGTTGCCACGCGGACGAATTCTTCAAACTCCTGCCATCTGCCTTGAATGACCTTCTCTGCGTACCATATCGCAAGATCTGGGTGCTGCATCAGCTGATTTTCGATCTCGGCAGTGTGCCGTTGCTTCGTCTTAATTGCTTCCTCTACCTGGGCGACTGCTCGGTCGTAACCGTCGCTACCCAAATTCACGACACGGAAAATTTCATAGTAAAGGTTTGCCGTTGGACTGTTATCCCACCGATCACGAATTTCGCCTTTATGGGCGAGGAATCGTTCTCCATCACTGCTGAGCACGAAGTCGAAAGGGAAACTGTAGCCGTGCCCGCCACGTCCACAAACGCACCATCCGCAGCCTTGCCCGAGTCGATTAAGGGCCGACTGAGTTCGTACCCGCAAGACGGTCCAGCGTTCGTCCTTGTAGGCTATCTCCGCTCCGCCGGTAATAACCAAGTTTCCTTTGCGAATCTGCTTGTCTTCTTCGTCAATCCTAATAATCTCAGCGATCCGTCCGCCGAGCTTTGCCAGAGTCTGTGGCGTGTATCGAAAGATGTCGGCATGGTAGCCTGCATCTTCCAGTCGCAACCCCGTCCAACTTAGCGGGGAAAAGTACTTGGCTCCTTTGTGATGGGTTTCGAGGTGTCGTGCGACTCGCTTTAAGTCGGCGTCGCTTGGGTTCCACGGGCCTGTCCAGTGTTTGACCAGCCAGGCGAGATACTTTTTCTTGGGTGTCGGGTCGTGTTCGGCGAGTTTGAGAATCAGAGGGCGGAAATCAGGGTCGTCGTCGAAGTGTTGTCTGAGAAGGAAATCGATGCGTTTGTCGGCTTGGGATTGTTTTAGCGTTTCTTTTGGCTTGGGCTTCCTGCGGTGATGTCCTTGGTCGGTTGGTGGCGAGGAGTTTTTGGCTGACTTGGTTGGTTTGGACGAGGCTGGTGTGATTGTGGCTGTT
This sequence comes from Novipirellula aureliae, assembly GCF_007860185.1. Taxonomy (NCBI): domain Bacteria; kingdom Pseudomonadati; phylum Planctomycetota; class Planctomycetia; order Pirellulales; family Pirellulaceae; genus Novipirellula; species Novipirellula aureliae. The sequence goes on from NZ_SJPY01000006.1 coordinate 21,708, forward strand.
TTCAAATCGGACTCCGGGGTGAATGGGCTCGTAAACAAAAAAGACGCGCGCATGTGCGCGCAACTGAATATGTACATGTGGCGCCGGTGAGCGTTTCGTTAACCTCGCGCGGTGCCACAAGTGGAAAAAATCCGCATCAGAGGGGGCTAGGCCGTCAAGACGACCACATGAACCGGCCTGCCAGCGGCCTTCATGTGGTCGATCATGTCCTGGGTGCCGGTGCTTTCACCGTCATGAAGTGCGATCAAAGCTTCGCCGACAGCGGCGAGTTCGCGGTTGCGGATCAAACCGGCTCCGCGACCGAGCTTCCAATCGGGTTTGATCACCGTGATGGGAACGCCGTTGCGAGCGGCCCATTGCTCCCCGGCACGGTCTGGGCCGCCTGCGCCGCCCGAGATGACTTCCGTGGTTTTGAAACCGGATTCCGCGATGGCGGTATTAAGAATGGTCGCAAGTTGGTCGTAGTCCCAGCGACGAGAACTGATGCGGGCAATGCTGCGAGATCCAGCGATGATTGTTTTCATTTACGCTCCCTTCGTTTTTGTGCGCAGATCCCAACAAGTCGCGCGACGAGCCGTCGAATCCACATGAAACCGGACAAATCAAGGCCGTTTACGGGACAGCCCCTCCTACCCTAAGAAACCGCCGGTTTTGGAGGTGAAATGCGGGGTTTTTGCGGGAGATGAAATCTAGCTTTTAGCGACCAACACGAAATTCAAACAGGCTGGGAAGCCGCTTGTACCAGTAGGGTCACATTCCGAGTCGATTCAATTAGCATCAGTAACTGACCGAAGCGTCCCCAGAACGCCAGACCCTATTTCGGCGAAATCGGTGGTCCAACCCAGCTGCGCCAGAGCGTTTCGTCATCGCCACATAGAAAGCACAGCCAGTGGCAAAACGCAGCCAACCATTTGGGATTCCAGAGTTCCTGGCGTCGCCGAAATTCATCTGCCATGTAGAAAAGTTCAGCTTCAAGACCCTCGCGGCTCGTCTCGGCAATCTTGAGGAAGGGATCTTGCAGACGGTCGTAGCGATTTGCTTCGCCGGCTTCGATCAAAGCGTCCGATTTACCCACGGTCTGAAATCGCTCATTCACTTCCTTGGGAGAATATTTGAGATTGCTGCTCTTGCTCTTGCGTTTGAGTATGGTTTTGCCTTCCCGTTCAACGAGCAATCCGTCGACGATTCCAGAGGCCACTTTGCTTCGTCCCAAACCTCCCAAGTAAAGCAGAACGAGCGTCCGCAGAAATCTGTCTTGTCGCAGGCGAGTATCCGCCGCAATCTCGCACATCTGGCGGAACTTGATTGCGTCATGCTTATCGGGTTTGGGTGTTTTCCACAGTAATTGACCTCCTAACACACTAAGATCGGCCCTAGAGCCTTTTGGTAGTGACTTTACATGTGCCCGAGCTGCCTCAACTGCGCATTTCTGCCATGTGTTTTCAAACCAATTGCGTTGGCGACCGACCGTAGCGAGTTTGTCTATTTCCGCTTCGATTTTGCAAGTGGCATCGTCGATGATTTGACGCTTTAACGATTGGTCAATCGGCAAACCAACAACCAACTGAAAGATCTCGTCGCGAGCCAACTGGGCGACTCCTGGCAAAAAACGGCGGTCGTTCGTACGACTGAAATTTGCCACGGGACCAGGTAGAAGCTTCCTTTTACGCAATGGCTTGAAACGAGCCGCGTCATCCCAGATTGAGGGGGCCTTACGCTCAACGATTGGTGACGCATCTTCGAGGAAACCAGACAGAAAGCGAGCAAGCTTCCGACTCGCCTCAGGGCAATCTTGGTTGTGCTGAAGCGAAACGAAATTCAGAACTTCCACACCGAAACGAAGGCAGTCGCGAACGATCGAGGTCTGCTCGCCGTCAATGAAAACGCAAACGACATTCCGGCACTGGCGGCGTTTCCAAATTCGCTCCTTGCGATTCCATCCATCAGGGCGCAGATCATCAGTAGTGATAAGCACTGTCAAATCCGCGACCCGAAGATTATCGAGATCACACTTCGATTGGCCTGTGTAGTCCCGAGTATGAACTCCTAAACTCTGGTGGCGGATCTTTTTTACCCACCCACCGGTCGTGACATTACGTTTTCTGGCTTCCCGTAAGATCGCGAGTTCCCCGGTGTTCGACCCTGGCGTAATGATGTTCTTGATCACCGTGACGGACTCCTGCGTTGATTCTCATTCGCAAATTTTATCCGTGGCATTTGTCCGCCTCCCACAGATGCCAACACAAGTACCAATTGATGCGTCGCTGCCGGCCGCTCGTGACTCGTACCAATTCCTCGCCAAACTGTGATTTCCGTTTGTCAACAAACCGTTTGACGGTGTCTTCACTAGGGATCTTGTTCTTCTCGTCTCTGAGCAATTGCCGGACCTCAGAAACTCGCCAAAACTTCTCTCGTTCTTTCGTTGAACCAGATGGTTTGATTTGTTCGGATTTGGGTTTGTCGAGTTCAGAAATGTGCTCGAACGGCTGTCGGTGATCTTCATCGGGTTTCCCGAATCGGATTCGAATCCATGACCCTTGCCCCTGTTTTGCTTTACGTTCTGACACGTACCAATTTGAGACCTGATGGGGCCGCTTAATGCCAAGGTATTTAGCATATTCCGCTAATCGTTCGTCGGAACCAGCCTGTTTGGTGATCACGATGTCCCGACTGGCTATCGCGCCTGTAGGGAGGTACGCGGCAGGCGTATCGTCGAGGTCGATGACGAAGATCTCAAACTCGAGCCGCAGGAGCACGATATCGTCAGCTTGGTTCTCGATGCTCCTCTTAGTCACGTTGAACAATCTGCCGGCATACTCTCGTTCAGTCGAAAAAAGGAATCGACCAGCTTTCATGGATTCGGGAAATTGCATCGGAATGAAGTCGATCTTGGTCTAGGTGTAGATGGAGCGTGTTGGCTCAATCGCGGCATTTGAGTTGAGTCTAGCCAAGAGTCATGTTGAAGTCCAGTTCGTCGAATTGCTGGTCGTGGACCGCTGATGTCAGCACCGTCTTGCAGCGAAAGATCAACCGAGGTCTCCGCCCTCTCGGTCAGACGAATAACCCCGACGCCTTTGATTCTAAGACGCTGGCTGCGACTGCGTTCCATTCTCCCGCAAAAACCCCGCAAACCGGTCGGTTAATTGCCGTTCCGGTTTATTGAAAGCTTGTTTCGTGTTTCGTAGCCGTCTTGGAGTTGCTTATGCCATGTGTTGCCCCGTCCCCAGTTTGTGCCCAGTTGTTTCCCGCCGCCGAAGATCAGATTCTGATCCGAAGGGTCGCCGAGCCTGGAGGTTGGCTCAGCAATATGAGCCCGCATCCGATTGTCTATGAAGGGCTGAAATGGTGGCATGCCGAGGCGCTGTTCCAGGCCTTGCGTTTGGCCCCGGATGATGAGGCCCGCGAGGCGGTGCGAGAGCCGCGTTCTCCGATGATGGCAAAGATGATTGCCAAGCGATTTCGGACGCGGCATGTGGTTGCGCCGCTGAGTGAGGCGGATGTCGAGAATATGCGGCTGTGCCTTGCGTTGAAGTTGGATGCCCATGCCGATTTGCGAGGCAAGTTGATTGCCAGTGGCGAAAGGCTGTTGGTGGAAGATTGCAGTGCCCGCGGCCGCCGAGTGAATAATTTGTTTTGGGGCGCCGTGCGTGTGCAAGATGAAGATTGCCCGCTTGGTTATGCCTGGGAAGGCCGCAATATGCTTGGTCGCCTTTGGAAGGAAGAAAGGGCCATGCTGCAGACCTTGATTAGTTAGTGATGCGTTCTCCGTGGTGGGAGATTGATATGTGCGGGGCGGTTGCCGTTTGGTCGCCGCCCCGCGTCTCTCACGGCTTTAAACCTATCAAAAAACTTGCCAACTCTGGGAAGTTTTGCTGTTCACCGTTAGTCTTGAAATACTCACTTCCAACCTTCGTTTCACAGGAGTCACCCCATTTGGTCATCACCGTCTTTTGTCCGCACTGCGGCCGTCCCAACACCGTCCGAGATCGAATCCGAAACGGCACTCAACGAGAAACATGCCGACACTGCAACAAGAACTTCGGCGTCCGATTTCGGGACGGCGAACTTTACGACATCACCCGTTAGTCACCCGCTCTCCACGTTCTCACCCATTCACAACCCAAGGATTTACCACATGTCCCAAATAAAGAACCTTCTGCTGCTGTGTTGCCTCCTTCTCTTTACAGGTTGCGGCAACCCAATTACCAAAGACAACTATTCCGAAATCAAAACGGGAATGACGATCGATGAAGTCGAATCGATCCTCGGCACCGGAACCGAACAGGCCAGCAGTGACGCGAGCTTCGGCGGTATATCAATCGACATGAAAAGCATGGTTTGGCAAGACGAAGAGAAGATCATTTCGATCACGTTTTCGCATGACAAGGTGCAGTCGAAATCGCAGATCGGCCTTTGAATCGTCCGGTAGGCCAACGGCCTGCCTTTCTCACGCAAGTTGACTGACCGACTGAAATTTCCTCCCATGGAGAATCACGTTTGCGAAAGATCGCCAAACTCATCTCACTGTTCTACGGATGCCAAATGCTGCTTGGCAGTCTTGGCATGGCGTTGTACTGCTACCTCGATCCAAACGCATTCGGAAATCTCGGCAAGGAATCCGGCATCAATTTGCGGCTATTCCTATTGACGGCCGGCTTGGTCCCCCAAGCCGGCCTCGGATTGCTTATGATATGGTTCGGCATGCCCAATCGTAGCCGCATGCGAACCTGGCGTGTCGCCAGAACAACGATCAAACAGATCGTTGAGAACTAGAATTATTACAATTAAGGCATACAAATATGCAAGGATTTTCAGAGCTGCTCTGTATTGATGGCAGCGGCTCAAAAAATACACGTACGGCAGCAAGGAAAACACCAATCTATAGCTTTTCGTGGAAATCTCGCGTAGTATCTCGTGTCTGCACGCGTGACAGAACTCCCCTCAATGTGTTCCGAGAAGCATGTGCCATAGCAAGTCCTGACGACAAGCTCCTGATTGGCGCTGACCTTCCAATCGGACTTCCTGTCGAACCTTGTGATGTATACGGCGACGAGTCACCGCCAATATTTCTTAAGTGGTTGGAACAAACTTCAGATCGCGTTGACGGCAATTCGTGGCGTTCAACACTTATTGCCAGTGGTGTAAAAGAACGGTCCAAGAGTCGTCCGTTTGTAGAGGTCAAATCAGAAGAATCAATTGGAGAATGGGCTGGCAAAAGAAGGTGCGATCAGGTCTCGAACGGATCCAGCATTTATGTCTTGGGCAACAGTGCGAAGCAAGTAGGTAAGTCATCGCTTCAATTCTGGCTTGAAGTCATGCAACCGCTTCGCGAAGAGTTTAAATCCAAAGTGGCGGTATGGCCATTCGAGAGCATCGAATCAGCCTCAATCGTAATTGGCGAGTGCTATCCGCGACTCTGCCAGCAAGCAATGTACGGTAGTGTGGTTTCAAAGACTGATGCTCAGTCTGTCGTTTCAAGCCTTTATGCGGTTAAGGAAAAGGTATCTAGTGAGCTTGAAGTAGAATTTCGCACCTGGCTTCACGCGGCTTCGTCTGAAGACGAATTCGATATGTTCACAACAGTGGTGTCCTTGGCGCTGTCGCAATTGTCGGGACAGGATGTTTTTGCTTGCCCTGATGCTTCAAATGTGTTGACGCTTGAAGGGTGGATGCTTGGTTTAGCGGCGGATGAAAAACCAGTTTCAAGGAAAAAGAAAAGGCGGAAATCCGTCCGCCAGTCTGATGCGAAAAAGATACCGTGCCCAATTCCTGGATGCGAACATATTTTTTACGGGGGGCGTGGAGGATGGGATCCGCATGTTGCGTCGCTAAAAAATCACAACAGTTGGCGTCAGGATCTGAGGACCGGTAAGGAGCGTATGAATGCCTTCAAGGAAGAGTTTCCTGATTTTTTTGAATGAGTGAATACACGACCCTTGGGCTCGACCTAGACGGTTGCATCACTGAAGCACCGGATTTCTTTTCGGATTGGACGCATTCATGGCCGGGGAAGGTGATTGTGATCACTTATCGACGCGATCGCGCCAAGGCGATTGCGGACTTGGACGAACGCAACATTCGCTACGACGAAGTGGTGCTGGTTGATCGGATGGATGCGAAGGCAGCGGTGATCGCCGAGCATGGCGTCACGCTGTACGTGGACGATCAACCTGAGATGCTCAAGAACGTGCCTGCTGGCGTGAACGTGATGCTGTTCCGCAACGAAGGCAATTTTGATTTCGCTGACCAACGCTGGATGCTCAGCCATGATACCGGCAAGCTTGTTTGTTGATGTCGCCGGTAGCAGAGCTTGTCAAAGAATCTGTCAAAGCGGTGGTTTCTTGCAAGAGCCGTTACGATAGAGAGATTGTGAAACGATCCTTCAAACCGGAGATACACTTGAAAACTGAAGTTTGGAATTTTCTTGACCTGATGTACGATGATGACACATGGCCAAACACCGACTTAGCGACAACTGTCGATTCGGTTTGGAACGATGCGGCATCCGCGTTGGACGATCTTGTCTCGGCTCATATCGATTTAACCTATGCCGAAGACGACATCGACCTCGCGCGGGAAATCGCTGACGAAGCAGAGATGCATCCGACGGTCGGGTCGATGTTAGCGGCTCCCGAAATCATGGTTGAGCTCGTCGAAGACGGATTGCTGCTGATGGCAAAACGAGACTTCGAATCGCTGCTTGATTATTTCGATTCGGCATGTCTAAGTGAGCGTGAGTCGCTCGCAAAGATCATCCTGATGCACGGCTTCGAAGGTCATGACTCTCACGCGGGGCGAAGTTTGCTTGCCGCAGTCCAGCCCCCACCAAAAGGTTGGATAAGTCCAACGCTGAAAAGCTATGCGGTTCAAGCTTTCGGCAAACTGGATCCACCCAATGCTGGCATGATTGAGTTCGCCCGTCGGACGGCTTCAAACAGATCAAATAACCAATCGCTTCGCTCGCTCGCAATCGAGGCACTGATGGATATGGGACCGATTGCAAAATCGGCAATTCCAACCTTGCAGCGTATTCACAACGACGATCCCGAAGTCGGTCTCAAACCTTTCGCCTGGGCGGCGCTCAAATCTGTTCGGGCTGATTCACGCGAGCATCCCTGTGGCGGCACGGTCGCCGAACACATGAGAAGCTTGTATCGAGCGGAGAACGATAAAAGGTGAGAAAACAGCTCGAACAAGTCACTCAATTTCATCAGCAGATCGGTGAGGTCGTTGCGGATTCGCCTCGATTGTTGCAGCACAGTGAGGATCTTGATCGCAATCTTGCGAACAGTTTGCGTGAAGTCCTGTCGGCTTACGACCGTGAGGATGAACCAAGGACGCAACTCATGCGTCGGGCGATGATGGCGATCGAGGAATTGGCCGAGTGGGTTGAAGCTCACAATGAACGCGACCTCGTTGCCGCCGCGGATGCTTGGGCGGATCGGATTACCGTGTTGCTTGGTGACGCAGTCGCCACTGGAATGCCGGCCGAACGTTTGCTCGACGAAGTGCATCGCTCCAACATGACCAAACTCGCGGTGAATGAGCAAACCGGTAAGGGAACGAAAAGCGAATGCTATCAACGGCCTGAGATTGAGCAAGTTTTGAATCATGTCGACCGAGGAGAAAATTGATGGCGACTGCATTTATGGTGAAGAATGATGGGAGATTTTGTCGCGACTGCGGCGGTCCGATGACAAGGCTGGGTGACGGATCATTTTGTGAAAACACAACGACCAAAGGGAGCCAGAAAGATGTAAAAGATGTCTGTGAGGCTCTCGGTCGGGAACGTCGACTTTTCTGTGAACACTGCGGTGAGGCAGTTCGGTTAGGCGAAACCGTTTGTCCAGATGCATGCTGCGGAAAGACGGCGTACCGACCATGAGTTTCAGCAGGCAACCACAGATCGGTATTTGGTGGGACAACGGTACGCAGATCGTCGCGTTTCCGCATTCGCCTGGCAACGCAGATTCGGCCACTGGTTTGTGCGACAGTGATGACGCCCACAATGATCTTTGGCCGGATGCCGCGATGCAGTTCGGGCTAACCGATTTTGAAGAATACTTCAGCGTTCCACGCGGCCGTGTTCTCTGGTCGCCGATAAAACAAACCAGCATCATCTACCACGGCAACGAAACTACAACCGACCGGTTGGATGAGATTGCCAAGGTATTTCGTCTCGGCGAATGGGATTCGCGTACCGACATGCACTACATGATGGGTAGTTCGGTCGACGACTTGTTTGACGACTGACTGGCTATGTTGGCGAGAGCAGACATGGTCACTGGTTTCCGGATGCCGTTCACGTTCCAGTTTTTCCCTTAATCACGCCAAAGGATTCCGACTCTGAAACTACGAATCATTCAAACGCTCGATCGATACGAACTCGAAAACCGTTTCGTTTCACGCCATCCCCATGCGATCATCAGTGTCCGTCGGCCGGGCAGTCGATTTGCCAAGTCTCGTTTCACCGAAAGTTGTGTGGCGCAATTGGATTTGATGCTGCACGAATGGGATGTCAACTGCTACGATGTCGTTTTCTTCAGCAATACAGCATTCGATCGCAGATTCGTTGCTGACTGATGTAACAAAGTCGTGGACTATAATATTCCTGTCGCGCGCATTCAAACGAACCGTAGCCCGATTGGAAGCACCCACTCCCCAATCGAGACCATCAATGCGCATCTGGATTTCCTCACCGAAGGAAACATAGCCGGATAACTTATAGGCTATTGGGTCGGAGGTCGAATGTGCTATGATATCCGCTTGATTATTGGTCATCTTCCAAAATGTATAGTTGTGTCACATCCAGCGAATTGTGCCCAAGAATGTGCAGCCGAAAGTCTAGCTCCTGTTTGTCTACGACTGCTTCTCTCACGATCCCGCTGGCAATCTTCTCGATGGTCAAGCAATGAAACTCCTCAACAATGAGCACTCCACGTTTCTCGCCGAATTCTGTTCGGGAATTCAGGATGTACGTGATCGTAAGGAGGTGTTCTCAAACGACGATTCTCTCCTCCTTTCGGCAGTCTTGATTTCGATCTGCCAGGAACGCAAGTACGTTATTATCTCGCTTCATCGATCTGAACCTGAATTCGGTGAAGACGAAGAGTACCTATCAATCGGACTATACATCGAACCAAATGGCGACGTACTCGTGGTCCAGTTCTGTGACGACCGAACGCGTATCGTGAGGAACTCCTATGACACGCAAATCTATAATCCGATGTATGACGTCCCGTTACTGGAGGATGACCTGCAAGAGGATGTGTTTTACTTTGCTAGTCATGCCCTACCGGAAATAGTCGAGGCAGCTGGCAGTGGTGCGCAAATTCGCCTTGTGAAAGACGGCGAATAGGTTAACCGGAAGGGGAGCTTGCACTTCAGCATTTCATCAGGGCATTCGGAACTAGGTACTGTCCCGTAATTGCTATTTGCCCTTTGCAGCACATTTGGCAACCCGTGGGGTCAAAGAAGTCGAACGAGCATTTAGGTCGGTGAAATCTGAGGTTGGTTTGTCATCGACGGTCGAATTCTGGATCGCGAGCGATTCCGGTAATGGCCCCTTTGAGACGCGGCAACATCGAGGTAGGTCTAAACGGAATTCCGTTTCATTCCCTACTCATGAGGCAAGCCACCATGAAACCAATCTGCTACGAGTTGTCGTCACAAGAACGTCGACAAGATATTGTCGAGATCCTAGCCAGAGCGATTGCACGTGAATGCCAACTTCGCCGATCCGCGAGTCGTCAATCCCAATCGGGCCAAACCTCGATCACGCCCCCGAATGTGTCAACCGGCCTACCTTTCCACGCTGCAAACCCCGATGTTCTCTCTTCGTGTGAACCGCCTGCGAACGCCACGAAACTAATGGAGCCGGGTTAACAGAAAGCTGTTAACCGAGACATGGATTCATGACGGTTGAGTTGGGACCGCTTCGCCATACCGAAGAATAGGTTTCGACAGCAAACCACGTTCCCACAGTGACTTACAGTGATCCACGAAACAGAGACAATGCTACAACTGAGTTGTGTACGGGGAGCGCCCGTTCTCATCCGTTCTGCGAATATTCTCGCCCCGAACTCTCAAACTCTCTGATTAACAGCGACAAATAATTAACAGCCCGTTCCCATTTGAGAGAGCGAAAGAGAACCGTGAACAAACAACTCGTTTCCACCAGCAAATTCCTCAGCCTGGTCCTTCGCCATCAGCCGGACGTGATCGGGATTGAACTCGATCCGGAAGGCTGGGCTAGTATCGATCGGTTGATCAAGAACGCGAACGCTCGCGGAACCGCGATCTCGTTGGATTTACTCCATGAAGTCGTCGCGACGAGCGATAAGAGGCGGTTCGCCCTCAGCGACGATGGTCTTCGCATCCGGGCCAATCAAGGACACTCGGTCGAAGGCGTCGACTTGAAAACTCGAGCCAATCGAACCGCCAGAACTGTTATACCACGGCACCGTCGAGCCATTCCTAGTAGGCATCCGCGAAAAGGGGTTGTTGAAACGATCTCGGCATCATGTGCATCTGTCGGCGGACAAAGAGACCGCCACAAAAGTCGGCCAACGGCGCGGTAAACCAGTCATCCTCACCATTGCCGCTGGTAGAATGCACGCTGCCGGCCACACGTTCTACTTGTCCGCCAACGGCGTTTGGCTCACCGACGAGGTGCCGACGGAGTTTATTGAGTTTAATCCCAGAATCGAAGTCGCAATGGAATGACCAATCCCTAGAAACGGCCAATCGCCGTAGTCCGTACGTTGCTACGGGACGGTGGGTTGTTTCGGCAGTGCAACGCTGCTTTACGGGGGCAGTCTCCCGAGCAGCGTAGGCGTGGTGGATTTTTGAATGCATCACTCGGTGCACCAAAGCTGCGTTTCTCGCAGATTCCTTGGTTTCGGGTTTGGCTGCCAAGCGTATGGAAGCGGCGATTGATGTATGATGAGTCGATGGATATAGTCACTCATGCGATGATCGGTGCCGCTTCCTCAGCCGGTGTGTTCTCGACTCACCCTGGCTTTGCGTGCGGAATAGTACTTGGAAACGTGCTTCCTGACCTTGATGCGTTTTCGCGGGTCGCTGGTAAACACGCCTTCATGAAGTTTCACCAAACCTACACGCATAGCCTTGCTGCGATCTCAATCCCATTTTTTTTCGCATTTGCGCTGTACAGATCGGGCAACCCGATTTGGGCCGAACTTGCGATGGGCCTCGCGTTGGGGATGGTCATGCACATCGGATTAGATTTAACCAATTCTTACGGCGTTCGATGTCTTTGGCCGATCTGCTCAAGGCGATTCGCACTCGACTGGATCTTCTTCATTGACTTGCCCATCATCGTATTGTCCGTGATTGCGTTACTGGCTTGTTGGATGCTTCGGGAGCCCCCCTCTTCTTTGATGGTCGTATCGGCGTCCTATGTTGTTTTGCTGCTGATCGTCGTTGCGGTCCGCGGCACGATTGCGCGTCGTATTCGTGTGATGGAGAGTGAAAGTTCATCGCCGCAAGCGAATTCTGTTTTGATCCCGACGACGTTTTCCCCTTTTCGATTCATTGCCTGTCGTGAAGCAGATAACCACGTCGAACTTTGGCAGGTCAATGCCATCAGTGGCCAGATAGTTCAAGAGAACGCGGTCGAGATACTTGACGACGTGATTCCTGTGGCGGTGAAAGATACAAAGGAGTGGAGTGCAATGCGAGAGCTTTCGCCGTATTTCCACGCGGTAGAGCAAGAGGAAGGTCCGGATGTGACAATCGTCGTTTGCCGCGATCTTAGGATACGCAATTTTGGCACACGATTCGGAAGCCTGACCTGTCGAATCGCCCCGGATGGTCACATCATCGAGAAGAAGTGGGAGGTTTAAGACGATGCGTTGGAATTTCCATCCTAGTCACGGCTTTCGTTTTTCGGTGACAGATGCATTGGCGATCATTGCCTGCGGCATCGCGACGGTCTGGGGATTACGTGAACTCGGCTCGATCGCCTGGCTGTTTCCTTTCGTTCTCGCTCACTTCTTTCTTTTTTGCAATCTTTTTCGTGTTCCGCGTAAACCTGAACTCGTTTGGGCGGGATGCTTCGTTTTCATCGCCACGGTTTGCATGATTACTGAAACGCATACGCTTTATGCAATGGTTATCGTACTTCCCATCACATTTGCCGTTCTAATTTACTCCATCCGCCTGCCCAGCTACCACGGCATCTTTTCAATGCCTAGCCCTGCCGCAAACGCGGACTCAACCTCCACGCAGTCGTATTCGGACGAGCAAGTCGGCTGACACGGCACCAACTGACGGTATCTCGAGGAGTCTGAACTGGTCATCATTGCTTCGCCTTCTCGAAATATATTCAGCCCATGAGCCACTGCGGTGCACGGCGACTGCTTGGAGTTGGCTAGAATGGAAGCACTTCCGTTAATTGACGGACTCTTCTCATCGATTGGAGATAGCATGAAATTTGCGCAGGTCATTCGTAGTTCTTCGAAGGTGCGACGCGCTTTTGATGCCGTTCCCGTGCTTCGTACATGGTGGAGGTTGATTCTGTCGCTGCATGGCAAACCGGTCTGCATTGATCGAACGAGTCAATCGACAAGTGAGGCACTGGTTAATGGATTTCGGTTCTACGGATATCTCTATTCTGCTTTGGCAATCGTGCTGTTGCTAATTTCGCCGTTGATGGTTATTGTCGCTGGGACAGCAAGCTACCTTTGGGCAATTTTGACGGTCACATCATCAGCGTACTTAGCATGCACCTCCCAATTAGCTTTCTTCGGTGCCCGTTGCTACGCAGACGAACCAGATTTGGCCAGACCGCTTCTGGTAAGCTTCTTTGCGTCTATCATTGCGTGGTTGGCTTCCGTTCTGAGCGGTTGCATTGTTGCCATACATTTTGTCGTTCCACAGTATGAAGTTGTATTGGCACTTGGGATCGGGACGGTGTTGGTAATGGGAGTTGGTTCGTATTTTATTGAACTCATCTACATCTCCTGCGAATAGACGAAAATCGCTCATTGGGTTCGCCGCACGACCATTAGCGTGTTCTTAGATCATCATTTCGCTTTGGCCCCGAACACGGATGGAACGGAAGCATGATTCGGTCGATTGTACTATTTATTGCCTCCGTGGGCATACTTTCATCAAATGCGATTGGCGAAACATTCACCATTGCGACCTACAATTTGAATTGGGGTAACCGTCGCGGTGACCAAATTCTCGACGCAATTTCCGAAGCAGATTCCGATCTGATTTGTTTTCAAGAGACAACGCCCGTTACCGCTCGCTCTGAGGATCGATTACATTTTTCATACGCCGCACTTTGAAACAATCAATTCCAAAATCATAAAGCGCGACGGTAGTGATCATTCATTGGTGGTTTCGGAGTTAAGAAGGACTGAAGTAAGCGATGCACAGTGACTCAATCCCCCTGATTCTGTTTTCAGGGCTCGCTGCGGATTGCGAGGTCTTTGCTCCGCAGTCGCTCGCGTTCGAAAACCTGGTCGTGCCGAGTTGGCCGGTTCCTAAATCAGATGATACGCTTGACAGCTACAGTGAGCGATTGGCAAGCGAGTTGCGGTCTTATGGACCAGCGGTGATTGGTGGCGCGTCGTTCGGTGGGATCGTGGCTTTGCATGTTGCCAAGTACCTTGATCCACTGGCCGTGATCCTAATTGGTAGTATTCGATCTTCGGACGAGTTGCCGCGATACGCAAAATGGGCTCGTCCGCTGCGGCCACTCGTTTCACTGCTGCCTGTCCGGCTGATGCAGATTGCTTGCGTGCCGATTGGATCGAAGCTAATTGGCGGTTGGTTTCCAGACCCTAGCGGACTGGCTCGCCAATTCCGTCACAGCGATCCGAGAGTATTTAAGTGGTCGCTGTCGCGAATCCTCGATTGGGAATCCACACCGCAATTTGGCTGCCCCATCTTTCACATTCATGGTGACCGCGACATGGTATTGCCGATCCGACACACAACGCCAACGCAAATCGTCGCTGGTGGTGGTCACGTCATTTCACTGACGCACGCTCGTGAAGTGAACGCATTCATTCGTTTTGTATTGAAACAATTGAACAAGGAACAAGGAAATGATTCGTGATATCTTTCAAAATCGATTGTTGATCAGCGATGCGGTCTCTGCTCGCGACCTGAAGTCAATCTATGATCAGGACATTGCCGCTGTGGTAGATCTCGCCGCGAATGAACCTCCCGCAGTCCTTGGACGTGACATCATCTACTGCCGTTTCCCACTTCACGACGACGAATCGAACACTGACGAGATGCTCACTGCGGCGATCCAGTGTTTACGCTCATTGCTTCAGAATAACTTCCGGATTCTAGTGGCATGCAGTGCTGGCATGAGTCGCTCGCCCACGATCGCAGCGGCAGCCATATCAATGATGTCGGGGGAGTCATTGCAGGATTGCCTTTTAAGCATCAGTTCGCAGGTGCCACACGATGTTTCCCCATCCCTGTTGGAATCGGTCGTTCACATTTGCGAGAAACTCGGTCATGATTCGTGACTTGTGAGCAATATGGTATAGAAACCATCGGCTCTTTGGTGATTGGCTGAGTGGGTGACGATGATCACCATCTTATTCCAACAATCGCTGCATTCGATAATTCGTCAACCATTGTCCACGACACTCGACCGATTGCTCTTTCAAAACCTCAAAGCCGCGAGCGAGGAAGAATGGTTTGGCGGTGATACTGGCTTCAGTCGTAATGCAATCGATGCTAAGTTTGCCTGCTCGACGAACAAGCTCGTCGAGTAGCATCGAAGCGACGCCACGCCGTTGGTGTTCGGCCGATACGAATAAGCGATCCAAGTGTCCATCGGTACTGATGTCGGCGAAGCCGACGACGGTGGAATCCGATTTGGCGACTACCGCGATTTTGTCTTGGAATCGTGCAGCCCACTTTCCTTGATCGATCTGCTCTGGTGCCCAGGCCGCGATCTGGTCGGGGGAGTAATCACGCGAGTTGACTCGGTGGACGCTGTCATAAAACAGGCTCGAAAGAAGAGGGGCATCTTCAGGGCGATAGTCACGGAGTCGAAAGGCGGAGGAATGGGGAGGCGGTGTCATTGGGGTGGCTCGCCATACTCATGCTGACATTGCCAACAAAGATCAAACGAGGAGGCGTTGAGCTCACCACAGTTCTCACACTTCCATTTCGTTCCCGTTTCGTCAGGCGAATACAAATCGTCGTCTTCGTCAATTGGTAACGGTATTGCTCCGTCTTCGCCTTGCAATCCGACCTCGACATAGTCAACAAGAAACGCAGGTAGTTTTACAACCACAGGGAATGGAAAGGTGTCAGGACTCTTTGCCAGCGGTTTGGGAATGGAAAGGTGTCAGGACTCTTTGCCAGCGGTTTGATTGGTATTATGCATGTTGACATGCCCCGGCCTAAACGTGCTGACGAGAAAGATGCGATTTACCATGCCTTGAATCGAGGCAATGGCCGGTCGACGATTTTTAAGAAGGATGCAGATTACGAGGCTTTTGAAAACATCCTCGCCAATACGTTCCTGATCGCTCAACCGAACGATATACTTTTTCTGCATGGGATACCTCCGTGTTCCCAATAGTATGACTCAAACAAAGATCTGAGCCAATCCTAATTCCTAGATGTAACGCAGCACTAGCCACCAACTGATATCTTCCCCGTGCAGAAGATCGGGATCCAATGTGTCGATTCGCATGTCGCCTTCGGCGTTTTCCGATCCGTGGCAATCGTAGCAAGCCTGCTTGAGCGCGGGTTCGATCTCCGCGCGGAATCCATTCAAATCTGACTGCGGCGTTTCAAACGTTTTCGTTTGCGGAATCGATTTCCGATAGCTCGACTGAAACGCGCCTTCGGCCTTCAGCTGCTCGAGTGTCGGCCTGTCAGAGCTGGCAAATTCTTGCGCCGTTGCGACGCTTGATATTTGTGCAGCAGTCACACCGCTGGCGAGCATGAACATTGCAGTCAATAATCGAAATTTCATTAAATGGAGTACCCAATGACAGTTCAAACCAGCCATTCCTTGGCAGTGAAACAATAACCTCCGACAGACCATGACTGGCGAAATTCGCTTGCTCCGCTCGAAATGACGACCAACGAGAGTTCGTCGACGATGAAGCTCATGTGAATCGATAATCATGGACGACCGGCCTCATAGATGCGTCGCACTTCCTGACCGTCGAGTGCTTGGCTGAAGATGATCAGCTCATCGATGCTTCCATTGAAGCTACGAACGTCCGATGCGCCACGCCCACTCCAATTGCCGATGGTTGAATTGCCAATCTTTAGCTCCCCGTCAGCAAACGGCTGCAGCTGGAGACGTTCGGCAGGCTCTCCATTGACGTAATGGGTCACCTGCCCCTTGCCCGTGTCGTAAACGGTCGCCAAATGCACCCATTGCCCTAGGCGAAAGAGGTTGAAAATCGGACGCGTATGATAATTGTGAACACGTTCGTTGGCGTATCGCATCCCAAGGGTCAGACTTCCGTCTTGGCGAATCTGCCAGTGAATTCCGTTCTTACCGAAACCATCGGTCATCAAAAGCGAATTGCGCGTGCGGTCGAGTCCGTCCACTCGCACCCAGGTTGAATAGGTCAACGCTTCAAAATCGTCCGGGATTGTGATTCGCACGCGATCGCCCGGTCGCTTGAACTGCAGCGATGATTTGTTTGGCCAGCGTCCTTGGGCCCATTCGCAACCAACGATGGCACCCTCGATCGTCGTGCCACCGACGCCATCTCCGATAAGTAATCGGTCTTCGGTATCGCTTTTTTCAAAGGGAAAGTAAGCGATGACGCGGGGATCATCCTGGAGCGACTCACGCAGGGCGCGCCAACTGTGTAGCTGTTCCTGATGGTGGTGATCGGCCATCGTACTGAGCCGATCCGATGTAACGAAATCGATATCACGAACGGTCGCCGGCGTCGTGGTTCCGTCGCGATCGATCGTTAGTGCGTCACCCGCACGAAGCTCGCGTCTTGACGCCGGACTGCGATTTGATTCAGCATCGTAGAGTTCGACTTTGCCGTCAAACACATGAACTTCGGACACCCCATCGTCCAGTACATTCAATCCGAATTCTGTGCCGAGGTCGACCAGCTCAAACGAGGGTGCAAGCACCGCAAACCCACGCGCGGGCTCTGGAACATGCGCCCTGAGACGCCCCCATTGGCAAACAATACGCGATTCATCGAGGATCTCTATCCTCGCCGGACCTTCGGCCACAACCGTGGCCCCGCCATAAAACTCCAACTGCATCAGCCCCGCATCCCAAGCCATCAACCCCGGTGAGACGGTTTGGCCCACTCGCCAATCTTTTGTTGTTGCCCCCTCTAGACCAGCGACCCGGGTCAGCACCGCAACACCGGTGTCATTGATGCCTCCCAACGGCGCGACGTCTTGACCAGCTCGCTCATGCTGCGGCACACTTCGGTTCCCGTCGACGGTTTGATGGATCAGCACCCCGACAAGCATCACCACCACGGCGCTCATCGCGATCCACCCGGTTAGTCCATGCGAACCAAACCATCCCCGTTCGGTTGTCTGCGAATGTTGACATGGGCCTAGGCCAAAGTAGCCAGCGGACGGGTGGAAGCGTTTCGGCAGTGCAGCGAGAGCCGAATCCACATTGACATACCGCAAATACGTTTTGCGGATCTCCGTATCGTTGCGCAGTCGCTGCTCCAACTGA
This sequence comes from Novipirellula aureliae, assembly GCF_007860185.1. Classification (NCBI taxonomy): domain Bacteria; kingdom Pseudomonadati; phylum Planctomycetota; class Planctomycetia; order Pirellulales; family Pirellulaceae; genus Novipirellula; species Novipirellula aureliae. Next base: position 39,403 of record NZ_SJPY01000006.1, read on the forward strand.
GCGAATTCATCGTCGGATGCCTCGCCATCGAGACATCGTCGCATCAATTCAAGCTGGGCGGTGCTCGAACTCATGAGTTTCCCTCCGATGCCAGTTCTCGTTCGGTACAATCCATCAACTGCATACGAATGCGGTGCAGCTTCTTATAGAGCGCCATTGGCGTCCATCCGAGCTTGCGGGCCAACTCACTTTTTTTCACGCCAGGCTCATAGGCAGAGCCCACCAATTCGCGTTGATCGGCGGGAAGTTTTTCCACGCATTTTCCCAACGCGTTTCTCTCCCGCTGCAATAGGGCCGTCTCCGCTTGTGCGGTTTGCTCCAATAACTGCACGACGTCGTCGCCAAACGTATGACGATCTCTGGCCCGATCCCTGCGAAATGTCAATGCCTCCATCCTCGCCACACCGAACGCCCAACGCCGAAATGCAATGCTGTCCATCGAGTCGTCGAATTTTCGCCAAAGCACAACGGCCGCCTCCTGCATGACTTCCCGACATTCCTCTTGATTAAAGAGCAGTGAACGGACGAACAGACGCAGCGACTCCTCATGCTCCATGAAGAACCGGAGAAACTGGTCGTGTTGTTCGCGATCTGAATTTTCCATCAATGAGTTGCTCCATCAGCCAGCAACATTTGCCGAGGAAAACCAGAAAAATGGCACTTCTCAGTGAACGTCACTGCCGATTGCGACCAAGCATCCGAAAAGACTCCATTTTCGTACTCCAACACCACCCTCCAAGAGACTCCCTGTGTCTTCTTGTTTGGGTTGGCCGTAGCGGATGTCGCCAGACTTTAGATGGATTTCATGGCGCAGCCCCAATCTCTGGCGAGATTGGCGACGCCCTCTCCAAAGCGTGTTGAAGCATTCGCTCTCACTGCAAGCGGGGAATCGGTTTCTGCAACGCCAACGCTCGCACGTACTGAGTGGGTGGCGAGCCATAGGAGAGAATCTTGTCGTGATATTTTTTTAAATCGAAGTTGGCTCCCCACTCCTCTTTGAGCTCGCGTCTTAGATCGAAATGTTCTTGGGTACCGACGAAATAGGTAGCCAGTTGTGTGGAGGTGAGTTGGGCCCGTACCCATTTAGCCGCTGCCTCGCGTTCCTCCTGGAACGTGTCCTCTGTCATCAATTTCATCGCCTCGTCGCGTGTCATTCCCTCGCAATGGATCGCCTGGTCGATAATCGCGTTACCGATGCCGCGAAGGTACCATTTTAGATTGATCAAACGCATCAAAGGGTCACCGTCGAGAAAGCCTTCCTCAACCATCATTTGTTCGGCATAGACAGCCCAGCCTTCGATGAAGACTCCCGAAGACAGTACGGCCCGCAGCTTGCCTGGGTAGCGGTTGGCATGGGCCAATTGGACGAAGTGCCCCGGCATGGCCTCATGGATGGTCAAATCGTGAATGGACCGAATGTTGTATTCCCGCAGGAAAGATTGGATTTGTTTTTCATCCCAATCCTCTGGGAGTGGGGCCACGGCGTAGTACGTGGTGAGCCCAACGTCTAGCGGTCCAGGGGAATCACAGTAAGCCAATGAGACGCCTCGCTGAAACTCGGGCATGACGATGATTTCAACGGGATCGGCTGGCAACGTGATCAGCTCGTTTTCTCGTACGAAATCCGTTGTCAGTTGCAAGGATTTTTTGGCCGTCTCGACGATCTCGTCGGCTGGAGGCGCATCCTGGTAAGCCATTTCGAGGCAGGTTCGAATAATGGCCTGTTTGTACTCGGCGGAAGGCTGTTCCGGAAATTCGGTGTAGGGATATTTCTGTTGGTAGACCTGCTGGGACACGCGGTACATCTCGTCGCGTACTCGGACGAGTTCCCGTTCGGCCCGCTCTCGGACCTGACTTCGGCTCAAGGGGGTCTTAAGGGTAAAGGTGAGTCTCTCATCATACAGTTTCGGGCCCAGACGAAAATCGCCACCTGCGTTGGGTAGTAGTTCGGTCTCGAGCCACTTCTGATGCTCCTGCACTGCCGCGCGAGTCTCGGTGATTGCATGCCTTAGTCGTTGACGTTCCGCATCCGGAAGTTGATCGACATGTGGTTCGACGAAGTTGTCCAAAATACTCAACAATCCGCGATTCTGTTTTACCGCCGTCTCCGCATGAATCTTCGGTACACGCTGAGGATCGAGTGTGTCGCGAATCTGGCTAAACAAGCGGGGGAACTGCTCCAGACGGTCTGCAACGTGCCCTAGTCTTGCAGGAAGTGGGGCAAAGTCACGAGCCATCAAACCATAGATCGCGTCGCCCGCGAGACTTGTGTACGTCAGCGGATTCCAAGCCCATTCTTGAAGGGTCTCGATTTGCCACAACGTCCCTTTTAATTCATGTGTTAACAGAGAGTGATCCACTTGATTCGCGCGAGACAATTGCTCTGGGTCGATCTGGCCAAGCTGATCCAAATAGCGGGTGCAAAACTCCGCCTGCCGAGTTCGGGCTTCCTCGCTCACTTCGTTCAGCTGACTGTCGAAGCGATGGTCCCCTAAAGCCGTCGCCGCGACGGGCGAGTATGCGGGGAACTCGTCGAGATACTTTGCCGTGAGTTGTTCGAATTGTGGATTGTGTTTTTGATCCTGAAGCGTCTCCGCATTGGCCACCAAGGGGCCCGCCAATTGGATGATGACAACAAATTGCAGGAATGAGGAAAACATTGCGATTCGCTTTTTAGGTAGTCAGGAAATTGGTGTGACCTCTCGGATGCCTCAATCATACCTGCACAGCGACGATTTGTGCACTAGAGTGCGTCAACCCGATCCAAATGGAGGGCGATCTGTGGGCGAAATCGTTAGACTTTGGACGGTACCGTTGCGGTTACCTCGCATGCCAAACTCGCCCGCCTCGGGACCGCCGTTTGAAAACGACAATCCCTGGCAAGATCCCGTTTCTCACTCGCTAAGCATCGCTCAATAACTTGTATGCCGGTCCTTCTTTGGGATGCTTTTTCCAGTATTTCACCGCGTAATCGACATATTGAGTCGTGCCATCGCTGGCCCAGTTCCGAGCATTGGTCGGCATATGCGGATTGTAGTTTGAGCTTTTGCTAGAGACCTGCAAGTCGACAATCGCCCCACCAAGCGACATGACGCATTTCGAGGCGACTTCGATAATTGGACCAATTTCCGGTAGTTTGGTGACGAGATCGAGCGGCGTGACCTCGTACATCGCCTTTATCGCACCACAGGGGTTGAGTTTCTTTTCAAATCCGACGACACATTTTTCTGCTACCGCCCAAGGAACCTGGGGGATTTGACTCAGATAGGCAAATATCGAGGCACTGACAGGATTGCTAAAACCTCGGCTGAACACCTTAAAACGCTTCATCGAACTGTTCACGCTGTAACCAACATACGGATAAGTTCCGTAATCATTCTTTCCGATTATCGAAACGTTTTTTTCGATCTGAAACATGGCTTACCTGAAGTTGCTAAGGTTTTGGTAAATGAAGGATATTTCAATACGAATTGCCGGCTTGAACTCGCCCGGGCGGAGAGCAGTATAGATGATACCGCTGCAAATGCCAAATTTCTGGCGACTCGGGGTCCAAGTGAGTTTCGTTGGAAGATCGCTAGGCAACCTCCTCGGATCGATCGTCGGCGTTTGGAACGGGCCTTGCTACCGACCGAAGTGTCTCAAAAACCTTGGCATACCAGCGCCATCCATCAACCTAACGGTCAACATTTAATGGACCGCCGTCCAATCAGCCATGATTCTGTCTGAAATAGGGGGGCGTCCAATCACGGCTGCCGATACGGGACATTCATTTCTTCCAGCAAGTGGTTGGCTCCGTAAGCGATGCCGGTGATCCACAACACGTAACGGATGTCGACACCGATCGAACGACTGTAGCTTTCGTCCCAAGCGAAATCATTGATGGTTGCCTCAAAGCAGCGATCAAAATTGACGCCCACCAATTCTCCGGTTGCGTTAAAAATCGGGCTGCCTGAATTCCCGCCGGTGGTGTCGGTGTTGTACAGGATTGCGACGGGGACATCGCCGAGTTGTTCGTTCTTGAACGGTCCAAAGTCTTGTTGAGCGTATTTGCTCAATACCGGTTCGGGCGTGATGAATGGAGCCACCCCGGTGGTTTTGTCGATAACACCGCTGAGTGTCGTGATCGGCAATTTGATGACCGCGTCTTCAGGCGAGTAGCGACGGATGTAGCCGCAGGTAAAGCGGAGCGTCGCGTTGGCATCGGGCACAAAATTGGCCGACAAGTATTGCTGTTTGACATCGATGAGAGAACCGTAGAGTTCACTTAACTTGCCCTCTCGTGCTTTATCCTGGCGTCGAATCTCGTCGAACAGCGGATGTAGTTTGACGATAAAGCTTAACATGGGATCGTCGGCTTGCTGAAGTTCTTGTGGCGTCGAGTCGAGCAAGGATTGCACGAACTGGCGATCGTTCAAACGACTTTGCTGGGTCAGGCGAGTGGTGTACGCCAACAGGTCTGCTTGGTCGGCCAACGATTCCGCTAACGCTGGAATTTCTTGATCGGCGTTGATGGCTTTTAATCGTTCGAGCAGACCAGCCAAGATGATTGCTTCGGTCGGTTGATGGATATCTTGCAACGAAGTCAGCAAGGTCTGCGTCGATTGCTGCCAATTGCGATCCATGTACTCGCTTTCGCGTTCCAGGTCCGGCTTGGTTCGCTCGACGGCTGCGTCGAAAAGGAAGTAAGCGACCGCGCCGATGCGGCTGCCCGAGCGGAGTTGGCTGAGCAGAATCTCTCGCGTCGCTGCCTGTTCGATTTCATCGTAAACCGATGCGATGTCGCACAGCAAATGTCCATATTTTCGTTTTCGTTCGGCGTCCTGCTCGATGTATGCTTGCAGCTTGGTTTCCTCGGCTGCTCGCGTCGCCGCGATGTCGGCCCGGATAAGGCCTTGTAGTTGTCCGCGAGAACGTTTCTCAGTGTTGGCTAGTGAACGCATACGCGATGCGTGTTGAATTTCGACGCCACGGTCCTGGTTGCCGGCTTCCGTCATCACATCAATTTGCCAGTTGTAAAGTTCAACGATGGTCGGCAGTCGGGTATTCTGTTCGTAGTTTAGAAACGCAGCCGTCTTGTGCCGCGCGGTACGGCCCGGGTAGCCGAGCAGGAAGACGGCATCGTTTTCTACCACGCCTTCGGCTGAGACCTGAATGGATCGCTTGGGTCGGTAAGGCACATTTTCCGGTGAGTACGGTGCACTGCTACCGTCGGGTGCTGTATAAGCCCGCATGAACGAAAAGTCGCCCGTGTGTCGCGGCCACATCCAGTTGTCAGCTTCGCCGCCAAAGTTGCCAATCGATTGCGGCGGCGCGAAGACAAGGCGAATGTCTTTCAAATACGTGTACTGAAAGAGCACGTACGTCTTGCCGACGAACATCTCCGCCACTTCCGCTCGCAACTCCGGCTGCGCGGCCTCGGCGGCCGCTTCCAATTCCTTGCAACGTTTTTCGATGGCCTGCGTGCGCTGCAAAAAGTCCATGTTGGCTGTCACCACACGCAGCACCTCGTCGGACACGTCACGGTAGTCTTCGGTTACGCGGACCGTGTAGTCGGGGGCTGGGATTTCTTCGGCTCGCGAGTCCGCTTGAAAACCGTCTTCGAGGTAGTCATGCTCGGCGGTGCTTGCCTTTTGGATCGCACCGTAGGCGCAATGATGATTGGTGATGATCAAGCCCTCGGGCGATACAAAAGATCCGGTGCAGCCGTTCACGCGGCAAACGCCGTCCACCAAGCTGATCGCTTCGGGATTGAAGAGTTCCGCGGCTGTCAATTCGATGCCACGCTCTTTCAAGTCGAGTCGCTGTAGCTCACTCATCGGATACATGCCTTCTTCGCCAAGAGCGATGTTGCACAGCAGGCTCATTGCCAAGATGGTCAGAACCCGATTGCAGCGGCAGCGATCGTGGATGCGTTTGAGAGCGGGTTCGCCGTGCGTTCGTTGCACTTGCCGTTGTCCGTTCGGGGCGGTCAATCGGTCGAGCTTGGCGAGGTGTTTTAATGGGCAAGACATGATGCGAGCTGCCTGAAGTGGTGGGATGATATCTATTGGGTGCGAGAAATATCGACCGCCGTATGATAACGGAAGATGCGACGCGGTACGAGATGCAAGGCAGGCAACTAGGGTCGATTTCCATCATCCATGCAGTCGGGGGAGTGTGCTACAATGCTCGATGATGATACGAACCAACCATAGGTACTTTGGAGGACGAATTATGTCGCTGCATCTGATCCCCGCTTCTCGAAGACGATTTGTTCAAGCATCGCTAGCCACCGCTGCGGTCACGTTGGGATGTCCATGGCTCATGGCGGCGACGGATGAATCTGCTGATCAATCTGCCGATTACTGGGCACTGTTGGCCGACACGCACATCGCCGCCAACAAGGATGCGGTCTCTCGTGGCGTGAACATGTTCGACAACTTAAATAAAATCATCGACGAACTGCTGGCTGAAGAAAACAAACCGCTTGGCGTGATCATCAATGGCGACTGTGCCCGTTTAAGGGGACGGCCAGGTGACTACGCCACGTTGCGAATAGCTCTCGATCGAATAACGGCAGCGGGTTTGCCCATACACATGACGATGGGTAACCACGATGATCGCGATCCGTTCTACGCTGCGTTCAAAAAACAGAAACCCGATGCTGCGTTGGTCGACGGAAAACACGTCGCAATCGTGCCAGGACGCCACGCTAATTTGTTTTTGGTGGATTCGCTGAACATTGTCAATGAAGTCTCTGGCAAACTTGGTGAGACGCAGTTGCAGTGGCTTGCCAAGTCGTTAGCCGAACACCGTGACAAAACCGCGATCGTCATCGGCCACCACAATCCGCAGTTTCTGCCGGAAGGTTCAACGGCAGAAGGAAGTGGCTTGTCGGACACGGCGAAGTTTATCGATGTGTTGCATTCACAGCCGCACGTTCAAGCGTATTTCTACGGTCACACGCATAACTGGAATCGGAACAAAACATCAGGTGGCGTTCACTTGATCAACCAACCGCCCTGTGCATACGTCTTCAACGCCAAACACCCAAACGGATGGGTGCGACTAAAAGTCCAAGATGAATCGCTCGCGGTTGAACTGCGAGCATTGAACAAGCAACATACACAGCATGGCGAATCCCACACCTTGGAGCATCGATTCGCGGCAGTCTCTTAATCGCGGTCTCTTAGTCGCGGTTTCTTAGTCGTAGTCCAAGCAAGCGTCAGGAAACCGACACGTGATATTCCGTGAGGTTTCACCCGATCACCAAAGTACCGATGGGTTCGATACGAGATAACTCGCATCGCAACTCGACAACGGGATCGGCGCTCGAGAGCGTCTTGGGAAAACACCGCGCCGCAGCGAAATACCCATTGGAAATCGATCTTTGCGAATCTCAGAGGGGCAGCAAAGGTCTTGTCCGTTCATTGGCGACCCGAACGACGAAATTCCAAACGAAATCAGAACGCATCCCCGACGGTCCCCGGTCGAGTGTCATCTGTGTTCGGCAGCGATCGCAATGGCAGTGGTAAATCCGTCCTCCGGCATGACCGAAACGACTGGGATGACGACTGGGATGATAACGACTGGGATATCGTAATGATCGTCGTGGAGCCGGGCAAAGGCGACCGTCTCGTTGAAGAATCCCTCGGAGGAGTGGCAGGCATCAGCCGTTTGGTTCTGCGCGTCGCGTTTCGGCCATCAAAACACCGTCCTCGCAATCGCCGTTAAGAATTTAAAGATTCGAGTGAACCAAGAGTTGCTCGGGAGACCGTCTTGTACAGGGAGAGTCATCTCGACTAGGATATTTGGTTCGCATTGACTCGGTAGCCTGCCATCTTGCCGTGCCGAATGTTCGGCGGATATCGAGGACCAGACGCAGTGATCCTGGCGTTCGGGGGGAGAGGCGGGGGGTGAGAGACGGGGGGGGGAGAGAGATGGGTAATAAAGCAATGGGCGAAACGTGCCAAGCGAATCTTTCCTACCGCTTGTGAAGAGCATTAGCACCGGGATGGAAAAAACAGAAACACACAAAGATTCAATATGTCGATTTCCAAACGAATTACGATAAAAGCAACGCTGAATAACGAACCTCATTTGCTCGAGCTACTGAAAGGTATGGTTGCCGAATCAAAGAAGGAACACGGATGTCTTGCCTATGACCTCTATCAACAAACACATAACCCACGAGAGTTCTCTCTGATGGAAAGATGGGAGAGTGAAGAGGATCTGGAAGCCCATAAACAGAGTGAACATTTTAAATATTTCGTTCTAAAAGCACCGGAGTTGATCGAAGATAAATCCTCGGTGGAGTTGATTCATCACGCATAGTTCAACTCAACTTTTCCAAGCCAAGTACTAAGCAAAATCGTCTCAAGCCATTCCGTTCAGCGGACGCCGCTTCGTCACCGTTGGCTTCAACCGTTCAACACTATCAACACTATCAACACTATCAATACGGATACAAAAATGATCAATCGATGGAATGAGGTCGAGGCGATTGCCTACACGGATCCTGTGGATTTGCGGGTGTATACATCGCGTTTGCAAGGCGTCGAACCGGATTTGGTTCTGCATGGTGGTGGCAACACATCGGTAAAGGTGGGTGACACCCTCTATGTCAAGGGAAGTGGATGGAGTCTTGATACCATCGAACGCCCTGGGTTCTCCCCGGTGAAAATGGATGTCTTGTTGTCAATGGCGGAACAGGACCATCTCAGCGACACTGAATTGGTTGCAGGTCAACGAGCGGCTCTGCTAGATGAGAAAGCGCCGAATCCCAGTATCGAAGCCGTTTTGCACGCACTCATTCCGTTCACTTTTGTAGACCACACACATGCCGATGCGGTTGCAACGATTTCAAACACGTCCGACGGGGAAGCCCGCTTCAAGGAGATTTACGGAAAACGCGTGATGATTGTCCCGTATGTCATGCCTGGTTTCGAATTGGCCAAGACGATTCGCCGGATGACACAGGACCTGAGCTGGGATTCGATAGAAGGGCTCGTGTTGCTCAACCATGGTATCTTTACCTTTCATGCTGACGCGAAGGCAAGCTATGACAAGATGATCGAGTTGGTGGGCATGGCAGAAGCCTATCTAGAGGAACACACAGTCGTACCCGAGACGGAGGACGTATCGGCTTTTCCTCAGAAGGATGCGATTGCCCGGCAAGCCTCACAATTGCTTGCCTGTGATGTCGTGCTCAAAGAGGTTCGAACCCCTTACGCGATTGCGCTTTCAAAGATGGCAAATGTGGGTGACATCGTGCGCAAAGGTCAATTAACTCCGGAGCATGTGATACGTACCAAACCATTTCCGGTCATCATTGATCACGACTCCGAAGAAGGGTTTCAAAGATTCCAAAAGGATTACCGCGAGTATTTCCGATCGTATGAAAACGGCGAGACCATGCTCGACCCGTGTCCTCGTTATGCGATTGTCCGAAATCATGGTTTGATTGCCATTGGCCGAAATGAAAAAGAGGCTGGCATCATCGCAGACATTATAACGCACACGGCGAAGGCCATGGTCCAAGCCGAACAGCTCGGGGGGTGGCGTTCCCTCGATGAAAAGGATGTTTTTGCAATCGAGTATTGGGAACTCGAGCAAGCCAAACTCAAAGGCTAGGCAGTGTTTTCACCGCCGCGGTCCAAAAACCTTGAGACCCGTTCGCTCAAGGAATTTCAATGCAAAAATTGATGCGTGAACGGGGAGGCGAATTATTCATTGTCCTGCGAGGACTCTGTTTCGGTGGCTGTGGCTTTTTCCTTTGCCTCACGCTGCCACATGGCCAGATCTGAATACTTTGGCATGGTGCCTTCTTTCACGGATTTTGCGAATCGCACGAAAGCTCCTGTACGGGATTCGCTTGCCCCCGAAAAGTTCATGGCGACTTCCACACCCTTGTCGGCGGTGATGGCAGCGGTCTGCTTATCACCGATCCTCCAGTGAAGAATACTCAGGCATGCAAAGTGATTTGGGCCAATTGACTGTCCGCTGTTCTTGACTAGTTCATAATAGGAGGCCGTTAAGGCTTTGGTGAAGTCGGTCGGATAATTGTGTCCATTGCTCATCGCAATGCGCATGCCGGTCATCATCAGGAACGAGTTCTTGGATTCGCTCGCGGGCATTTCGTTGAGAGCTGCAACCGCGGCGGGCCACTCCTTGCGAGCAACCAGCAGTTGGAGTTTCAGTGTGGGGATCTGTGGGTGATTGGGATCGAGCGACTCCAGTTCGTTGATGATAGCAGCCATCTTCGTCACGTCCCCCCGGCGGCGTGCGGAGTGCAATTCTTTGATCAGGCTCTCCGTTTTGTCGCGAGCATCGTAGGCGGCTTTGATTTCGGCGGCGGCCTGCTTCGCGCCTTCATCACCAGAAAGCAGCGTCTCAACCAGCGAATCCGTGAGTCGAGAGGCTTCCGTTGAAAGCAACAGCTTTCCGTTCCTGACGATGAATGCGTAGGGAATGGCCTTCACGCCTGCCGCCGTTAGCCATTCGGTTTCGAAGGCCGAACCCTCGCCCGTATAGGCGACCGGATAGGACATGCCTGCGCCTTTTTTCTGAACGAATTTCTCCACCTTGCCTTTGTCGTCCTCCCAACTACTCATGCCATAGACCCGCAGGCCTTTATCGTAATATTTTTCGTGGAGTTCATTCACGTGTGGAATCAACGCGATGCAAGGGCCACACCATGTGGCCCAGCACTCAAACATGTAGACTTTTCCAGGCTCAAAAGTTGTCGGCGCCTCCCCCTGCACCCACTCGGCTGCCATGACGGAGGAAAGGTTGACTTCAGAACCAGCGACAAGTGTGGGTTCAAGCTTGGATGGTTGGGCGGTGGCGGTTGCCGAAACCAAAACCGTGCAAGTGACGAGGAATATCACACCGCGCAGTCCACGACGGATCGTATTCTTGTCCAATGGAGGGAGAGGGAAATACGACCGAAGATCAGACAGATTGCAAATGCGGGAAGTTACCATCATGATTTGCCGACACCATAAATAGAGAACATAAGAAAGGGAGAACACAAGAATGCGAGTTTCGATTCATGAGACGATCATGTGACAATAACACGGTCAGTCTGTATTGCAATCCTAGTCTATTGCAAACCTAGTCCATTGCAATCCTAGTCTATCGTCCCGCAGTGGAGGCCGAGCGAACCAAGCATGGGGGCCGATAAGAACGGGAGGCACAAATGTCGATTGAAACGAGGATGCCAAAATCGCCTTAGCCCGATCATCGTTGGGGAAATCAAAAATACAATCGTGGATAGGATGTTTCTCGGTGCAAATATGCTAAGATCTAAAACTCTCAAAAGCTGGCATGCAGCACAATGCTACCGTGCTCAAGGTCTTGACGGATCTGAGCGGAGAATAGGAACGAAACGTGTGATGAGCCACTGGCGATAAACGGAGCGTTGCGTCTGTTTGTGGTATGACAAAAGCTCTGTTTGAGATAAGGGTACAGAACTGCAGGAAGACATTATGCTTAAGGTAGACCTGTGGAACGTTGTCACCCGTGAGATCTCGATTTCAAATAGTAAGGCGGAAAAGTAAAGTGTTGAAAATTCGATATGCGATGTTAACGGTCTTACTGATTTCCGCCTGTTGGCAAGAGAGGTCAAGGGCTGCCGAACCCAATGTCGCCCCAAACCAAATCTTTGACACTCTCGTTCACGAGCATCCTCGCCTGATGCTCAAAGAGGACGCCCTGCGGGATTTGAAACGACAAGCTGAAAATGACGAGGTTCTCCAGCGATTTGTGCGCGAGGTTTGTCGACAGGCCGATAACCGTCTTGATGACCCGAAACTCCTCTATGAGAAGCGCGGTCCGAGGCTTCTCCACGTCAGCAAGTCCTGTGTGGAACGCATCTACGACCTCGGGATTGCCTGGCGATGGACAGGGGAGAAAAAGTACGCCGAGAAGATGAAGGAAAACCTCTTGGCCGTGTGCGACTTTCCCGACTGGAACCCCAGCCATTTCCTCGATACCGCCGAGATGTGTCATGCCGTTGGAATCGGTTACGACTGGATCTATGACTATCTGGACGAGAAGACTCGCGACCGTATTCGATCGTCACTTGTCGAATTGGGACTTAAGCCGGGCATCGAGCGATACAAGAGCGGCTACAAACACTTCACGTATGCCTATAACTGGAATCAGGTCTGTAACGGAGGGCTCCTGATCGGCGCGTTAGCGGTCGCCGAGTCCGAGCCCGAAACGGCGGGGTTCGTCGTGACCCATGCCCTTCAGAATTTACCGACAGCGATTCGTTCTTACGGGCCCGATGGCGTCTGGGCCGAGGGGATCGGCTATTGGAAATATGCAACAAGCTACACCGGCTTTGCACTGACTGCGTTGGAGACCGCGCTAGGATCGGATTTTGGCCTTTCCAAAATCCCGGGGCTGTCCCAGACCGGATACGTCCCCATTTATTTTACATCTCCGACGGGACTTCTTTTCAGTTTCGCGGATGCAGGAGACTTCCAGAAGCGAAAGTCGGCCGCCTGCATGTTCTGGCTTGCCCGAACGTTCAATAACCCCCACTTTTCGGATTCCGAACACGATCTCGTTGGGGCCGACGACGTCAGCCCCTTTCACATCCTCTGGTATGCGCCTCCATCGGGCAAGACACCTCCTGCACGGGAATTGGATCGTCTTTTGAGAGGCGACGTCGAAACAGCCCTGTTCCGAAGCGACTGGGATGATCCCGAGGCACTCTTTGTCGGTGTCAAGGCTGGCAGCAACCAAGCGCATCACGGTCATCTGGATCTAGGCAATTTTGAGATGGACGCTCTCGGCGTTCGCTGGGCCAGAGATCTTGGCAGCGACAACTACAATCTGCCGGAGTACTGGAGTTATCAAGAGGGCGGCACGCGTTGGACCTACTATCGGCTGGGCTCTTTCAGTCACAACGTACCCGTGCTCGGCGGCAAGAACCAGAATGCCAACGCCCTTGCCAGACTCACGCACTTTCAGTCGAACGAGGCGTTCCCATTCGCCCAGGTGGACCTGACCGACGCCTATGCCGCGTATGCCGCAAAAGCACTTCGAGGTGTGGCGATGACTGACAACCGCCGCGCTGTCCTCGTCCAGGACGAGTTCGAGATCGAGAGTCCCTGCCAGGTCCTCTGGGGCATGACGACCGATGCCACGATCACTCTCGAAAACCCCGGACTTGCTCATTTGAGTTGCAAAGGCAAGCAGCTAACTGCCCGAATCCTGTCTCCCGCGGGCGCCGCTTTCACCGTCGAGTCGGCCGAGCAGCTTCCTCCGCAAAAACGCAATGAAGGTGTCAGCCGCCTCGTCATCCGTCTGCCCGAAACCAAGGGGCCACTAACCATCGCCGTCCTCCTGTCACCCCAATGGAAGGACGGCGTCTCGATAAAAAACGTGGCGGTCAAGCCCCTCGAAGAATGGTAAAACTCAGCGTAGCGTTTCCCCCTTCTAAAGAAGTAAGCATCGACGCCCCTAGGACGGAGTCCTCCTCAGGACTGTAGGACAACTCGGTCAACGAAAAACTCCGGATTCAGCAGAGGCAAAACACCTATTTTTGCGTAAGTGTTGAAGTGATCGATATCTCCAATACAGGCGTAAAACGCGAAAGGCTTTGAGTTTTTTCGGTTTTCTACTTAAACAAGCTTCGCTTGTTCAATGGCTAGTTGGCCCCAGCCTGGCGAAGGTTGTCTTGGAACGAACTCCAGAAATGACGATCTGTTGCGTAGCGTGTCGGGTCCATTTGGTTCTTGAAATAGTCAAGGCTATCGATCCGACTTTGAGTTTCCTTCAAGAACGAATAGCCGTCCGCTGTCAACGGATTGACCCAATCGGGATCATCGAAATCGCGTTGAGAAACGGTCCCGTCGGGAGCGACCGTCAGGTTTGCAAACAGGACAGGAGCCATCATTTGCAGCTCGTAAATCATTCGGTCTCTTTCTGGCATGTCTGCTGTTGCCGCATCCCATGCCTGCGTCACCTCACGCGACGTCGAACTGTCAGGAAATTTCATTCCGTAGGCGACTCCGGAACGCGTGAATCCGTCGCCGTTCAAATCAACTTGAGCGGCTTGCGGGAGCAGCAGGTTAAGCGCACCCTCTTCGGTCAACGAATCAACGTCAATCGGTTCGGCCAGCCAATGCGAATTCTGAACGCTCTTGAGTTCGGCCTCAGAAAGTCCCTTCAGGAACGATGTGGGCGCGACGTAGGCACCCTGCTCGTACGCTTTCGTCAGGATCCTGCCGAATGATTCACCAAGATCTTGCGGGGATTCGGCCGTGGCAAACCGTCCGCCCATTCTCTCTATCTGGTACCACTGGTTCCACGACGCTTGGACGCGTTCTTGCAGCGGCTCGTTGGATTCAGTCACTTCAGCGGTCGCGTAGCCTTGACGCCCTGCTTCACGAAGCACTTCGCTGAACACATTTTGAATATTCTTGTCTTGAGAGCGACGTTTCTGCTGAAGCGTCAGCACTTCAGGTTGTTGACTTTCGATTCTCACACCGTCCCCCCATCACGACAACCAGAAACCTCGTGGATTATCGCCCTGATCGGATCACCGTCTTGAGGCAAACCATTCCGATTATCGGGATTGTCCGGGTTGGTTGGATCTACCGCCACCTGGTCTTAAAGACTGGCATGGCCGTGATACTTGCCACCGAACCAGCGATAGCTTCTGCCACCGACAACGATTGTCGTTGACATGTATGGTAAATTCGATTTCACCGCTTCGAGCCCGATGCGGCGCTGCCGCAACACGATCCTTCCGTGTAGGAAAGGAGTCGGTGCGAAAGGCGAAATCTGGCGGAGCTTTCTGATGATGACCGTGAACGGTGTTTCGCCGAAATGACGGCGGCGATTGTACGCGATATTGGATTCCTCCTTCGGCCTCTTTGCTCGGTACCGACGACGGGCCGATTCGTGAACATCATCGATCACTTCGACCGACGTCGCATTGTTTTCAGGCCTGAGGCCGGAGGCCGATACATCGATCGCGGGTGTGTCGCCCTCCGGGCTAGTGGTTCGGTTGTCATCCACTGCCGGTGGCTCACGCAACCGGCAGTGGATGTGTCGGCCTCCGGCCTGTGGGGCGATGGTGTAACTATCCACGGATCGAAGGGCTCACGCCACCGACAGCGGATATGTCGGCCTCCGGCCTAGCCCTGCTGAGGAGCAACTTACTTAGGGACAACGGGGTCAGGGAGGGATAAATGTCTCGCTTGGCCTTGATAAAACGGTTTGTTTTGCCGAGGTTTATTTTTGAACGTCCGATTGCCGATGCACCGAAAGCTATCCGATGATGATTGCACTTCCGGAAAACGTCTATGCCGAGAGCGATCTTATGCCCTATTACCGCACCAGCAACCGAAACGGGTTGCTCGATCCCCGCACGTTGTTTAGGGGCCGCAGCCCATGCTCTATTCGCAGAAGGGTATCTTCCCCTGGCTCTCAATTTCGCGAATGGC
Organism: Novipirellula aureliae; assembly: GCF_007860185.1. NCBI lineage: Bacteria > Pseudomonadati > Planctomycetota > Planctomycetia > Pirellulales > Pirellulaceae > Novipirellula > Novipirellula aureliae. Next base: position 54,849 of record NZ_SJPY01000006.1, read on the forward strand.
TTTGTGCCTGGTAATGGTTTTATGCGGGACACGACGGGTCAAGAGGAAACGCGTTGTCGCCCCAGTGCGTTGTGCGTCTCGCTTTTCGATGATCCGATGTATATTGGGGGCATGGGGATGAGGGTGTTCGCGTATGACCCGTTTTAAACGGCAAAGGAGAGGTTGATGTCACCCGGTGATCTGATCATTCGGCTTTGCGATCTTGGCTTTGGAGCAATCGAAGCGACACGTCGATTGTTTGGACGACCGAGGGTGAAAACGATCACGACGTCGGATCTTCACGCTGCGATGAATTCAGATCACTCGCGGCCGGTGCTGGTCGACGTTCGCAGCCAATCGGAACAAGCAGTCTCCCGAATTCCAGGTGCGATGACGCAGCAGGAATACGAAGCCAGCGTGGAGGAATTGGCAAACCGGCAAGTTGTTGTTTACTGCACCGTAGGTGGACGCAGTTATTTGTACGCCCGGAATCTGGTCGCCGCAGGCGTCGACGCGACGAACTATCGTGACAGCATTCTGGGCTGGTGCCGCGATGGGTTACCGCTCGAATCCCCTGACAAACAAGCCACGAACGCCGTCCATCCGTACTGGCGAATCTTTCAGGTGCCGGATCAATACGAAGTGAAAACTTGACGGGGCGTCTCAACACGAAGGTGAATTTCTTGAATCACGCTCGGTAAAATCCCCAGCGATGCAACCACGGTATGACGAACGTCGCTTGAGGTGGCCGGGGTGCCATACCAATCATCTACGACTCTGGTTGTCGCATCGCCCGATTGGGTATCCCAAACGATGAGATCCAGCCCTCGTTACAGCGCACGGCTAAAACCTCCCGGGGGCCACTGGCGAAAGGTTGCGGTCAGCGCACAATCAGGACTGAACCGCGGTTGGATCTTCGGGATCGAGGTGGCACCTGTGTTTCATTCCGCCGACGGGTCAAGCGAGCAGCCTCCGGCGACTCAGCCACTGATCGGAACGAGGGAAGCACTTAGCAGCAAAGAAACGATGGAACGACTTCGCATCGACGCCTACGGCTCCTTCGGACAGTGGCTCTCAAGTGCATCGCAAAGCAACCGATAAGAAATAGCATCGTCGACTTCAAGTGGACCATTTCGGTTGACGCCGTGACCTCATCCCAACATACCTCGCTTTGATGAACTATCCGCCGGGCTAGAAGTCCTCGCATCGTATTACAAGGGAGCCGATCAGATCTCGGAACGAGATATTTGTGCTAAAAGCCAGCGTGCGGATGCCGGTGCAGTGCGGGACAAGTTCGGAAGCATTGCTAAGCAAAGGATGCTCGCGTCTTCAAACGCGAACGGCAGATCGCAAAAAAATGATGACGTGTTTATTCAACGCTTTCAAGCTAGTGTTGATCATCTTTCGTTAGAAATCATCCTCGCCGAAACCGTCTCGACAGCCCGCAATCAAGTAGAGAAGTTGTCTGAACGGTATACTTTGCTCTTGACACGCTGCTCGCCGTCACCAACAGTGCAGAGTGTTCGAACGGATTTCCGCGTCAAACAAGTTCAACAATCTGCGGAAAGTCAGGATGACCCCAACAAAATGATTCAGGAGGAAATAGACCGTGTTGACAAATTCTATCGCATCCACGGCTTCAATACGGTTCGAGCAATCTTCAAACCAATCGAGCGAGGTGCTGCGATGGTTTGGCAAGGCTGCGATCGCGTTTGCCACGCTTGCGGGTTTTGTTTTGGCTCCCGCACCGGTTTCGGCCCAGCAAGCGGCGTCAACGCATCCACCCGGTCACCGCGTTGCGCTGATCGATGTCACCTACATTCTTAAGAATCTACCAGCGATCAAAGCACAAATCAGCAAGCTCGAAGCCGACTTGGAAAAACACAAGGCCGAACTCAAACAAAAGCGAGACACCTTGAAACAGTCCGTGGAGCAACTAAAGACACTGAAGGTCGGTACGGCCGACTACGCCAGACAAGAAGAATATGTGGCGAATCTGGAATCGGCATTGCGGTCGTACACAATTTACAAACATAGAGAGCTCAGTGACGCCGAGGCCAAAACTTATTACGACAGTTATCAGCGAATGACTGCAGTAGTGCGGGCCATTGCGACCCGCAACAACATCAACCTGGTACTGCGTTTTAACAGCGAAGACATCGATTCGGAGCAAAACGATTCCGTCACCCGTGGTATCATGAGAAACGTCGTCTATCACGACAGTACCGTTAACATGACCAACACGGTGTTGCAGTATTTGAAAGAACAGACGAACAGGTCGCAATTTGCAACCATCGTTAACCCATCGTCGGACACCAACCGTTGACCTTATGCACGCTAATCATGTTGGTCAGCAAACCGTTGGCGGCCACTACCTAAGTGAGACGGATTCGCCCATCGTGGAAAATTGCCGACGCGTTACCGCTGAGAGGACGCCTGCGATTGTGGGCCAAACTCGGAACCGAAATGGATCTCAGGATGCCACCACTCCAACGGCCGCATTGGATGACGCAAACGTCGATTCTGCTTACCGCAACGGCGAGCTGGTTTTGTTATTCCACATTCGCCGCGGACAATGCGCTAGGTCTTGGTGCTTTCTTTGGGTTCTTGACGATTGTTTTTGTCGGTCTGGTTCCCGCAACCGGTACAAAACCATTCCAACGCTTCCCGGCAAAAATCTTGACCGACTATCGAGGTCGGGTCACCCAAATCGCCGCTATGAATTACGCAAAACTGTCCGAGCGACAAAACTCATGGAACGCCACCGACATTTGGAACGTGCTACAACTGATCATCGTCGAACAGCTCGGCGTCAAGAAAGAAGCGGTCACGCCCACCGCCAACTTCGTCTATGATTTGGGAATGGATTAGTGAGCTGCCGGTCAGGAGATTACCATCATTATGCTCAAACAACTTCGTTTGCCTTTCATTCATTCCCTCGTCGTTGTGTCGGCCTTGTTGTCATCCTTGTCGGCAGCGGAGGAGCCCACACAAAATGACGCAAGCGTGAATACGGCTTTGGCTGAGAAGCTCGTCGAGATGTCTGGGGGCGGAACGAAAAAGGGACACAGTTGGACGCTGAAGCGACATTGGGTCGGTGAACTAAAAGAGGTCGTGACCACTGGCGGCTACCAGGAAGGAGAATTTCTGGCTTCGGACAATAAAACCACTCCGGTTCGTCTCAATGTGTTCGACGAGAGTCTTGGGTTTGGAGGAAGTAAAGAGCGGTACGCTGCACTCATCGCGATGGGCAACCGTGGGTTCTCAACATTCGCAATGCACCGGGAGACCTTGCCAACAAATACGGATATGCGTGATTCTGAAAAAGTGGACGCCATTCTAGCCGATTTCGGAAACCAACATGGTTTCACCGATGGTTGGGGGTTAGGCGAGGTGATGCATTGGACCGAGGGGTGGAGTTGGTTCACGATTGTCGACAAGGATCAAATACGCATGTTGAGATTCTTTGCACACGTTTCCAAGAAGAAAGAAAAGCCAAAGCAAATTGACCATCTTCTTGTTCGCGAGGGATTTCTTAGGCTTTCGGACCCATCGGATGCCGGGGAACTGAAGCGGTTTCCATTGGCTTCCACCGAGGAAGATGAACGTCAAAACGAAATTGACGCAAAAGATGCACTTCATCCGGAACCGCTGCGGTCATTGCTCAAGGCGAGTCATACGCCAGGCGACTCGGAGTTGAAAGCCTACTTCGCAGCGATCCGCCAGTTTCGCGAACAACCAAATGCAGAACTTCTAAACCAACTGGTAGCCAATTTGGATGAAAGAACATGCGAGTTCGATGGCATTGCGGATTGCCTTTTTGGTTCTGAAGTATTCGAGGACAAGATTGGGAAGTGGAACCCAGACAAACTGAGGGAAGCGTGCAAACTGTTGATCGAAGCGCTTCCGCACGCCAACAGTCGGGAATCGATGCAGGATGCTGTTGAGATCGTGCTTCGAGAATCTGGAATCGAGAAACTCAGGTTCAGAGCAGAAGGCATCAATATCAACATGGAAAGTCGCTATACGGAAACTGGGAGATCATCCTCATACACCCGATTTGATATTAGCTCAGATAAGATCAGGGAATCGGGCGAGATTATTCGAGATGAGCTACTTCGTTTAATGAAGTGACTTCCACGAAACTCCCCTGTTCATCGCGCCGGCCAATTCCAGCCGCATTGACTGAGCAGGTTTGCATCTTGCATGATCGTTTCACCGAGTCGCTTTTCAAGTCGGAGGAGGCGCAAATCTCGTCCGACTCGAGTTGCTCGACGAGGGGCTGGCTATGGCTTACCACAATCACTTGGCTCCGCTCGGCAGCCAGAGTGATGAGACGTGCGAACGCGGGAACGAGATCAGGATGGAGACTGTTGTCCGGCTCATTGAGCACCATCAACTCGGGTGGACGTGGCGTTAGCAGGGCTGCAACCAATAATAGAAAACGAAGCGTGCCGTCCGAGAGTTCCGCAGCGGTTAAGTCACGCAGCATGCCTGGCTGAGTCAACTTCAACTGCATCCCAAAATCGGTTGTGTGGATGTGAACGCGGGCACCAGGAAAATCGCCATGGATTGCTCGGTCAAGTGCCTCGCGGTCTCCTGCTGACCGGATCAACTCGATCAAATCGTTATCCATGAACGGGTAACGGCCCGCAGAAACCAATTCTCGCGTACGATCAACTCAGCAATCGTTTTTCCTTTGCCCTCGCACCATCCAAGACGTGCTGGTGCAGCATGTAGCCGAAACCGGCGTTTTCGAGACGCAGGATCAACTCATTCTTACGGCAGCCCAGCGCCAGAGCACAAAGTTCAAGGTTCCAATCGTGCCCAGCAAGTTGGCTCAGCAAATACGCCCGACGTGTCTGCGATGACGACAGTCGGTAGGTCTTCATATACTGCAGCGTTCCGTCGTCAGCATAGATCGCTTCGCCGATATGGTTCTCGGCAGACGGATCCAAATCGGAAATAAAACGCTCTAAGTTGAACGGCTTGAAACGGTACACACGCTCGCTGCGATACACTCGGTTAATCATCGCCGGCGCCATCATCGCGTTCATTTCGCTCCATCGGGTTCGCAGTGCATCGATTTCCCGGCGCAGGTCGGCGATGGAGTCAATCGAATCAACGTCAATCGGCTCGGGGGCGATCCTATTCTCGGTCGCGTAAAACCCGTACTGCCAAATCAGTTCGCCGTAAAAGTCGGTGATCAGTGTGTGATGCAAGGCGGCGTAGTCATCACGATGTGGCACGACGAACGCCGACGCCAAGTCGTCCGAAACGAATATCAACATGCCAACTTGGTTTTCGTGAATCTCGAACAGACGCAGTGCATCGTCGAGACCGGCGATCTGATCACCGGACACAACGGTTTCACTTCGAGGTGAGAGCCCACTTCGCATGACGGCGGTGGAATACTCCGTCCACGCGATGTCGGGGCCACCGAAGTGCAAAGCCAGCAAACCTTCCATCGCGACATGCAACGGCAGGAACCGCAGTTGCGTCTTGCCTTCCCGCCGAGCCATCTTGCGAAGACCCCTGCAACTCATATTCCGGGCCGTGATGAATTGTCCATACGACTTTCCATCTTTCTTCTTCGCCGCTTGGGACATCTGCGATCCATAAACGGCTCCACCGTCGGTCGTCCAATTGGCAACCAATCCATGTGGAACATAGCTGGTGTAGACGGTCTTGGGATCAACCTCCACACAGGCGAAGTTTTCCGGATAAACACGGCGTGACAACCGCAAGTCGTCACGTTGACTATCGCGGAGGAGGGGCACCAAACGCACTCCACCCAACACCTGTGGCGGAGCCATCGTGAGACCGTCGAGTTGCAGACCTTTCAACACTCTTGCTCGATCAGACATGACTGTCCCCGATTAAATCCGCCGAGAGCTTTCCGAGGTAGGTTTCGAGTTGTGTTTGTGAGGCTTCGCCGGATGCAAATTTTGCAAACCCCAGTGAGGCACCGAGATCCTCTGCATCGCGAAGTCCGATCGTGGTCAACGAACCGCCCAGCGGTTTCGGCGAAAAGTGATCTGGATCGAACACGGGATTGGCATGAATAAAGGCGATCGGGTGGGTTCGTGAAAGCCGCTTACGGTAAGCGTGAACGATCTGGGCCACGGCATCGGCCGGTGCATTCTCGTAACCGTCGGAAACAATGATGATGTTGTCGGGTTGCCACTCGATCGCCGCGAGAAGCGGCGATCCCAAATCGGTTTGCCCACCGGCTTCGACCAAGAGCACATGATCGTGTGCCGCCACCGCAGTCGAGTCGTCGATACGAGACGGCGACCAAAACGACCGCATCTCGTTCGCACTGGCGGCCAGCAGGTAGTGGACGGCGACGGCGACTGCCAACGGCCGCCGTCGTCGTTCTCGCGATCCCCACGTCGATCGACTGCGGTCCAAAACCGCAGCGACCTTGCCGATGTTCAGAGGTCGTTTTCGCAATGCTTTTTCCGCCGCCGCATTCAATGCGTCATGTAGTTCCGCCACCCGATTGCGGCGTTGCTCGATCGGTAAACCGATCACATACGTCGCTAGCTTGGTGAGCGGTGTGCGAGACATATCGCTGATCGGCTTTTCAATGCCAACTCGTTCGGCAGTCGACTGCATACGCTGCTTTTCAGCATGCGTCATCTGCGGTTCGATTTTCCGCAAGAACTCTAGCCTGGGAATTTCGTGACGCGATGCGAATCCCTCCGCGACCGAGTAAGGCAATTCGTAAACCGCTTGCTTGGAATAATGAGCACGCAAGAACGAATCGAACAAAGGCGTCTCAAAGTGTTTTTGGTCCTTCAACCTAAACAAGAAATGTCCTATCTCTCGACCGAGGTCGAGATGGGCGTGACGAGCGGCGACACGAACTTTGGTTCGGTATTTCACGGCATCGAAAGCAGGATTGGATCGCCATCTGAGATAGTCGCGAACGACCGCCCGGCTTCGTCGGTTGTTGATCTTGGCTTTACGCAAGCGTGCAAACAACGCAAAGACGCGATTGGCCGGTAACCCCCGCAGCGTCGCCGAAAGCAGTTTGCCCTCTTCATCACGTCCCGCCTTGTCCGTGGGGGCTCCCGCAGCGAGAAGATTCAACACCATGCGAGCCCGGTTGAAATCGTTCACTCCCGCCGCCAGCACACGCCGATAGACGGTGCGGTAGTTCGCCAGCACATAACGGTGCAGAAAGTCGATGGACACCTGCCCGCAACTTCGACTGGAGTAGTATTCCGTTTGCCCAGTCGCCGCGAAGCACGTATTGATGAACAGGATCAAATCTTCCCGCTCGCTCGCCTCTTTCTGAGCGGCGTACAACTCATCACGGGTTTGCAAAGCGTTCTCCACAGTTGTAGGTGCTGTAAAAGAAAAGCGGCTCGTCCGGGGAATAACATGGGACAACGTGCTCTTCAGCTTCAGAGGCTAACGCGGAAGTTGCCCCAAAGTCCCACGGACGAACCAAGAACAATATACCAACTCCTAACAGAGAGCACCCACGTCAACCGAAAGGTTCACTGGGATGTCGCAAACGATTTGGCCATCGTGCCCATGGATCGACCGCCAATCATGGATGCGGTAATCGAAACGGCCGAACGCCTGGGTGGCTTGCTTCGATCGTATCGACGCGTGGCTTCCGGAATGCTGCGCTACCAGCGTTGATGCCTCAACGCAAGTTGGTCAATCTGATTCGCCGAGCATCCGGTTGGCGGCGTCTCTCGGGTCGATCGCCTCGGGTTCGGCCCGCCTGACGATGTACTTCAAGTAAAACGCGCGAACTAATTTTGTATCGCCGACGATTACGGTGTTTTCATTCCGGACTTGGATCTCTTGTTGATCCTTACTGCAATAGATCTCGCTGTATTCCCTTAAGTCCAAGATCCGGAGCCCTTGCTCTTTTCCGTCGAAGGCACAGACATAGGCGATGCCTCGTTTGAGAAGCGGGGCCGTCAATAAGTCACCTTCTAGCTCAAACGGAACGATTTCCAGTGAATTGGTATTGATCGCGATCGCGAAAGGAGGTCCTGGGATCGAATCTCGCATCAAGTTGATCGCACCGGTGGTCGTGAATAGCGCGCGAGGAAAGTTGGGTTCGTCGTTCTCGCCAATTTCACCGTAAAGGATCTCGTACGATTCCTTGTCTTTCCATTCGATCCCCAACGGCAATCGATCGATGTAGAACAGCAATCGATAAACCTGTCTGTGTTGGTCCTTGATCGCGTTGACCCAACCGCCCTTACCATCGTCGTTGGGTCCTGGGTCGTACAGTTCTTTGAGCGTCGGGTTTCCCTCGATCAGTTTCTTGACGGCTTCGCGTCGGTTCTTCGCTTCAACATCGTTGCGAACGCTGGGCATTTGGTCTGATTCGTACATCGGCACGCTTCCTTAGCGACATGCGGCGACTTGAAGGCATTTCAGCCCGTTAGTATGTCACGCCGAACGCCGCTTGGTCAACGTCCCACCGCAATCGCGTCGCCACGCTGCATTTGCATGTCTATTTCTTTTGCATTTCCAACGCTTGTCTCGGTCGAATTCGATTGAGGACCTGCTGCACGGTGCGGGTATTTCGAACCGACTTTTTATCAACATCGCTGAGTTTGGGTTCGCTCTCGACCTAGAATTCGACCGTACATGACAAAACAACCTCCGATTTTACCAACCTAAACGCTCGTTCGATTATTTTGACCCCACGGGCAAACCGCCGATCAATGGACCGGTTTCGCCAAATTGGTCCTCGACGCCGCCTACGAAGCGACGCTCTGCGCGGCAGTCATCAACGCCTCGAAGACCGGTAAGAATACCGTCTACCTCAGCAAAGCAAAACGCAAAAAGACAGCACCGAAGTAGCACGGCAATCCACAATTTGCAATTACATTTGCCGTAGTGGATCTTGTTAAAGATCCGTCGCAACAAGGATCTTTAACAAGATCCACTACCAAGGTTCCAACTGTCAATCCAATTGCAGTTTTGCTTCGCAATCTGCTTTTCCTGTTCATTGTTTTTTTCACGGCTTCCGCCGTCTTGCCCACCAAGCAATGAACCCTTTGCAATGTTCATTTTGCAATTTGCAATGATCTCGTCGGTGCCGGCGTTGGGGAAGCCGGAATTCCGTCAAAGTGGATCGAAGGGATAGCTGAGTATCCCCGCAGCGTTCCATGGATGCGAACACTTGGCGAGCGTTAGCCCGGATTATTCACGAGCGTTCTGATTTAAGATCGTCTGGTAAGAGTTTGGGTGAGATTCGCTGGGGTAGGTGCTTTGGTGCTCGATCAGCGCGGACCGCCCCCTTACCCCCATTCAGAATTTCCCCCCCCCACTCCCCACTCCCCACTCCCCACTCCCCACTCCCCACTCCCCACTCCCAACTCCCAACTCCCAACTCCCAACTCCCAACTCCCAACTCCCAACTCCCAACTCCCCCGCAACCGAACTCGTCTTTACGCCATACGAACTTCTCGATAAGCTTTCGATGGCAGAAGGCGGGATGCTTTCTGCATTTTGAACCAGGGAGGGTGCTAGCGTGTTACGTCGGCGATCAATTCGAACAAAACTTGTAGTCGCACTCGGCTTGTTGACCTCGATCGTTTTGCTGCTGGCTTTCAGTGGTTTTTGGGGGCTTTACGGCTATCGAAGTCTGGCGAATTCGGTCAGCCAGCGGGCGGAGGAGATGCCCCATGCAAACGATTTGAATCGCTTGGCAGAGACGCTTCGCGACAGCAACAGTCGCATGAACGACATGATTCTCAATGGCGGCATGATCGATGCCGGGCTATTGGATAATCCGATGTCGAAACTCGAACAATGTCGTTACGCACAAACGATGTTCGACCTAAGGGTTCGCATCCAGCTCTACAGAGATGCGATTTCCGGAATCCATCAAGGATCCAATTTGTTGATCGATGCCGACCACCAACGCTTCAGTTTGGATAAGATCGACCAATCGGTTGCCGAACTTGTCGCCTTTCACCGGAGCCCTCGCAGCTTGGATTATAATGGCAAAAGCGAATTGTCGCGTCGGCTTGATTCGTTGGTCGAGCTGACTCAAGAACACCTCTCTAACACGCACTCGGAGTTGGCTGAGTTTAGCCAAGACGTTCGCGGTCAATACCGAACGTGGATCGGCGTGGCTTGGGTGTGTACCATCATTTCCTTGATCGTCGTTGGCGTGTTGCTGTGGTCGCTGCATTCGTTGGTCGTCAAGCCGTTTCAAACGCTTTTAGATGGATCGCGTTTGGTCGCCAAGGGACAACTGAGCCATTGGATCGATTTAGGGACCAATGATGAGCTAAACGAATTGGCGATGGCCATGAATGATATGACTAAACGCTTCAAGACGACACTTGGCGAATTGAAATCGGTGAATTCCGATTTGGATCGCCAAGTCCGAGAACGATCGCGGGAAGTGATTCAAAACGAACAATTGGCGAGTGTCGGTTTCCTGGCTGCGGGGGTAGCTCACGAGATCAACAATCCGCTAGCCACGATTGCCTGGAGTGCCGAGTCTCTTGAATCTCGCGTCGAGGAAACCGTCGGATTTGCCAGTGGATCGGCTGCCATCGATAATGAGCTCCTTACCGCGATGCGTTTGAATCTGAGACGCATCCAAGAGGAAGCGTTTCGATGCAAAGGGATCACCGAACGGTTGCTCGATTTCAGCCGCTTAGGTGACGTGCAACGATCGACTACCAACTTAACACAGCTTGTCGAAGAGATCGTTGCGATGGTCAGCAAGGTAGGTAAGTATCGCTGCAAAACGATGCGAACCCATCAAGTCGGTGATGTGTTCGCGCATGTAAACGCTCAAGAGATTCGCCAAGTCATTCTGAACTTGATTACCAATGCTTTAGAGAGTGTTGACACCGACGGTGCAGTCGACATCTATATCAAACAAGTCGGATGCAACGCCTGCGTCGCTGTCCAAGACAACGGATGTGGAATGTCGGCCGAGGTGCTGCAGCATTTGTTTGAACCATTTTTTACTCGCCGTCGCGATGGAACCGGAACGGGTTTGGGACTTAGCATTACCTATCGCATTGTTTCTCAACATGGTGGTTCACTTATCGCTCAAAGCGATGGCGAGGGCTGCGGGTCGCGACTGCAACTCTTGCTTCCCTGCCAAGCGGCCGCACCTCGCGATATCGAATCAGATTCGAATAGATCCGACCTGAACACACTTGAACCGAACACACTTGAACTAAACACAACGGAATGGAACCATGAGTCAATCAAAGCAGCCTAAGCAACCCAAGCGGCCTGCGATGCATGTCTTGTTCGCAGACGACGAAAAGAACTTGCAAGAGCTGATTCGATCCGAGTTGCCTCGCTTCGGCTACAATGTCACCGTCTGCCCCGATGGTTTGACAGCGGTCGCAGCACTCGAAAAAGAACCGTTCGATTGTTTGCTAGTCGACTTGAATATGCCGGGCATGAATGGCATCGAAGTCATTGCCAAAGCACGCGAATTGCGACCGGAAATCGAAGTCGTCATCATGACGGGTAAACCTACGACCGAGACGGCGATTGCGGCGGTCCACTATCAAGTCTTTGACTATTTGACGAAACCCTGCCGGTTGGTCGATATCTCGGGGCTGCTAGGACGCGTGGCCGAACGACAACAGAACAAACGTCAATTGGTCGCTCTCGAGCATCGGCTCAAACGGGCAGAGGGTGACAACAAGATGATCGGCGATGCGAAGCGGATGCAGTCCGTGCGCAATCTGATTGGCAAGGTGGCTCCGACCGAAAGCACCGTATTGATTCGAGGCGAAACCGGCTGCGGAAAAGAATTGGTGGCCCGGGCGGTTCACCAAGCAAGCCTGCGAGCCGACCAACCGCTCGTTGCCATCAATTGCGGTGCCTTGCCAGAGAACTTGATTGAAAGTGAATTGTTCGGTCATTGCAAAGGAGCGTTTACGGGAGCCGATGCGGCGCGGGTCGGATTATTCGAAGTCGCCGATGGAGGAACGATCTTTCTAGACGAAATCGGCGAATTGCCGCTCGCGATGCAGGCTAAGTTGTTGCGAGTCTTGGAAACAGGCGACATCCGACGACTCGGTGACAATCAAACCGTCCACGTCGATGTGCGAGTTGTTTGTGCGACACACCGCGACCTGGAAGCCATGGCTCAAGAGGGAACGTTCCGCGAAGATCTTATGTTCCGAATCAATACGTTCGAAATTGAAGTTCCGCCGCTGCGTGACCGTGTCGAAGATATCATGCCGCTGGCGATTCATCTGCTTCGCCGTCATCGCACCGACGGTGCGGACGATCAATTGTTTACAGCCGAAGCTGCGGCAGAACTCGAAGCTCATCAATGGCCAGGCAATGTGAGGGAACTGGCGAACGTTGTTGAGCACGCAGCGATTCTCTGTGACAAGTTCCCAATTGGCACCGAGGACTTACCGCGACATTTCGGTAAGCGACAGTTGAGAAAGGAACTGCGTGAAAGTGAACCGATGTCGTTGCGCGAGATTGAAATGGTCGCGATCGAGCGTTCACTGCAAAGGCATGATGGCAATAAAGCTGCAGCTGCGGAAGAACTCGGCGTCAGCTTGAAGACGCTCTATAACAAAGTGAACGCCGCTGAAGAAAAGAAGTTAGCGGGCTAAGACCGTCGCACCGCAATCCTCGTAGCCGTGTCTCTCCGAGACACGGGAGTTCGCGTCTCGGAGAGACGCGGCTACGGAGGCGGTTTCGCGTCTTGGAGAGATGTGGTTGCTGAGAGGAGTTCGCGTCTCGGAGAGACGCGGCTACGAGGCGATTTCGCGTCTCGGAGAGATGTGGTTGCTGAGAGGATTTCGCGTCTTGGAGAGATGTGGTTGCTGAGAGGAGTTCGCGTCTCGGAGAGACGCGGATACGAGGCGGTTTCGCGTCTTGGAGAGATGTGGTTGCTGAGAGGATTTCGCGTCTCGGAGAGACGCGGCTACGGGTCGATTGGGTGGCACAATGCTTAGAGGGCAGGACGAACCAAGCTTACCGCAATTCCGATCACTTTAACATCGGTTGCATAGGTTGGTTCAATCGCTTTGTTCGCAGGCTGCAAACGCACTCGACTCGGCTCGGGATGCCAATAACAGAGCATCGATTCGCCAAGGTGGTTCTCGGTGACAACCATTTGTCCCGGTAAGGCATGCTCACAGCGCTCGACGATCACATAGTCTCCATCTCGGATCGACGCATCAATCATCGAATCACCCGAAACCTGAAGCGCGAATCGGTTGTCTTCAAAGATCATCTCGCTGAAGTCAATCCGGTCGTTCTGCTCGAACACGAGCGGCGCGGGAATTCCCGATACAATGCCGCCAAGTGGCAAGCTATTGCCGCTACGATCCGCAGCATTGGTCAATTCAATCGCTCGCGATTTGTTAGGGCTTCTCGTTATCAGACCTTTCCGCTCCAAAGCGCGAAGATGGCACATCACCCCATTAGGACTCTTGATCTCAAAATGCTCGCCGATCTCGCGAACCGTCGGACCGTACCCGCGTTTCACGATCAAGTCGCGAATCATGTTGTATACGTTTTGCTGCCGGTCGGTCAATTGAGACGACATAGGATGCTACCTACCTTTTATATTCTTGTCATAGACGACAAACGAGTGTTTTTCTGCGTGTGCTCGATTGTACCACAAGGTAAACGCTCGTCCACAACAAAAGCTTGGGCGTTTTCACTACTAATTAAAAATAGTAGTCCAGATCACTACAATCAACCCCATTGGAATACACCAAAAAGCGAACCAGTGCAGGCGGTCGAGGCGGCTCCAACGAATCAGCCATTTCAGAGCCAAAATACCGACCAGGAACGCAACAACCGCTCCGACGATCAACTCGAGGTTGCTGTACATCATCGGCGAACCCGATTCTCGCTGTTCGACAAGGTCCTTCAAGGCCAGTACGGTTGCACCACAAATGGCTGGAATGGCGAGCAGGAACGAAAAGGTCACGGAGTCATCGTTTTTAAGTCCGAGTAGTCGTCCGCCCAAAATAGTCGAACCGCTACGGCTTACCCCGGGTAGGATGGCGAAGGCCTGGAAACAGCCAATCGTCAAGGCGCCGAGCATCGAGAGTTTCTGATACTCACCATCGCGAGGCTTCAGTCGTCCGAGTACGATCAAAAAGATTCCGGTAACGATTAGCATCGCACCAACAAGTAGCGGACTTCTCAGCAAATACTCGAAGTTTTGCTTGATGGTCAATCCGATGACCACCGCTGGGATGGTTCCAACGACCATCAAACCTATGACACGGCGATCGCTGGTTAAGAGCTTGAGAATCCGTTTCCAGTAGACCACCAAGATGGACCCTAGCGTTCCGGCGTGAAGAATGATCTCCATCGTGGGCGATTCGCTCAATTCACCCATCATCGCCCCGACAATGACGAGGTGCCCCGAGGAGCTGATGGGCAAAAACTCTGCGATTCCCTGAATAATCGCCAAGATGATTGTTTGTAACACGTCAGATCTATCTTCCGTAATGTGCTTTTAAACCGTTGCCGAAACCCTTGGCGAGTTTCGCTGCAAAAACCGACAGCCGCTTCGGACGGAGCCCGGATGCGTCAATCAATCCGCTGAGCAGCGGGAGGCTCGGAAACGTCAGCCGTTGGCGCGGTGGGTTTTACGACAACGTGGCCATGTGGCGTATTGCGAGCCACGAGAATAACTCCGGTCACCGTCAACAGCATACCCAGCCAAAGCATCGGACTCACCGTTGTCCCTGCGTGCAGACGGACCACCGAAACGAGCGCGGTAATCGAAACTGCCCCTCCAAAGACAATCGGCATCACCAACAAAGCATTGCCTTTGCTGGTCATCATCGCGGTCGTCAAACACAATGCACCGAATGCCCCAAGTGTTCCAGCAAGGAATCCCCATTTCAAGGTTGGAAAATGAGCCCCACCGTATTGGAAGCTGTCGCCTTTTACTTTCATCATCAGCAAACCGCCAGCGATTGCGATGACCAAATAAGCGATTCCGATAAACACGTAGGGTTTAAACGGGGTCCAACCTTCGGGCGGAAGCAGGGGGCGACCATCAACGCCGCGAGGCGATTGTGCGTTGCCGATTGCAGGTCCATAGCAGCCCCAAAAACATGCGGTTCCAATTGCAAAGAGTATTGGTATTAACATTTTATTCATAGATTTCTCAGGAAGGATCGGGAAGTAACCGCGACTAAACATTGAACAGAAAGTGGCAAATATCTCCGTCTTGCATCACGTACGCTTTTCCTTCGACCCGCAATTTGCCCGCTTGCCGAATCTCTTTCTCACTCTTGTAGTTTTCCAAGTCGTCAAGCGTGTAGATTTCGGCACGAATAAAACCTCGTTCGAAATCGCTGTGAATGACGCCTGCGGCTTGGGGAGCGGTCGCCCCGATGGGGACAGGCCACGCGCGCACCTCTTTTTCACCCGCGGTAAAGTAACTTTGCAAGCCAAGCGTGCGATAGGTCTCGCGAGCAATTTGGTTCAGAGCCGGCTCGACGAGTCCAATGTCGGTCAACATTTCACTGCGATCGGGTTCCTCGAGTTCGGCGATTTCGGCTTCTAGCTTTGCGCAAACACATACGACCCCAGCACCGGAGGCTTCCGCATAGCCGCGGACTTTTTCGACGAGCGGATCATTACCTTCCAAATCATTTTCGTCGACATTCGCCACGTAGAGGACCGGCTTGGCCGTCATCAGCCCGTAGCTTGAGATCGCGGCGGCTTCCGGTTCGCTCAGCTCGAGGGTGCGAAGCGGTAAATCTTTCGCCAAATGCTCGTTGCACTTTTCGATCACAGCGACTCGTAATTTCGCTTCCTTGTCGCCGCTGCGGGCACTACGCTGTGCTTTGCTGAGTGAGTTTTCAAGTGTTTGGATATCGGCCAGCATGAGTTCGGTTTCGATCGTTTCGATATCCGACAGCGGGTCAACGGTTCCAGCGACATGCGTGATATCGTCATCTTCGAAACAGCGCACGACTTGAACGATCGCGTCGACTTGACGGATATGGCTTAGAAATTTATTTCCTAGCCCTTGCCCCTCACTTGCGCCTTTGACAATGCCCGCAATGTCGACCAACTTTAACATCGCTGGAATCGTTTTCTGCGGCACAATGTATTTCGTAATCTGGGTCAATCGAGCATCGGGAACACTGACGATGCCTTCGTTAGGTTCGATTGTACAGAACGGATAATTCTCACTTTGTGCCGATTTCGAGCAGGTAAGTGCATTGAAAAGCGTGCTTTTGCCTACGTTTGGCAACCCAACAATTCCAGCTTCCATCGCCTGGGAACAACCTAATGATTTATGTACAGATGTGTTTAAAAAATAACATTTCGTTGATTTCGGTGATTTTTTTGCAGCCGAGACTACCGAATTCGACAAGATGGTATCAAGCAAACGCCATTGCTCGAAGGGGGTTAAACCGCGTGCCCAGCGGGCCGCTCGCCCCATCGCCCAGCGGGCCGCGCAACCCGTCAACTCGCAGTCCCCTGGGCAGACGGTTCAAGCAAGCACGATAACCCTCGGGTAAAGCCGGCGAAAATCTGTTACGATCTTGAGGGCAGACCGCCGAACCCTAACCCGTTTTAGCGCCAATTTTCAAAAAACTGATCAATGCATCGAGCCTTTTTATCCCCTCTCTTGCTATTCGTTTTTCTTTTCGTCTTTCTTTTCGTCGGTCTCGGTTCCAACTTGACGTTTGGCCAAAACGGGACGCCACCGAGCGATTCACCGCCAGCCGAAAACGTGGCCGAGAAGTCGGCGGTTGAGGATAACGTGGCCGAGAAGTCGGCGGTTGAGGATGCTGACTCGAATTGGATGACGCAGATTGACACATGGTTCGGCGACTACGTCGTCACGCCTGTGGCAAAAGCGATCTTCTTTGATTTTGGCACGAAAAACTGGAAATGGACGCAGACCAGTATCCCGTTTGTCGTCGTCTGGCTGCTCGCAGGCGGCGTGTTCCTGACGATTCGCATGGGCTTTATTAATTTCCGCGCGTTTCGTCATGCCATCGATTTGGCTCGTGGCGTTTACGATTCACCAGGCGAACCGGGCGAGGTGACTCACTTCCAAGCTTTGGCTGCAGCATTGTCGGCGACGGTCGGTTTGGGGAATATCGCTGGCGTCGCAATCGCGATCGGCACCGGCGGCCCCGGTGCAACCCTCTGGATTATGGTGGTCGGAATTCTCGGCATGTCGGCAAAATTCACCGAATGTACCCTCGGACAACTTTACCGCGTCACCGACGATGATGGCCATGTCATCGGTGGCCCGATGCGGTACCTTCACAGCGGTTTGAAAGACATTGGACTCGAACCACTTGGGCGAGTCTTGGCAGTCGTCTTTATGGTCCTATGTATTGGAGCCAGTTTCGGAGGCGGGAACGCTTTCCAAGTCGGCCAGTCGCTGGCAACGGTTCGTGACGAGATCCCAGCCTTGGAAACGATGCCTTGGATCTACGGCTTGGTGATGGCGGTTGCCGTTGGTGTCGTTATCATCGGCGGGATCAAGAGCATCGGTGCGGTTGCGGGGCGAATCGTTCCTTTCATGTGCATCGCTTACGTCTTAGCAGCACTCTATATTTTGCTTCACAACCTTACGTCAATTCCAGCTGCGATCGTGACGATCGTAACCGAAGCCTTTGCACCCCAAGCAATGTATGGTGGCTTTTTGGGAGTGCTTGTGATCGGAATCAAACGGGCAGCGTTTAGCAATGAGGCAGGCGTCGGTTCGGCTGCGATCGCCCACTCCGCCGCAAAAACGGACGAACCGGTCAGCGAAGGTATCGTCGCGCTATTGGAACCGTTTATTGATACCGTTGTCGTTTGTACAATCACCTCTCTCGTCGTCGTTGTCACCGGTGCCTATGAAGCCCCGGAATTGGCGTCAGCAATCGGTGCGGATCAAGGGGCCAAAGTGACGCTGTACGCGTTTCGAATGGGCGGCCACGAATGGTTTAAGTACATCTTGTACGCGGCGGTCGTCCTGTTCGCCTACTCAACTTGCATTAGCTGGTCTTATTACGGCGAACGATGCTGGGTCCAATTGTTCGGGGTCCGCACATCACTGATTTACAAAGGAATGTTCTTAGTGTTTACTCTGCTCGGATCGATCGTCACGCGTGGCAACATTTTGGCCTTCAGCGATTTGATGATTCTGGGGATGAGCCTACCGAATCTGCTCGGTGTTTTCCTACTTAGCGGCATCGTCAAGAGACAACTCGATTCTTACTGGGATAAGTACAAGAGCGGCAAATTCGAACGGGTGAAGTAGACGTGAATCGAGTCTGTGTGATCAATGTTGTTGGTTTGACGCCATCGCTCCTCAGCGAAGCACCCAACATTGCCGCGGCCGGGAACGTGAGTCCATGGAAAAGTCCATTGCCTGCCGTTACGTCAACGTGTCAAGCAACAATGTTGACCGGTTCCCTTCCGCGAGATCACGGAATCGTTGGCAACGGATGGTATTACCGCGACACCCAAGAGATTCGGTTTTGGCAACAAGCTAACTCGCTCGTGCAAGGAAAAAAGTTTTACGAAGGCTTTGAGACAGCAAAACTGTTTTGGTGGTTTAACCAATCAGCACCCGTTCAATATAGCGCAACGCCGAAACCGCATTATGGATGCGACGGTTCGAAAGTATTCGACATTCTCGACTTCACGGAGTGCTGCTTGACGCAGCGTCTAGGGCCATTCCCGTTTTTTACGTTTTGGGGCCCCCATTCGGGGCTGGCGTGTTCTCGCTGGATCGCCGATGCAGCGTCGATCGTACTCCGCGAAAAACGGCCCGAATTGTCGCTCGTCTACCTCCCCCATCTCGATTACGATTTCCAGCGGTTTTCGGAGCCAAGCATGTCCCGAGTCCGTGAAGTGGACGAGTGTGCCAAGACGATTATTGATGCTGCCGCAGACGTGGATACCGAAGTCGTCATTGTCTCGGAGTACGGACTGACAGCGGTCGATCAACCTGTGTTCCTCAATCGAGAACTAAGACGCGAGGGATGGCTGAAGATCCGCAGCGGACCGTTCGGCGAGATGATGATCCCGGGCGAATGTGATGCGTTCGCAGTCTGCGATCATCAACTCGCTCATGTCTACGTTCGCCAACCGGAACAGATGGAGGAAGTACAGGCCAAGCTGCAAAGCGTGCCGGGAGTGGACCGAGTGGTGGCTGCGGAAGAACTCGGGCTCGATCACCCGCGCAGTGGCGAGCTGATCTGTTTGGCCAAACCAAACGCCTGGTTTGCCTACTACTATTGGCTGAACGATGATGTTGCTCCTGACTTTGCACGAACGGTCGACATCCATCGCAAACCAGGCTACGACCCTTGTGAACTTTTTATGACGAGCAAGTTTCGGGCGATGCGAAAACTGGTTCGAAAGAAACTCGGATTTCGCTATTCCATGGACATTATTCCGCTCGACCCGTCTCTCGTTCGTGGTAGCCATGGCTTGATGACGGCACCGGATCGCGGTCCGTTAATTATCGGTTCTGGAGATTTGCCAACCGAAATGTGTGGTTTTTCAAGCTATGTTCAAGAGCGACTTCGAAGGCAGGGTTAAGGCAGGGCTGTCAAAACGTTGGGACGTTGATCGGGTTGTGCCATCGCGTGCTCAAAAGCCGTTTTTTTTACCGTCCTAAGAAGCGGCTGAGTTGCTAAAAATTGGCTCCGACGGAAAGTGTTCGTCGACCACTTGATGGAACTCAGCCGCCGTCGAAACCCTTGCCACGTGCGTTCGAAAGTGGCGTGCTCCGCGTTTTCCTTGGGCGTAGCAGCAAGCGTATTTGCGCATCAACACGGTCGCCTTCTCTTCACCGAAACGATCGACGACTAAACGGAAATGGTGCAACATGACGTCACGTTGCTCGGCCAACGTTGGTTCGGGTGGCACCGGATCACCTTTGAGCGCCGCAGCGGCTTGGGAAAAGAGCCACGGCCGACCCAAGCAAGCTCGCGCGATCATGACTCCGTCGACGTTGTAGTTCTGAAAAGCCGCCACCACCTTTTCAGCGGAATCAAGATCCCCGTTTCCAATCAGAGGGATGTTTCGGAGGTGCTGCTTGATTTCACTAATTCGTTCCCAATCGGCATTGCCACGGAACATATCTTTTGCGGTTCGACCATGGACGGTTAATGCCGCCGCCCCCGCTTCTTCGACCACCTTAGCGATCTCATTGCAGTTGATACTCTCAGGGGAACAGCCCAAACGGATCTTTGCGGTTACTGGCGTCGGATTACATGCTTTGACAAGTCGATGGATGATGTGGAACATTCGCTGTGGCTCACGCAGCAAATAGCTGCCGCTATGAGCTTTTTCGGTGACTTGGCGAACCGGACAGCCGAAATTGATATCGACGACGCTGACGCGGTATTCGTCAACCAGACGACGACCAACTTTGGCCATCGTCTCGGCATCGTTGTCCCAGATCTGGACCGCCAACGGTCGAGCCTCTTCGGCGACGCCCCACAATCGATCGGGATGCTCTGCTTCGTTCTCGTCAAGCCAGACAAAGCCACGAGCATTCACCATCTCGGTTGCGAGCAACCCGCTACCGCCAAACTGACGTACTATTTGCCGAAAGGCCGCGTTCGTAAACCCGGCCATCGGTGCTTGCAAAATAGGTGGATCGATGACGAGATCACCGATTTGAAGTGGAGCAGCGGGGATGGCGATCGTTTCTCTCCAACGAAAAAAGGAAAAAGACAGGCGGGGCCGTTCATCGCGTGGGCTTCGCATGCTCTTCTAACTTCCGCAACTTTAGCCCAAACTGCGACGACATGATTTCGTCCCGGATGCGATTCCGGATGAGTCGCCTCGCACCACTAGGCCAACCAGCTTGGCATCTCACCGGCGGCAGGCAATTCGATTATTTTGACTCGCGTGACCGACTCGATCGCTTCGATTTCGCTTACCGCTTCATCGGCAACCTCCCCGTCAATGCTGAGCACCCCAATCGATGGCCCCCCGGGAGTGTTACCTTCACGTCCGACGGCCATCTGGGCGATATTGACTCCGTGCTTACCAA
Source organism: Novipirellula aureliae (assembly GCF_007860185.1). Taxonomy (NCBI): domain Bacteria; kingdom Pseudomonadati; phylum Planctomycetota; class Planctomycetia; order Pirellulales; family Pirellulaceae; genus Novipirellula; species Novipirellula aureliae. The sequence goes on from NZ_SJPY01000006.1 coordinate 75,829, forward strand.
AGGCGGTACCCACCTTGCCGATGATGCCGGGGACGTCATTGTGCGAGAAGACAAACAGCTTGCCATCAAGAAACGATTCAAGTCGATAATCGTCAAGCATAATTAAGCGAGGCATGCTTTGCCCGAGCACCGTGCCACCGACGACGACCGTTCGCCCGCCACCCGATACGGTCGCATGAATGCTGGAGGCAAACGAGCCTTTGCCGCGTCGCTTTTCCTCGTTCAATTCAATCCCCCGCTCGCGAACCAACATCTCGGAATTGATAACATTTACATCGTCGACAATCCGCTCGAGCAGTCCGGCGCAGAAAGCGTTGCTGACCACACGCGTGTCTTCCGATGCGATTTCACCCTTGTAGGTGATCGATACTTGATCGATTCCGCCGCCATGCCACTGGGCTGCCAATAAACCCAAACGATGCGCGACGTTGAGATACCCACGAAGTTCCGACAAGGTTTTTGGGTCAAGGGAAGCGACGTTGACACTGTGTCGAATCTCGCCAGTCTTCAAATAGTTGATTAACAAGTGAATTCCTTCCACCGCGACCTGGGTTTGAGCCTCTTCGGTGCTTGCCCCAAGGTGCGGAGTACAAACGACGTTGGGCATTCCGAAAAGCGGGCTGTCCGTACACGGTTCTTTTTCGTAAACGTCGAGAGCGACACCTCCAAGCTTGCCACAGCTGAGTCCTTCGACCAGGGCATCAACATCATAGATGCCACCGCGAGCAGCGTTGACAACACGAAGCCCAGGCTTGACCTTTTCGAGTCGTGCGCGATTGATCAGACCGGTCGTTTCAGGGGTCAACGGTGTGTGCACCGTCAAATAGTCGATTTGCGGAAGCATGTCGTCGACCGTGGCAACGCGTTTCACCCCGAGTCCGGCCGCTTGTTCATCGGTCAAAAACGGATCGTAGGCGATGACGTTCATTTCAAACGCGATCGCTCGCGAGGCGACCTCGCGTCCGATGCGGCCCATGCCGACGATGCCAAGCGTCTTGCCGGCGACTTGAGTCCCCATGTATTTTTTTCGGTCCCAACGTCCTTCGACCAACCCTTGGTTGGCAGCAGGAATGTTGCGGCTAAGTGCTAGGATTAAAGCGAAGGCATGTTCGGCAGTACTCACCGTGTTGCCTGCAGGGGTATTCATCACAACGATGCCACGGCGAGTCGATGCCGCTTTGTCGATGTTGTCGGTGCCAACCCCGGCGCGCACGAGGGCTTTCATGCGGGTATTGCCTTCGAGAGACTCGGCCGTGATTTTTACGCCGCTGCGCAAAATCGCACCGTCGAATTCGTTGAGGGCGGTTCGCAAATCTTCGCCCGAAAGCCCAGTACGAATCTCGTACTCAATACCTTCTTGGGCGTCCAAAATATCGATACCTTCTTGGGCAATGTCGTCAAGAACTAAAATGCGGTGCATGATTAAATTAAAAATTTGGGATGAGAGAACAGGAGATTGCAAAAGCCGTAAAAGGCTTCTTTGGATTGGCCAAAGGCCATCGACTTTTCCCTCCCAGCGAAGGCGGGGAGGGTAACGCGAACGAAGCCCTAGCCATTCTTGGCTGCGAAGTCGTTCATAAACTTGGCCAAGGTTTCAGCACCCTCGATCGGCATTGCGTTGTAGATGCTCGCTCGAATGCCGCCGATACTGCGGTGACCCTTCAGCGATGCCAAATCATGAGTCGCCGCTTCCTTGACAAACTTGTTTAACAGTTCGTCACTAGGTAAATTGAATGTGACATTCATCCTTGAGCGACAGTCGCGGCGAGCATGGCCCGCATAAAAACCCGAGTTCGCATCGATCGAATCGTAAAGCAACTTCGCCTTTCGTTCGTTGAGTTTTTGCATCGCCTCGAGCCCGCCAATGTCGTCGGCCAACCAATGAGCGACCTTTCCGAGTGCCCAAATGGCGAACGTCGGCGGCGTGTTCCATTCGGAATCGTTCTCGGCATGGTTCTTGTAAGTCAAGTATCCGGCCAAATTATCGGGAGCATGATCGAGCAGGTCTTTGCGGATAATGACCACCGTCACGCCTGCCGGTCCAGCATTCTTCTGAGCACAAGCATAAAGCAGGCCGTATTTTTTGATATCCAATGGCCGCGACAAAATGTCGCTCGATGCATCACAAATCAGCGGGACCCCCGCAGGGCAGGAAGGTTCTTCCGCAAACTGAACCCCTTGAATCGTTTCGTTACTGCAGTAGTACAAATAGGCGGCATCGTCGGAAGCAGCGTAATCACCGCTGCTCGGAACGTGGTTGTAGCCCGATTCCTTGGCGTCGTAGAGAACTTCGACCTTGCCTTCCTTTCTCGCTTCGCCGACTGCTTTTTTGCCCCACGACCCGGTTACGAGATACTGAGCCGTCTTGTCGTTGCCTCGAATCAGGTTGGCGGGGATCATCGAAAACTGCAGTGCGGCACCGCCCTGCAAAAACAGCACCTCATAATCGTCGCTAATTCCGTAAAGCGAACGAATCGTGTCCTGAGCATCGTGAAGCACGTCGACAAATACTTGGCCTCGGTGGCTTAGCTCCATAAGGGAGGACCCAGCCCCCGGAAACTCAATCAATTCTTCTTGCAGTTCCCTTAGCACCGAGACAGGCATCACGGCAGGTCCAGCAGAAAAGTTAAATACACGCTGGGAAGTCGCGGTGGCACTCATCGTGGGGGATTTCCTTTATGGGTTTGTTCCGCCCAAGTCGCGACGAGGCGAGGCAGAACGTTAATACGGATAGGTTCGACCCGCATGATTCTAAGCTTAGTGGATTAAGTAGGAAAGGTTGCATAGCAAGAACTCACTTATTATCCTCCGAACGCACCAATGCACTGTCTCACTAACTGTCTCACTTAACCTGATTCACTTAACCGATATGCCCAGCCATCCGCGTGGTTCGGGACGTTCCGGCCTGTCGATTTAATCGTTTAACGCTTAGCCGAAGGCGTCAGCTTTTCCATAATCGGTCGCCTATGGCTTGGCGTTAAACAATCAGTCGAGCCAAACCGATTAAATCGACAGCCCGGTTCGTCACCGGTTCCCAGACCGCTGCCAGGGAACCCAACGTCGGGCGACTTCGGCTACCGTCAAGCCTAAGTGCGTTCCCAGGCAGGAATCGGGGGACGAGCCTTCCTGCCCCACAAGCCAGACGCATAATGGATACAATCAGCCAGTGGTCTGAGTTCAGAATCGACTTTCTAAGGCTTTCTTACCATGACAGTTTCCACCTCCATGATCGAGCACGCCATTCTTTTGGCCGCAGAGCTACTCACCAAAGCGGCGAAGTTACAGACGCCCCAGGAGCGGCGACAGCAATCGGAATTCGACCGCATGGTCAGCAACCCCAAGGACAAAGCGACCTTGGTGGAAATGACCGATCAAGCGTTCCGGACGCATTGCGCCGCTCGTGTTGCCGACCAGTTGACACATCTGCTTGACGTGCAAGGGGTCCCTCGTTTCTTTAACCCTGTCGAACAGGTGATGCTAAAAGGTTTTCAATCGTTCGGCGAATACCTCCCCGGTGTTGCCGTGCCGCTGGTAAAAGAAAAGATGCGGAAAGAAACAGCCAATGTTATTTTGCCCGCCGAACCGGAATTGCTCGCGGAACACTTGAAGAATCGGCAAAAGCATGGCGTCGAAATGAATGTCAACTTGCTCGGCGAAGCAATTCTAGGCGAAGCCGAAGCCCGACGCCGAGTGGAACAGTGTTATCGAGCGCTTCGAATGCCTGACCTGCATTGCTTGTCGGTAAAGATTTCGACCTTGTACAGCCAAATCACTCCGCTGGCTCGTAAGCATAGCATCGGTAAGGTCGCCGACCGTCTAGAGGCTCTGTACCGGTTCGCGACCAATGAAGAATCAAAGCACAAGGGCGGCGGCAACCATGAAAAGTTTGTCTATCTTGACATGGAAGAGTACCGTGATCTCTACCTGACCGCAGACATTCTGTGCGAAACACTCGACCGTGAAGGTCTTTCGGATGCCCGCGCGGGTGTTGCGCTGCAAGCCTATCTGCCCGACTCTTATCCCGTGATGATGCGATTAATCGATTGGTCGCAGCGACGAGTCGCCGCAGGAGCACGTCCATTGACAATTCGGTTGGTCAAAGGCGCGAACATGGAAATGGAACGAGTCGATGCATCACTGCGAGGCATCCCTGCGGCACCCTATCAAACAAAAGTCGAAACCGATGCGAACTTCAAGCGGATGCTGCGAAAATTGATGGATGCGGCCGCAGAGGGGCATGTGCGTGTTGGAGTCGCGTCGCATAACTTGTTCGATGTTTCTCTCGCTCTCCTCTGGGCGATCGAAGCGGGGGCAATGGAGCACGTGCAATTTGAAATGCTCGAAGGGATGGCGAATCACCAACGCCGTGCGCTTTCCCAAAAAAACGTCGACATGGTGCTCTACGCACCCGCCTGTTTCAAAGATGGTTTCCTCAATGCCGTTGGCTATTTGATTCGCCGACTTGATGAGAATACGGGCCCAGATAACTTTTTACGACACGCTTATCAACTGCAACCGGGAAGCGAAGACTTCGAGCGTTTAGCAAACGGCTTCCGAAATTCATTCGAGCTGATCGATTCGGTCAGCGATGAACCGAGACGCATTGAGTGGGAACGTCCTGCAAAAGATCTTAGCCCCTCGGTCGGAGATTCGTGGGACACGTTCGTCAATGAACCCGATACCGATTGGTCATTGCCGGCGAACGCGGATTGGATCGAGGGAGTTTTGAAAACATGGAAAGATCGTTGCACTGATCTGACGAGTGAATTGCCCGATAAAGCTATCGGCGATGATCGCGAAGTCGTTACCCGTTACGATCCTTCGCGGCCCGATTTCGCTGTTTGTACCTACCATCCGTTAAGCGTCAATGAACTCGAGCAAACCGTTGACCGTGCCGCAAACGACGAAGATGGCTGGAGCAAAACGACACTCGAGTACCGCCATAAACTGCTTCGCTCGGCGGCATCTCTACTTCGCGAGCGGCGTGGCGATTTCATTGCCGTGATGATGGCCGATGGTGGCAAGACGGTGAGCGAATCAGATCCTGAAGTTAGCGAAGCAATTGACTTTTGTGAATTCTATCCGTTAACCGCCAAGTACTGGGCCGAGGATCCGAACATCCGCGTTTGCCCACGCGGCGTCGTGGCTGTCGTTTCACCATGGAATTTCCCGCTCGCCATTCCTGCGGGCGGTATCGCTTCGGCGCTGGCGGCGGGGAACCGAGTCCTCTTGAAGCCTGCTTCACAAACCGTGTTGACGGCTTGGAAACTCTGCCAAGCATTTTGGGATGCTGGTGTCCCCAAGTCGGCATTGCAGCTCGCCGCTTGCAGCGGACAGACCGCGGAAGCAGGATTGATCAAGAATCCTAAAGTCGACGTCGTCATCTTAACGGGCGGAACCGAAACAGCAAAACGCATGTTGGCTGCCCGTCCTGATCTATATCTATTGGCGGAAACGGGTGGCAAGAACGCCACGATCGTGACGGCGATGGCTGACCGTGAATTGGCTGTCAAACATGTTGTGCAATCTGCCTTCGGGCATTGCGGCCAAAAGTGCAGTGCCACGTCGTTACTTCTACTAGAAGAAGAGGTCTTCAACGACAAAGACTTTAAGGCGTTATTGGCCGATGCGGTTGAAAGTATCCGGGTTGGTTCGAGTTGGGACTTGTCGACTCGAATGGGACCACTCCAGTCAAAACCGACTGCCGATCTAAATCACGCCATGAAAACGCTCGAAAACGATGAGTCGTGGTTGGTCCATCCCGAACGCGTTGATGACAATCCGAATCTGTACAGACCCAGCGTAAAGTGGAACATTGAACCGGGCAGTTTCTCGCATTTGACGGAATTGTTTGGGCCGGTTCTTGGAGTCATGCGGTATTCAAAACTCGAGGAAGCGATCGAGATTGTCCGTTCGACTGGCTACGGATTGACGAGTGGGATTGAAAGTTTAGATGACCGCGAAATCGACCTTTGGCGAGACACGATCCATGCCGGTAATTTGTACATCAACCGGCCAACCACTGGTGCGATCGTTCTTCGGCAACCGTTCGGCGGCGTCGGGCTAAGCGCCTACGGACCAGGCGTGAAGGCAGGCGGCCCGCACTACGTGTTGTCCTTGATGCATGTCGGAAACGCCGACGCGTTACCTACCGAAGCGAATCAGGATCCGCTTGATCGTCGATTAACCGATTGGCTCTTGCAATCGGATTTAGACCAATCAATCAAGCAGCGAGTACGAACGGCGATTGCATCGCAACAGAAAGCGTGGGAGCGAGAATTCTCAAAACAACACGATACGTTCCATTTGATCGGGCAAGACAATATCCGGCGTTACCGCAGCACACAGGGACTGAACATCCGCGTTGTTGCGAACGACCTGCTTGAAGACATGCTCGTCTGCTTGACAGCTGCGATCACAACCGAATCACAAATCACGTTGTCCATCGATCCGGGTATCGATCTGAAAATAACGGAGACACTCGATTCACTCGCCGACACTTTCCCTGGCCTACTTCATCCTTTGGAAGAGTCGACTTCCGAGCTGGCAGTACGTTTAAGAGAAGGGAACGTTGGACGGATCCGTGTGCTAAGTAACGAGGTTGCCGATGAGCTTGAAGAGGCCGCAGCGGACGCGTTTGTTACCATTCTTCGCGATCCGGTCGTTCTTGATGGCCGAATAGAATGCCTTCGATACCTCGACGAGCAATCGATTTCGCACGACTATCACCGCTACGGCAATCTAGGACGAAGAAGCCTGTTATCTTGAACTCCATTGATACGAATGATTTGCCGGTTGCGGCATGCCTGCCTGAGATACTTCGCGCAGCTTCCTCATCACATCCCGTCGTGCTGAAAGCACCGCCGGGTGCTGGGAAGACAACGTTGGTGCCGCTCGCCCTGCTGCACAACGACACGGTTACGGAGGGGCAGATTCTACTGATTCAACCACGCCGCATCGCCGCTCGTGCCGCCGCCAGTCGTTTGTCGCATCTCAACGGTACGCCGCTTGGCAAAACGATTGGCTATCACGTCCGTTTCGATCGCTGTGCCAGCTCTGACACAAAAGTTTTAGTATTGACGACTGGCATGTTGCTCAGGCGTTTAACGATCGATCCCTTATTGGAAAATGTAGGCTGCGTGATCCTTGATGAATTCCATGAACGTAGCTCCGAACTCGACTTGGCGTTGGGGATGATCGAGCGAATTCGCTCAACGCTACGAGAAGAGTTGAAAGTAATTGTCATGTCAGCAACCCTCGAACCGGAGCCAATTGTCGAGTTTTTTCGCCGATCGGGAACCCTCGCAATCGCGATCGAATCGGCTGGCCGATCCTACCCGGTTGATATCCACTATGCGTCATCGCTAAGTCGGCAGCCAATCGATCGGCAGGTTTTAGACGTTTTGCCGAACGTGCTTGAACAAACAGCCGGCCATGTGCTTATTTTTCTGCCTGGCGTTGGCGAAATCAAACGCGTGCACCGCGCGATACAGAACCTACAAATCTCGCCGGAGTATGACGTCTTTGATTTGTATGGAGATTTGACGGCATCGGCACAGGATGAAGTGATCCGGCCGAGCCAGCGACGCAAAGTGATCCTTTCGACCAATGTTGCCGAGACGTCGGTCACGATTCCAGGAGTGACTGCAGTAATCGACAGTGGGCTATCACGGATGATGACGTTCCGTCCCCAAATCGGTTTGCCGTCGCTGCGACGGGTGCCGATCTCCCAGGCGTCGGCTGACCAACGTGCGGGACGAGCAGGGCGTACCGAACCAGGAATCTGTTGTCGCTTGTGGCCGAAGGCGGCTCATCATTCACGAAGAGAGAATGACTTACCCGAAATCCAGCGAGCCGATTTCAGTCGTGCTGCGATGATGCTCTCCGCATGGGGTGAACGCGAAACACTTGACTTTCCCTGGTTAACCCCACCAAGTCAAGCGAGTATCGATCAATCGAAAAAACTGCTTCAACGAATGGATGCAATCAACGACCAATGTCAATTGACGGCGACCGGGCAACGAATGGTTGCGTTGCCGCTGCACCCGCGTATCGCTCGTTTCTTGATAGCAGCGAATGATTGTGGTTTGCCGCTCCGCAGCGCAGCGCTCGCGGCCGCTTTGATGACCGAGCGAAGCCCCTTTTCGAACCGGTCACAGGTCCCTGGGCTAATCGATCAAATCGCAGCGATGAGTCGTTTCGTGGATGGTGATCGATCGCTGGAAGTGTCAACGTCGGCGGCCAAGCAAATGGAAAGGGTTTCGAACCAGTTGATTCGAACGATGGGCACAAAGTCGTTGGCTGAGCATGCGAGCGATCCGCATCTTGACCACGGGGCAAACCGATCGTTGCTCTCACGCGCTCTGTTGGCCGCGTTCCCTGATCGTGTCGCCCGCCGCCGCGATGAGAATCGTGAAAAAGCGGTTATGGTTGGCGGGCGTGGAGTCCGTCTTCGCGGCGAAGCGTTGACGAGCGATGCGAATCTGTTTGTCTGTATCGATGTGGATGATAAAGGGGTCGATGCCGACGTCCGAACCGCCATTGCAATTCAACAAGACTGGCTTAGCGATCATTTGCTGCAAGTGAACCAAGAGTATGAATTTGATCCGTCACGTGAATCGGTCATTGCTCGGCGTCGCGAGTATTATGACGACTTGATGCTCAGCGAATCGCCGATTCAGTGCAAGCCAAGCGATGCCGTAGCCCAGCAGTTGTTTGATGCTTCACGAGGTCGATGTAGCGAGCTTGTTCGCGGTCAGAACCGTGATGCGGAAATGTTTCTAACTCGTTCACGCCTACTGGCCAAATGGATGCCTGAGCTGAAATTGCCAATGCTTGACGATGATGCGATAAGTGAAGTATTGAAAGAGTTATGCCGAACTCGCACCTCGATCGCCGAGCTCCGCTCCGCTCCTTGGCTGGCAATGATGAAAGCGAAATTTGATTATTCTCAACAACAACAGTTGGAAAGGTTTGCACCAGAACGGTTAGTCGTTCCGAGCGGCAATTCGATTCGCATAGAGTATCACGAGGAAAAGCCGCCGACGATGCGAGTGAAGTTGCAAGAGCTTTTCGGATGGACCGAGACGCCGACCATTGCCGGTGGTCGAGTGAAGATCCAATTGCATTTACTCGGCCCCAATCGGCGGCCCCAGCAAATCACGGATGACTTAGCCAGTTTTTGGAAAAACACCTATCAAACCGTTCGTAAGGATTTACGCAGTCGCTACCCCAAGCACGATTGGCCGGTTGACCCCTTGTCGGCAAAAGCGACCCACAACGGACTTAAGCCGCGAACGAATTAGAGCGCTGGAACCTGGGCTATCGCGGACTCACACACTTCATGGAATCGCCCAAACAGAACGTCCGGTTTAGGGAATGGCCAATGGCGCCCACTCCGTGGGCGTTTTTCGCGTACTTCCCCAACTCATGAGCCGGACGTACTGCAAAGGCTCCACTCCACCCGGCACTCGGCACCCGGCACTCGGCAACCGGCATGCTCGATTTGACTTTGCGAGGCATTCGGCGTTGGTGTATGTTAATCTCAAGCCCAACCGATATGGATTTTGAGTTTCTCTAGAAATCTAACTAGTCGCAACTATGCTCACCGAAGCTGATACGGCAATCGTATTTAACATCCAACATTACTCCGTTCACGATGGACCAGGAATTCGTACGACAGTGTTTTTGAAAGGCTGTCCGCTGAATTGTTGGTGGTGTCACAATCCTGAGAGCCGTGACGGAAAGCCTGCGATTTTCATGTTTCCTGATCGTTGTATCGGCTGCGAGACCTGCTTGACGGTGTGCCCCGAAAACGTCGCAGAACCGCTCGATTGGAACCCTGCCGGACGCTGCGATGTGGAGCGTTGTACGATGTGCCTAGAGTGCGCGGATGCCTGTCCAGCCGAAGCTAGAACCGTCGTAGGCACCCCTTATGGTGTCGACGAGTTGATGGCGGAAATCGACAAGGACCAAGTCTTCTACGAGCAATCGGGCGGTGGGGTGACCTTCTCGGGAGGCGATCCGCTCGGTACGCGACAAAATGCCGCATTCCTACTTTCGTGCCTAAAAGCTTGTGAAAAGCGAGGCTATCATCGTGCTGTCGATACCGCGGGGTTCGCATCGCGGCAAACGGTTCTGTCGGTCGCTCCGCTGACCGATTTGTTTCTCTATGATCTAAAAATGTTGGACGATGAGAAGCATCGAAAATACGTTGGAGTCAGCAACCAATTGATCCTCGACAACCTGCGATTACTCAGTTCGCTCGATGCCGAAGTTTGGATTCGCGTGCCATTGATTCCTGGGATCAATGACGATGATTGCAATTTGGACGAGACGGCTGCGTTCGTTTCTTCACTGGATCGCTCGTATCCAATTCACTTACTTCCTTATCATCGAATCGGTAGTGATAAGCACCGGCATCTCGATGAAGATTATTTACTACAAACATTGGATCCACCCTCGGATGAGGAGGTCGCACGCGCGGCGGAGCGGCTCAGAGCTCATTCATTAGAGGTCATTGTCGGAGGTTCGAGAGATGAATGAACGTGTTGCCAGATTGCGTCAAAAGAGCGTTGACACGAAGCCCAGCATCAGTGCCGAGCGTGCTCGTTTGTTGACCGAATTCTACCGAGACAACGAGGGTAAATACTCGATCCCAGTATTGCGTGCAATGGCGTTTAAGCACCTTTGTGAGCACAAGACGATCTACATTGGGGATGAGGAATTGATCGTTGGTGAACGAGGGCCCCTGCCATCGGTGACACCGACGTTCCCAGAATTGACATGTCATAGCATTGACGACTTAGAGATCCTCCGCTCTCGGGAAAAGACGAGTTATGGTGTACCGCCGGAAGCGATTGAAGTTTATCGTCAGCAAGTGATTCCCTATTGGCGAGGGCGGTCGATTCGCGACCGCGTGTTCCCTCTCTTGCCGCAGACTTGGCATGACGCCTATGACGCGGGCGTGTTCACTGAATTCATGGAGCAGCGTGCCCCGGGGCATACCGTTTCGGATGGAAAAATCTATGTCAAGGGCTTGCTCGATTTTAAGAAAGAGATTGCCGATGCCGAAGCGAAGCTTGACGACTTGCGAGATATCGAAGCTTTTCAAAAACGCGAACAGTTATCAGCAATGGAGATAGCAGCGGATGCGGCGATCTTGTTTGCCCACCGCCATGCTGAACTTGCCCGTCAAATGGCCGAACAAGCATCGGAGCCAACGCGAAAAGCAGAACTGCTTCGAATTGCCGATGTATGCCAGCGAGTGCCGGCGTATGCCCCGCGAGATTTTCGGGAGGCATTGCAAACCTATTGGTTTTATCATCTCGGCGTGATCACGGAACTGAACGGCTGGGACTCCTTCAATCCGGGCCATTTGGATCAACACCTTTGGCCGTTCTACGAGCGAGAAATCGCAGCGCGTACTCTGGACCGCGAATCCGCAAAGGAACTTCTCGAATGTTGGTGGGTCAAATTCAACAACCATCCCGCCCCACCCAAAGTCGGCGTGACGGCCGCGGAAAGTGGCACGTATACCGATTTTGCGAACATCAATCTTGGAGGACTACGAAGAGACGGGACCGACGCGGTCACCGAACTCTCCTACCTGCTGCTCGAAGTGATCGATGAAATGCATATTTTGCAACCAAGCAACAACGTCCAATTGTCTCGCAAGAACCCCGACCGGTTCATGAAAGAGGCCGCGAGAGTGATTCGCAAAGGCTATGGGTTCCCTTCGGTCTTCAATGCGGACGGGGTTGTCGAACAACTCCTTCGACAAGGCAAAACACTTGAGGATGCTCGTGAAGGTGGTACCAGCGGCTGCGTCGAATCGGGCGCGTTTGGGAAAGAAGCGTACGTTTTAACCGGCTATTTCAACCTTCCTAAGATTCTCGAGTTGACCTTGCACAATGGATTTGATCCGCGCACGAAAAAACAACTGGGGCCGAAAACAGGTGATCCCTCGGAGTTCGCTACGTTCGAGGATCTATTCGCCGCTTGGCAAGAACAGGTAAACTACTTCGTGGAACTGAAGATAAAGGGCAACCACACCTTTGAGCAAATGTACGCAAACTATGCACCTGCACCCTTTTTGTCGATCATTATCGACGATTGCATCGCCAAGGGCCAAGACTACAACGCGGGTGGTGCACGCTACAACACCAGCTATCTCCAAGGGGTTGGCATCGGTAGCCTGACGGACAGCTTCGCTGCGATCGACCAGCATGTGTTTCGCGACCGAAGTCTCAGCATGAGCGATTTGCTCAAATATTTGGAACGCGACTTCGCCGACCAAGAGAAGCTACGGCAGTTACTGCTCAATAAGACCGCGAAGTATGGGAATGACAACGAGTATGTTGATCAAATCATGGTACGTTGCTTCAACACGTTTTTCAACGCGGTGGAGGGCCGGCCAAACGTCCGAGGCGGGGAGTACCATATCGATATGTTGCCGACGACGTGCCATGTCTACTTTGGTTCCGTTTTGGGGGCGTCCGCGGATGGAAGACGAAGCGGGATGCCGCTTTCGGAAGGTATTTCGCCCGTTCAAGGAGCGGATCGCAAGGGGCCTACCGCTGTATTTAAATCAGCTGCCAAAATGGACCATGCCAAGACGGGCGGTACGCTACTGAATATGAAGTTCTCGCCAGGACTACTGAAAGGCGAACAAGGGCTTGCCAACGTGACCCACTTGGTTCGCAGCTATTTCAAAATGGACAGTCATCATGTGCAATTCAACGTAGTCGATGTTGACTTGCTCCGCCGGGCACAGGCGAATCCACAGGCTCACCGCGATTTGATCGTACGTGTCGCGGGCTATAGTGACTACTTCTGTGATTTGTCTCAAGCTCTACAAGATGAGATTATCGCGAGGACGGAGCACGAATCGTATTGACGCCCTCCCCCCCCGGACTCGCATCCGGGACTATCGCTTCGAACCGCTTCTAACCGCTTCTAACCGCTTCGCGAGGATGAAAGATCGCAACTTCAATACTTAGGCGTCGGCTTAGGTGAATGAGTTTTTGTCCGCCGCTCGCCTTAGCCCGGATGATTCATTAGCCGTTTTGGCGATAGCGGGCTGTCGATTTAATCGGTTTGACTCGACTGATTGTTTTACGCCAAGCCATAGGCGACCGATGATGGAAAAGCTGACGCCTTCGGCTAAAGCGTTAAACGATTAAATCAGCAGGCCGCTAACGCCAAAACGGCTAATACGCAGACTGTTTTTCGAGCAATGAACGTAAACGCTTGAAGGCGTAGACGTTAGCAAAACAATTTGCAAGCCCATGAATCATCCACCTTAGCGGACACGGCGCATATAAAGCGTGAACTTTTTGTCCATTTCAACCAAGGTCATGCCAAATGCTTTTTCAAACGTCGCAATTCGCTCACGCTCGTTTTGCTCGACCAGTGGCTTGCCTTCGCTGAGCGTCCGCATGTAGTCGACATACTCGTCACGCATCGTTTTGATTAAAAAGTAGGTGAGTGCCCATCCTTCGGCATAGGCATCCGACGCGGTCGCGGGACTTCGAAAGCGATCATCATCGGCCAACAGTGTTGCCAGCGATTCTTCGGGGCGTTTCGGCACGTATTGTTTCCAACGCTTCAGGTTGACTTGGTTCACATTACCGATGCCTCGCCATCCACGTGAATTTCGGCGGTCGGGTGCCTCGAAAAACATTGCCAATCCTTCACTCACCCACATCGGGTTGTCCGCGAAGCGACGTTGAAGCCCGCAATTGTACGCCAACTGATGCGTTGCTTCATGAATGATCGTCGCAATGTTTCTCTCCCAATCCGGTACGTTGAATGTCGTCATGCGGTTGCTCGACAAATGGTAATAGCCGATCAACGAATTTGCCGTATCACCTATCTCGGCTCCCGCGTGGTCGATAAACGCATCATGATTAGCCAGAACCAGAGCGACGAGCGGAAACCTCGGTTCGTTCAATTTCCAACCCTGATTGTTCCAGTACGCAAAGAAAACGCGATAGAGTTGTTCGAACAATGTCGCAACCTGACGAACATGGTTTTCATCGGTGTTGTGGATGACAAGATAGTTGGCAGTACGATAGACCGAAAAACCGCTGGGCAATTCTTTCAACATTCGCTCAGCCATCGTATTGTCATCGATTGGCGACAGCGCTTCATTGTTTGAGGATCGGCGGATGATCTGCTCGGGCTGGACCATCCAAATTCGCCCATCGTCTGACAACAGCATGACGCCGCCGTCTTGAGCCTCGACCAACACTTCCGCAACCACCGAACGTTCGATGCTCTGGGCGTCACCCACGGCCGGTTCCGTGAAGACGATGTTTTCCACTGCCGTCGCTGGAATGGCCTCGCCAATGAGTGAAATGAAGAAGATGGTAGCCAATAGACGGAATTGGTAAGCGCAGCTTCCAGTTAGATGCTGGAATCGGCAAAAGACGACTCCCCAACATTCCCTAACCGCGTACACTGAAGAGCAGGTTTTAGGTGACAGGTTCTCGGACCTTCGCCGGAAGATCCGATGAAAGGCAGGCACCCGCCTGACGTGCGTCGATCGCGCGAGACAGGGGCCGAGCGTGCAGTGCCTTCCCAGACGGGAGTCTGGGGACGAAAAAAGGTGTCTCATGTTCATACTGACATTCTAGCACGCCAATGGCGATGTCCAACGGCAATTACGGCGGCGATTGAAACAACAAACATCAGATGCCAAATCGCCAGCGCAGCTTCCTGATACCTCGCACCGCTGTGTAAAAGCCCAAAAAGACGCGTTCCGACCGTCGAAATGCCAGGCGGCACCACCGGCAGCGTGACAGGTACATCGCCGCTCGCGAATACGGCGGAAACGAAAATCGCAGTTACCAGACTACCTTGGATTAGCGGTCGATCGATCCGCCAAAATCGCTTTGTCGAACTCATCTCCAGTGCCGAAGCTTCAAAAACGCGATCCGAGATCCCTCGATAACCACTTCGTAAAACCCAGTAGGCGATTGAGGTTGCCCGAAAGGACAATGCGATCACGGTTGGCACAATCGTCATCTCGTACAAAAACCGAAAAATCGGTACGTCGAATTGAAAGAAGTTGACGACGGCGATCGCGACAACGGGACCAGGAATACAGAAAAGACAAATGCTTAACACGTCGAATATTTTCTCAATCCCGGCGCGTCGTCGCCCGAGTGCAGCCATGGGCCAGGCGATCAGAGAGGATAACAAACCGGTGGCTAAACCGAGAACAATTGTCCATTGATATTCACTCGCAAACGTTCTCGGTGCCAACAGCCATTCTTTCACACCTCGATGAATCGACCATACACTCACGATCTGGCCCTCGACGATGGCAACATCGTGACCGATCTTAACAAACAACCCGACAATCGGAACAAGGACGATCAAGGATGCACTTACCAACAGGATGAACGAAGAAATACCGATTGACCAGTTGCTTGGTTGTTCCTCGCAGACGCGAATCGGTTCTTGTGCTGACAGGGAGGCACCGGATGGTTGGTGCAATACCAAAAGAAGTGTGCCTAGCCCGAGTGCCAAACAAAGCGGTAAAGCACAAACGATCGCGATCGAAAGTCCATTGGGGTTGGCAGCATAAAACAGATAAAACTCATCGGCTAACGTTCGGTAACCGTACAAATCGACGACCGTCATTTCGGTTCCTGCGATGCCTGCGTTGATGAGGGTCGCTGCCAGAACCCAAGGCCAAGCGAGCGGCAAGCGAATCGTCCACCAAGCACGCAGCGGGCTGGCGTCAAGGAGCGAGTTTTCGATAACCGCTCGTGATTGGCTCTGTGTGCCGCACCATGTGGCCAGAGTGACAATTGCCGAACCAACCATCGCATGGATCCAGCCCGAAGCGACTAAACCGTGAAACGCTTCGAAGGATCTAGCACCTGAACCGGTTAGGGACAGCCATCCAAATTTGCCAGCGGTCGATTCCCAGATAGCGGCGTGCAAGATCAGCGGGATTGCAAGGGCAACGGTCATGGCCAAAATGAATAGTCGCGATGCGTACTTGGCAACCATTCGGCCACAAGCCATCGTTTCAGCAGCCCAAGCGGAAGGGATGCCAATCAATAACGACACCGTTGTCACCACCGCAATGAGCTGGAGAGTCGACAAGAGTGGGAACCAGAAGTTCAATGGAAACTCTTCTTCATGCTATTGGGGTCGAATTTAAACCGACCAATCGCTGGTCTTGATAGGTGCATCGATTGTAGGCGAGTTGTTCTATTAGACCACCATTGTGGTTATCCTAACATTGTCAAGCACGTTCAAAACATGCGATACTCCATTTGAAATCAGAACCAAGGTTAAAACAAGCTCTTCTGCCGGCAACTGTACGGGCTGTCGATTTAATCGGTTTGACTCGACTGATTGTTTCACGCCAAGCCATAGGCGACCGATGATGGAAAAGCTGACGCCTTCGGCTAAGCGTTAAACGATTAAATCGACAGGCCGTGTAAAGCTGACGCCTTCGGCTAAGCGTTAAACGATTAAATCGACAGGCCGTGTAACTCCGATTTTGACGCACCCCTTCCATTATCGAAACCACACAAGCATGAACTGTCCCGCCTTTTATTGTTTGCGATTTGCCATGTTCACCATTGGGCTTGTTACCGTCGCTTCGATTTGGCCATCGAGATTGAATGCGGATAGCGAACTTGGGATGCTGCTTGGCTTTGACTCTGAGCGTATTGCCAAGACATATCCTGTCAAAGACGTCGCATCGGCAGGCGAAATGGCAAAGCTGCTGTATCGGCTTGATCGGTTGCCGATCGAGAAAATCGAGCAGATCGCCGATTTGGACCAAGGTCAAATGACGATCTCGGTCAGCGATGCGCTGCGCATCAAAGGAAAAATTGAAGAGATTAGTCTAATCACCGTCCCTGAGAAATTAGTTGAGTTCTTAGAGATGGAACGTTTTGTTCGGCTGCAGATCGCATCGGAAGACAGCGACGATCGGTCAGCGGTCGAGGTCTTTACAAGCAGACTACCAAGCGATGCCGTCGTGGGTGACCGCGTACGAGGTGTTGGCATTTGCCTAAACAAATCGGGTGGCGCTGTGGCGACCGCTCCGTTGCAGTGGTTCCCGGCATCACCGAAAAACGTCGGCTGGAAGTTACTATCAGAAGCCGGTGTCGACGTCGGTAGCCTGAGTTCGGTGGCAGCTCGTAACCGCAAACCGCTAACGGGTGAAGACACCGAAATCTTCTATCACATGTTGGCTGCGGCGGCCGACATGAAGGATCATCGCGAAGCTCCAAAACCAATCCATGCGGTCGATCTACTGAGAGATCCAATCGCTTACACCGGAGAATGGATAAGTCTGGAAGTGGAGACGATTCAAATCACTCGGATCGCGGTTGTCGAACCGACTCGGCAACAACAACTTGGCAGCGATCACTACTATCAAATCGACGCCATCGGAGATCTGGGAAACATCGTCGTCGAAATTGCCCCCACAAAAGACTCGGGTGGAAAACCGGCAACGTTCGAAAACCGTTACCCCGTATCACTGGTTTGCAAAACCCTTCCGGCATGGCTCGAAGAGCGGATCGAGCAGCAGGCGGGGACCGATTCGATCGTCACGCCATTGACGGTCCCTGTCACGATTGACGGTTTCTTTTATCGGCTTTGGAGTTACAGCAGTGAGTACATGCGCCAATTCGGCGGTGGGGATCAATTCGGGCCTTTGGTGATTGTCGCGAACGTGACCAACCGCGAACCTTCCGATGCCGACATTGTTGGGGTTCGCCGCATCGGTTGGATTGCAGCGTTCGCGATGGGATTGGGCATTTTCGCTTTATTGTTATGGAGCTTTATTGTCGCACGTCGAGACCGTGCCGTGGCCCAACGTCGGCATCAACGGGAAGCAGAGCAACTGGAATTTCCCGACGAGTCGCTTTGATTTTGGGGGTGATTGATTGGTATTGCACAGCGGAAATCGTCGTACGGTGCGATCCACGTCCCCGTCAATTGATCGTTCGAAGCACCGTCACGACAGGTATTTTTTCCCCATGTCTACTTGACCGCAGGCGTCGTTCCGAGACGATAGAGGCTCACGTTTCAATCCTTATATGAAAAACCTTTCAAACAGAGTGAATGAAGAAAATGCGCCGAGCCAAAATATCGATTGTTGGAGCTGGAAATGTTGGAGCGACGTGTGCTCATTGGTGTGCCGCTGCGGAATTGGGCGATATCGTCTTACTCGATATCCCGCAGACCGAAGATATGCCAGCGGGTAAAGCGCTTGACTTAATGCAAGCATCACCCATCATGGGCTTCGACTCGAATATTGTCGGGACGACTAGCTACGCGGATACAGCGGACAGTGATGTGGTTGTCGTCACTGCGGGGATTCCCCGAAAACCTGGCATGAGCCGCGATGATTTGCTTGGAACGAATGCAAAGATCATTACCAGCGTTGCCGAGCAGATTAAAGCGAGCAGCCCCAATGCGGTGGTCATCGTCGTCAGCAATCCGCTCGATGCCATGGTCCAACAGATGTGGAAGGTAACCGGTTTCGACTCTGCTCGCGTCTGCGGACAAGCAGGCGTGCTCGACACCGCTCGTTATCGCGCCTTTTTGGCAATGGAACTGGGTGTGAGTGTCGAGGACATCAGTGCTCTTTTGATGGGTGGTCACGGTGATACAATGGTCCCAATGCCAAGTTGTACGAGCGTTGGCGGTATCCCTATCACTCAATTGGTGAGCGAAGAACGGTTGGAAGAAATCGTCGATCGCACTCGCAAGGGTGGTGCAGAAATCGTTTCGCTGCTGAAAACCGGCAGCGCCTATTACGCACCGGCTGCGGCATGTGCCCAAATGGCCGAGGCAGTCGTTCGAGATAAGAAACGAGTGATTCCGGTTGCCGCTCTTTGCGACAGCCAATACGATGTCGGTGGCTATTACGTTGGCGTCCCAGTCGTCATGGGCAGCGGTGGAGTCGAAAAGATCATCGAGCTAAGCCTCACCGACAAAGAAAAAGCGGCGTTTGAGCATAGCGTCAAAGCGGTCAAAGACTTGGTTGCAGTCATGGATCAATTGCTTGCTTCTTAAGTCAATTTTTTCGTTTTCGAATGGTTTCGAAAAATTAAGACTTGCATTCACGTTGACACCTACTGGCACTTGCCCGTAGGGTTATGTCATTCATCTCAAGCACGCTTTGCGTATTCGTTTTTAAGATGCCAACGAGGGTTATGACTCGTTGGCGGCGAAGCCTGCGCAGCCCTTCTTTTCAACGACGCGGCAAATAATGAATCGATTCGATGCAAATGATCACTGGGACAAATCAGATCATTGGACCAACGCCCAATTCAAAGAATCACCACCTTCTTATCTCTGTTCGCACGAGAACGATTCGCGGACGCCAACCGGAGGGGAATTGCCGGGCGAATCCTTATCATTTGGCCCCGATTTTGCTTCGCAAACCGTCTCTATCTTGCCCTTGCACTACGAGCCAAACTATCGTTATCCGCTAATCGTTTGGCTCCATAGCGACGGCAATAACGAAAACCAAATCAAACAGATCCTACCTCATATCAGTGTGCGCAATTTTGTCGCAGTTGGCATTCGTGGCACGCGCTCGATCGATTCCTGTGGCCACTGCTACGAATGGCGCAAGAGCCCTGCAGCCATTCAGCTAGCATACGAGAACGTTCTTGATGCCATCGATCATCATTGCGAACAATTTTCGATCGACGCGACGCGAGTGATCTTGGCAGGCTATCAAGGTGGCGGGACCATGGCGATGCGAATCGCCTTCGAGGCCCCCAACCGCTTCGCCGGCGTGGTTTCACTCGGGGGAGGCGTTCCCAAAGGTTGCCGATCACTTTCAAAACTTGATGAACTTCGAAACCGGCGGTTGCCAATGCTTTGGCAATGGGCGGTCGAGAGCGAGTCGTATTTCCGCGAACAAGTCGAGCGAGACATGCGGACGGCAATGATGATCAAAGCGCAATTGGAAATTCGCCAATACGTCTCCGACGACGAAATGAACACCACCACGCTCTCAGATATCAACGAATGGATCATGGCCAAGGTGATTCCTGGCCAGCAGAACCAAACGAACGGGGCATACCGTACAACACCGACCCAATTTTCGCATAATTAATCATGACGAGCGACGCTAGCTTTCCAGATACGGATTCGCCGATGGGTGACGATCCCATCGGCAAGAAAATTTTGATCGTCGATGACGACATCGAGATCATCGAATCGGTGCGATACGCTCTGGAAGGAGAAAACTACCATGTGGTTGTGGCCCGGGACGGCAACCAGGGTCTGGCATTGGCCGAACGTGAGAATCCCGATTTAATGATTCTCGACATGATGATGCCAAAACGCAGTGGTTTTTTGGTGCTCGAAAAACTGCGGCGAGTTCGTGACGAACCTCTGCCCGTCATCATGATTACTGGAAATGAAGGGAGCCGACACAAGGCTTACGCCGAGTTGTTGGGCGTGAGCGATTACATTCGCAAACCGTTTCCAATGGACCGATTGATTGAAGCGGTCAAAAAGTTGATCGATCCCTCATGAAGGTGCCCTCATGAAAGCGACCGATGCAAGCCAACGAAAAATTCTCGTTCTTGCAGCCGTCTGCGGAGCCCTGGGGGTTCTGATCGGAGCGTTCGGGGCTCACGGCCTGCCAAACCTGTTGGCTGATCGGGGATTGCCCGAAGCGACGGTTCTCAAACGATTGGATCAATTTGACGTCGGCGCACGCTACCACTTGATTCATGCGGTCGTCCTTCTCGCACTCGCTGCATTACCGATTGGCAGTCACGTGCTCCGCACCCGGATTGCTTGGATGTTTGTCGCCGGCATCCTCTTTTTTAGCGGCAGCCTCTACTTGCTAGTCTTGACAAACCAGCCCAAATTTGGCGCGATCACACCGATCGGCGGGGCGACATGGATTGCTGCATGGTTGTTGTTGGTACGGCTTCGGTAGAGCGGTGCCGCGAAAGAGACCGGTGTCGCGAAAGCCGGACAAGACTTTTGTTTTTCAGCGAGGACGCAAATCACGATGACTTCCGCTACGCATTCAGCCTGAGTTTAGCGTCCCAGATACGCATCGATCTGCTCCGCCTTGCGCATCAGGTAGGGAACGTGTTGTTCGGTCGTTTGAATCAGACGTGATAACTGTCGCATTTGCTGAGTAAATTCCTCTGTGAATTTTCGTTGTTGCTCATCACGCCACGTTTGTTCCAATTGATTCATCTGAGACGCTAACGCGGTCGTGCTCTGCTTCATCTCTTCCGAGAATCGGTGTAATTGGGCTGCGAATTGACGGAGTTGGTCGGGATCGACAACAGCTTGGTTCATAGGGTTTAGCCTCGGCGGATTTCAGAGCCTTTGAAACGGATGGCAATACGATAGACTTTCTTTTCTCGGCAATGCACTTCGCCCGTTTGCAGATCAAAGTTCACCGGCACTTCGTATCGCTGCAAGTCGATGCTGGCGTTAAACCCCCGTTCGGAAAAGACATCGATCAAAATCTTTAGATTCAAGGGCTCGTCGAGTAAAGGGTCTTCGCTGTTGATGCTGCAATATCCTGGGATCGCGTGGCGTACGATAATCGGCATCATCTTGTCTTGAATCAAATGAATCACATCGTGGAATGCTTGGGCGTGCTTCATTTCGTATTCGTCCAACCGGCTGACCAAGTCCCTTCGAGCATGAGCAAGAATGTCACTGGCGACCGGCAAGCGAGACACGCTGTGATAGGTCTGCGGATCGAGTTCGAGCGAGCTTTGGTATTCCAATTCCTTTAGGATGTTGGCCTTGACGACCTCAATCGACGCCTGGGCGTTGATAAAGTGGTAGTGGAAAATCTGTTTGAGCGATACCAAGGCATCGTAGGTCTTTTCTTTGAAGACCCGATAACGGTTGCGTGCCAATTCGCGATCAAAGTCGGTCGGGCGTTCTTCCAGTAATGTTCCGGATCCCGTACGTTTGACCTCGCTGTTGTGGGCGATCACTTCACGCCCGCGTTTAAGTTGCCGTTCGATGCTCTCATGTTCTTCAACAAACAGAACCATGATGTGAAAGCAAGGATTCTTAAACTTGCTCTCATGTTCCGTTCCCAGGAAATATCGCCTCAGGGTCAGCATCTCGCTGTGAAGCATCTTCAGACATTCCACTTGGACCTTCGTTCGCGGAAAGCCATCGAGGATGGCTCCCGATTGATGGACGGGTTTCAGCAATTCGCGAAGCAAAATACTAATCACCTCGCGGTCGCCTACCATCCCACCACGAGCTTTGATCGCTTTTGCTTCAGGACTATCGAGCAATTCACTGACCACAATGGGCTGTGCCGGGATGTCACGCACTTTGCGGATGTAGTTCGTGTTGGTCCCTTTTCCGGCACCCGGCGCACCGCCGAGCAAAATCAACTCGCGTGGGAAACAGAGATTTTCGCGGCCCAATTCCGATTCCAGTTGTTTCATAACGGAGTTGAAGATGAGCTGCGCATCTTTGACTTCGAGATCGTTTGGGGATCGTTTTTCAACGCGGCGATCAGATTCAGTAGAGTTCACGATTCATTTCCGACAACAGACAACTGGAATTTCTCGCTTTGGGAACGAAACCAATGCGAATGGGCGATGGGGAACAGGATAGCATTTCGAGCAACAATAATCAGTCCCCCCCTCTGGAAGTAAGAAAGAACCGCTGGTTCCCTGGCGGGAACCTGAGTACAGGGGCATCGTTGCTGACGAACCACTTCCATCTCGACCGTTAGTTGCCATGCACAACACAAAAGACTAACATAAAACGGACCTGGTTGACTTGAGTCTTCATCGAACGAAAGCAGTGAAATGTATGAATAGGGCACTCGAACCGAGACAGATTGATCGATTGATTCAGGCAGCTACGTTGGTTCGCGATCAAGCCTATGCTCCGCACAGCCATTTTTACGTTGGCGCCGCTCTGCTTATGGAGGATGGCGAAATCGTCGTGGGATGCAATGTGGAAAACGCTAGTTATTCCATGTGCTTGTGTGCCGAACGCGTCGCCGCCGCCGCCGCGATCTCGAAAGGTTATCGGCTTTGGAAAGGGATCGCCGTTGCGAGTGTCGGGGGCGTTTCGCCCTGTGGCGCATGCCGACAATTCCTTTCGGAATTTGGCCTTGAATTGCCCGTCGTGATCACTGACGTCATCGATGGTTCCTACAAAATTCGATCTCTGAAACAGTTGTTGCCCGAGGCGTTCGATGGCTCTTTATTGCCGACCCACGCTTAGGCGACCGCTCATGGAATAGCTGACGCCTTCGGCTAATTTTTGTTTAACGCCAAGCCATAGGCGACCGCTCATGGAAAAGCTGACGCCTTCGGCTAAGCGTTAAACGATTGAATCGACTGCCCGCAAGCCGTCTGGTCTCAACCCAATGTTTTATCGGGCCAATGAATGAGGGCAAGAATCTTTCGTGGCTGTGGCTTCCAGCCGCAGTGGACCGAGGCAAGAGGCCTCCAACGACTCTTTTGCCAAGCCGAAAACCAAGCTGCGGCAAAGCACTCGACGCCATTGCAAGCGAATAAGGGTTGCTTTAACGGCAAAAAGGCGTCTGCGATCGATTGATTCGTCATTCCCCCTGGCGGGTTGTCGCCTAAACGGCTGTTTGAACCCTCCGTCGGCTCGCGGATTACGAAAAACCACGAAATAGTTAGCTTTGATTGGCGGTTAATTGCTTCCCTCTTTGGCGGTTCTACATTAAAACATTGCCTTCCCGTCAAACGGCTCCGCCAACATGAACTCGACCTCCACTCTCAGCAGCGTCCCTTTGCATTCATCGATTCCCCGTCCTGACGCTGAAACCCGGTCTAACACCGAAGCCGTTGAAAACGGTAGACCGCACGCGAACACCGGAATTGGCACTCGCGTCGCGGCGACGCCAGAGGACCTTGATGACCAATCCAAACAGCAGATTTTGGGGATGTACGGCATCATTTCGGAAGAAATGCGGCAAATCGAGCAGCGTTTTCACGCGGAGCTTCAAAGCCCCTATGAATCGCTGGTTCCCGTGCTTCGTCATGGGACCCAATTAGGTGGTAAACGACTGCGCCCCGCAATGTTACTTTTGTCGGGTGCTGCATTGGGGAAATTGACCTCTGATCACATTGTTCTCGGGACCGTGGTCGAAATGGTACACACTGCCACGTTGATCCATGATGACGTGCTCGACGAAGCGGTGATGCGACGTCATTCGGCGACCGTCAATGCGAAATGGAATAATCACACCAGTATCCTGCTCGGTGATTATTTGTTCGCACAAAGCTTTCGGTTGGTAGCGACGATCGGTTCGATTGAAGCCTGTCAATGGCTCGGGGAATCAGCTCGATTGATCTGCGAAGGAGAAATGCGACAAATCTTGACACGGGACGTTTTGGATTTGGATGAGTCTACCTATCTAGAAATGATTCAAGGCAAGACAGCTGAGTTGTGCCGTGTTGCTTGCCGACTCGGTGCAAAGTTTTCGGGCGGTTCTGATTTTGATATCGATGCTTTGGCCGATTACGGCGATTCGCTTGGAGTCGCGTTTCAAATCGCCGATGATTATCTCGATCTTTGGGGAAGCGATGAGCGAGTAGGAAAGACGCTCGGCACGGATATCGAACAAGGCAAAACGACGCTTCCAATCATTCGCATGCTTTGTAGCGTTCAGGAATCTGAACGCGAGCGAATCGCGTCGCTGTTGCTCGGTCCTAGTGAGCAACGCCTCAAAGCAATCATGCCCTTCCTGGAACAGAGCGATGCCAAGGCTTACACGCGGCGTATTGCTGAAGAGTATCGAACAAAGGCGATTGAGTCGATCAGTCATTTGGCCGATTCGGAAGCGAAACAGGCATTGATTGCCATCGCGAATTTTGCAGTCGATCGCCGCTTTTAACGCGATTTTTGGTAGCCGCGACGGGATCGAAGGCTCGACGCTCGGTTTCATGCCGTTCTTTTTAAGTACAGCGACGGACCATTTTTCACTGAAAAATGCGAGAGACTCTCGCTGAGTCGCAAGGCCAACGCCCCAATCGTATTGCGGCATGCGGCCCGCTGGGTAAGCGGTTACCCAACAAAAAGAAGGGTGAGCGGTGAGCTTTTGTCGATCATAAAGGCCTGGACATTGACCGCGTGATTCTGATAAAGGTGAGTGCCACAAAACATGGACTTGCGACAATGCAGTCCGTTTACCCTTACGGATCCTATTGCTTTTAGCGCGTTTATGGACGACCCACCTCCTCGCTTGCTCCTCGATGCACTGCATCGCTGTGTGGCGTGTTGCAGCGGCGCATTGTTGAAAATGTTCATTTGCGGCGCCCCGGTGATCGTTCCCGGTCACTGCTGGTTGGCCGAGCAGGTGCGTCAAGCAAATCGTCGTGGTGTGGTGGGATGCATCTACCAAACGTTCGATAGTATCCCAGCGATTTTGGAGCGACTCGTACAGCACGATGACACAAATCCCATTCACTCGCTTCAACACGCCAAAGTGATCGGCCGACGTCATCATCTCTCCAACACACTTTTGCAAAGAGGGCTCCCTTCGCTCGCTGAGCCCTCGCAAAGTATCTTTCTTTCTCGAATCATATCGTAGTGGAGTGGCATGATGGGGCTCAAAAACGTCTTGCGATTCCCGGCTGATATCCGTCGTGCTAGACGTCTGTTAGCAAATCGTTCGTCCGATCATGCATTCGATGAGATCTCTCTCAACCAGCGTCCCATCGCTCTCGATCTGCACGGTTTTGACATGCTATTCGATTGTGGACGTCATCTCGCTTCCCTGGCTCACTATAGCGGCGAGATCGGCTCGCGATTTTATGTTCGCTCGAGCCGATTGGTGTTGGCGAGTATTAGCCACAAGCCATACGGTGCGAGGATGTTATCGTATCCGCATGTAACCTGGCTTTCCAACAAAGAACCACTTCCAAACGATGCATTGGTATTATCGGATTCTGACGTTTCGCAGCACAGGTCACCAGGCAACAATGGTCGGCGTTTGATTGAAATGCTTGTCGGATGCGACATCCCCGACGGACTACCAGTGATGCCCTATCCGATGCATCCGGATACACTTTCCTTTTTAGATAGCCATTCGCTCGGCAGTCATCGCAAGACGAAGCAGCGGAGCGGCATCCTATTCGCGGGAAGTCAGAAAACAAAATACGGACGCGACAAAATGCAGAACCGATTCGGTGTCCTCAGTCGACTGCATATCTTAGACATCATCCGAGATTGCTGTGACAATGGTCTCAACGGTGACGTTCCGGTGTTTTTGAGGAACAGCGCCATCGAGCCGGTCGCTGCAGCCGACTGGCTGTCTTTTTTGGCACAGTATCAATTCTTTGTTTGTTGCCCTGGGGTCGACCAACCTTTGTGCCACAATCTGATTGAATCGATGAGTGTCGGAACGATTCCGCTCATCGAATATGGTGATCGCTTGCGACCGAAGCTCGAAGATGGAGTCAACGCGATTTGTTTTCAAGGCGAAAGCGGATTGCGTCAAGCAATTCGTCGGATTGGAAGCATGACAAAATCTGAAATCACTTGCCTCTCCAACAACGTGGCCGAGCACTACGACCGCCACTTAGCAGGCGATACGTTTATGAAATCATTGAGAGACGAAACGATCGACGTGCCCTTCAACCAAGTCGCCATGCCATTTCACAGCGAGAACTTTTACCAAGGGCGCCAAACAAGCTGCCCATCCAACCATGCAAACGGCAATCGACGGAAGTAGCCACCAAGGGGCGTACCAAAATGTAACCTGCCAATGCCCAGCAGGCACAGCGATACGCTGCTTCAAAAAATCACTTCGTTCAACCGCTACGTTTACGACCCGCCCATCGATCAATGAGATCAGCCGAGCGCGCCAATGGCCATCTTGAATCACGTTTCTCTGTAGCGACGAATATTCTTCACATTCAACGAACACGATGGCGGAGTCCGCTTTGGATTCGAGAACCTCAACCGTGCCTCGCTTGTCGAGCGAATCAGGCCCCTCTGGTAGCGCCGCCAATCGTTTCCGGAAATCATCAAGTGTCACCACGCTGGTCTCGTTGGCCTCGTAGCTGGTCAATTGGTAAGACGCTTCGAGACTTTGTGGAACTGACGTGATTTGAATATTGCCAATATCATCGGCATGAACCAATCGGTTGATCGCCAACCACTTTCGGATCGCTTGCCAAAACTGATCACGCTGCTGAGGTGTTTTTCCTCGAAGCTCGCTGGCGACTGCCTCCCAGAACATTGCGACTGAGTCGCTTTGGATCGACACCATCGAATTAAAAACCGCTTGCCGTTCGGCGAGGTGCCAGCGACCGAACGACGACGTTCGCAGGGTCGATTCCACTTCCAATAAGCGTTGTTCACTTGGTCCCAGTCGCCAAGAAGCCGGAAATTGCGACTTCGACTTCGTACGAAGGGTGAGTCCCGATACCCTCTCGTTGGTATCAGCCAAGAGTTGTTGCTCCTGCTTGCGATTCACCTTATAGACAATTCCTGAACCAAACACGAACAAATCAACCGTAACCACGACGATCAGGAATCGAACAGCAGCGGTGGTTGTCAATTTGGATTTCGTCCAAGCTTGGAAAATCGCCCCCAAGGCGAATAGAACGAGCAACGAATGGGCGAGCGAATGTTGGATTTCTCGCAGCCCCGCATCGGCGTTGAGCGGCCCCCAAAACGGGTCCGATATTTTTGTTGCACGATCAAGAACCGCACTCCAAACACCGGGCGTCAAGCGAACGATGACGGTCGAGACCCATGCCGCGACCAGTACAGCGGCCAAGCCAACGATCATTCGCCTCGTTGCCCTGTGAAGCCGTTCTTCACCAAGATTGAAACATCGGTCGACGAATCGAGCGGTAACGATTGATAGCGAAATTGCAGTCAAGGGAAGCCATTTCGCTGGATATCTCAACGAGTCATAACCGGGGAAGAATGAATACAACCACCAATACAATCCGCCCGCGGCACTGTCAGTATCCAGCATCGCGCCGAACAGATTTTGCATGTACCAAACGAGACCGAAATGCCCCATCGCAGCGAACCAAGTCGCGATCGCGATCCCGAACCAGACATCAAGTTTTTCTTCCCTAAGTCGTGCCAATGGAGTTAGAAAGGCCAATGCAACCAGCAGTCCCATGTAGAGCGATGGCGTCCACATCTTGCCTTCGCCGGGCATCATCAAACCAAGCCGATGGTTCCTTGGAATTAGCGATCCCGACGCGTTAGCGGTCAGAAAGTCAACCGCATGCCATGGAGCAACAGAGAATGCGAAGACTTCCTGTCGACGAGAACCGGAGGAAGGCGGATCGAGCCAGTTTCCGGACTCAACCTCTCGGACACGATCACTTTGTTGGCTCCACGATAACGAGCCCGCGATTTGAGGAAGCGACAAACCGACGGCAATCAATGCACAAAACCCGATTCGTATCAAAACCGTTTGAAATTCGCCAAACGATCGGCGCTGAAAATCTCGAATTTGCCGCACAACAAGGGCAGCGATCACCACGATGAAACCATTCAGCAGCGTTTGCGGATCACCACCGAGAATCATCATTGCCGAGGCGATCGCTGCAATTCGAATTCGTCGACTCGCAAATTTTTTGTCGTTTGCCTCTGAACGGGAAAGCAAGTTGGAAAGCAATAGCGGCAACCATGCGGCGCCAACCAGAAAGGGTGGATTCGTGTAAAGAAACAGCACGCTGCCCGACATTGGATAGACCACCGCTGCGATCGTCGCCGCACCTTTTGAAACTCCCGCTTGCCGAGCGGCATAGCGGGCGGTTGCCGAGGCGATCAGCAAATGGACGACGACGTAGAGGCTAAGGCAAACATCCGAGGAGAGCGGCAGCGCGAACAAAAGCCAACGCAGTGGATAGAAAACCGCAGTCGTCGTTTCGCCGATCAAAGGCACACCCGTTTGATCGAGTGGGTTCCAAAGAGGCAACCAATCGGCATGCATCCGAGCCGCGACGTAATCGTACAGCGGTGTGTAAAAATAGCCGATATCGCGAAACGCCAACCGATCAAGGCCGATCAAGGCGGTCATGAATAGCAGCAAAATTGCAACACGGGGAAGATTCGACATCGTTAGGGTATCTCTTCGTTGGATAGGCATCTAGCCTGTCCAGAAAGCAGTGATAGGGGAACCGCCTATCCTACTTGTTAACGAGATCCTGTCACGATCCCCGCTTGCGACTGGGTTCGCAGAGCATCCGCGCGGTCGAGTACTTCGGGCGTCGGAGTCAGCGTTTTGGGGATCAATTGGATGTCAATGATTCGCTCGTCTCGCAGTTCACCAGGCCACAGGGTTTCGGAAATAAAATCGAGTCCCGGATACTCGTACCAAGGTGGATTGAGCCGACGGCGGATCGTCTCGGTACGGTAGCCATCTTTCTCGACTCGAATCTCACGTGTTCCATAATAGACAAAGCTTGTCGCGGCAGGGCTTGTGCCGATGACTTGGTTGTCGACCGAAATCGTCGCCCCTGAAGGACTCGTCCGCACGGTCATCCGCCTTCGAACGCAGCCAGACGAGGTCACCATGGTGACCAGAATGGCGGATGCAGCCAATTGCGAAACCGGGCGACGCAGCCAAAGAGGCATTCGGGTTTCACGAGATCGGCAAGCTGGCTCGGCAGCAGATTTCATTGGGCACACAGTAAAAGATTCGAATGGACATCACGTTCCGGCTTCTCTGTTAACAACTGGAAGCAACCGCCCGCAACATCGATTTTTGAATAAATGGCTTTTGCTTCGGGTCGTAGCCGAGTTTTTTGCCGCGGATGCAAGTCCGAATGGCGTGGACGGAAGGAATTCTGAAACGTGGAACATCCTTCCGTCGAGCTTGACTCGGCGGAGCAAACAAGTGGCGGCTACAAACCGCACGCCCGAAAGAAATTCGCCCCCCCCGAGGCTTACGGGTAGGATATGCAAGAGCTGCAAAACGGTCACACCCTTCTTCACCCAATCGAAAAATGAGAATCAAGCTCGACTCCCGTGTACGCTGACCCCCAACAGGATGATTTTCCTTCCAAAACGCTTCCTGCTTTGTTGCGGGGAGTAACATTTTTTCGGTTATTCGAGTAATCTGACGCAGTCCTTCGCCCGAATCCAGCGACATTTTTGGCGGGGGGATCTATTTTTTTACTTACGGGCTTTTTATGGTCTCTTCGGCAACCGAAACACAAAACCAGCATCCAAAACTCGACCCTGGGGCCCTCGATTCGGGCGCAGTTGATTCGGGGACAGTTGATAAGAGCGGAACGCGGGTCCGCGAAATGTTCCGTCAAATCGCACCTCGCTACGATGCAATGAACCATTTGCTGTCGCTCAGCGTTGACCGCTATTGGCGTTGGCGAACCGTTCGGATGCTGCGTCTGGATTCGGACGAACCCGTCCTCGATACCTGTACCGGGACTGGCGATTTGGCGATCGCGATTGCCAAGAAAGCACCTTCACTGAAGATCATCGGCAGCGATTTCTGCTATGCGATGTTGGAGATCGCCTGCCGCAAACGGCGTCTGCAAACGGCCAGCGAATCGATTGAGTTCATTGAAGCGGATTCCCAAGCGTTGCCATTTGCCGATGACTCATTCCAGTGCGTGACGGTCGCTTTCGGACTACGCAATGTGACCGATACCGATCGGGGACTAGGCGAGATGAGGCGAGTTTGCACGCCGGGCGGACAAGTCGTGGTACTGGAGTTTTCACGGCCACGATTGATTGGACTTCGGCAAGCTTACGGATTCTATTTTAGTCACGTGTTGCCTCGCATCGGACAATGGTTCGCTCGCAATGACAAGTCGGCCTACAAGTATTTGCCCGAATCGGTTGGTCAGTTTCCAGATGGCCAAGCGTTGGCCGATCGGATGACGGCCGCAGGACTAACCGATGTCCGGTTCACTCCGTTGACATTTGGTGTGGCTACGATTTATCGTGGAACGAAACCGAAAGAAGCATGATGACGACGGAAACGAAAGCAAAATTGCCGATCGTGTTGGCGATGACTGGAGCAAGCGGTGCTATCTTTGGCGTGCGACTCTTGCAAAGTCTGAGTTCGAGCGGCAACGACGTTCACCTGACCATCAGCCCCAGCGGGGCGGCGGTTATCCGCCAAGAATTGGACTTGAACCTCGACTTACGCTCACCCGATTTGGGATCGCTTCTTCGTTTCCAGCCCGCCTGGAGTCCGGCAAAGAGTCCGGCAAACTCGAACTCGCCTCACTCGGTTGCGAATCCGGCTGCTAGCTCTGCTGCGATGATAGACCAATCTCTCTCGCGAATTCACTATCACCGCTACGACGATTACTTTACCCCAATCGCTAGCGGATCGTTTCGGACTCAAGGCATGGTCGTCTGTCCGTGTAGCGGAACGACGCTAAGCGGAATCGCTCACGCCTCGGCATCCAACTTAATCCAGCGTGCTGCGGAAGTGCATTTAAAAGAGCGTCGGCGTCTCGTTTTGGTTCCCCGCGAAACGCCACTGAGCACGTTGCAACTCGAAAACATGCTCCGCGTGGCGACGGCCGGAGCGGTGATGTTACCGGCGATGCCGGGTTGGTATCACGGGGTCGATTCGATCGACTCGTTGGTCGATTTCGTGGTCGCTAGAATCTTGGATCAAATCGATGTCGACCATTCGTTGATTCAACGTTGGACGGAGGGCAGGTGAATTCGATGAGTGAACCGCTTGCCTCGACTCGTCGATCGAGCGTGAAAATCAGTGACTGGTTGGAGTTGATTCGCTTTAGCCATACCGTATTCGCATTGCCGTTTGCCGCCTTGGCAACCGTGATGGCATTTGCTACGCCACTTTCGAGTGGCCAGTATCCATCGTTTCGCATCCGAGACATTTTGGGGATACTGCTGTGCATGGTCTTCGCCCGCAGTGCGGCGATGGCATTTAACCGTCTGGTCGATCACCACATCGACGCCGAGAATCCGCGAACGGCCAATCGACATTTACCCGCTGGCGTGTTGTCACGACGGAGTGTGCTGGCGTTTGTGGTGCTCTGTTCGATCGGCTTTGTCGCATCGACGACTCTCTTTCTGCCGAATCGTTTGCCCTTGGCCGGGTCGATACCCATTTTGGCTTTTTTGTGCGGCTATAGCTTAGCAAAACGGTTCACGTCTGCATCGCACTTGTGGTTGGGTGTGGCTCTGAGCCTGTCGCCGATTTGTGCGTGGGTGGCGATTCGCGGTAGCGAGGTGATCGCATTTCCAAACGATATTCTGATCCCTGCCGTGCTTGCTGCGGCCGTTGCCGCCTGGGTGGCTGGGTTCGACATCATCTACGCTTGCCAAGATGCCCCGTTCGATGCGGGAAAGGGATTGCATAGTATTCCCTCTCGCTATGGAATCGGCGGTGCACTACGATTCGCTGCGGTTTTTCATCTAGCGATGCTTGGTCTGCTAGGTATTTTACTAATCGTTGGCCGATCGGCTGGACTTGGGCCGCTCTTTGCAGCGGTATGGTTGGTAATCGCAGCCATGGTATTTTGGCAGCACTCGCTGGTCCGTCCCGATGACCTGGACCGAGTGAACCAGGCTTTTTTTAATGCGAACGCGGCGATAAGTTTGACACTACTCGTCGCAGGAACAATCGATTGTTTGTGGGTTTAGGAAACAGAATGAATCACGATTACGAAACACGATTTCGCGAAATTCGAAACAAGGTCGAAGCTCAGCAGCGATTGACGCTCGATGACGGCATTTTCTTGTACGATCCGAATGTGCCTCTTCAAGCGGTGGGCGAATTGGCGAATTGGGTGCGAGAGCAGAAAAACGGGAACGTTGGCTACTACAACATCAACACGCACTTGAACCCGACGAACGTTTGTGTCTATCGATGCCGGTTTTGCGCCTTCCGAAGCGACCTGCGCGATCCGAAAGGCTATGTGATGAACGATGAGCAAATCCTGGCTCGCGGACGAGAAGCGACCGAAAACGGGTGTACTGAAATGCACATCGTCGGTGGTTTGCATCATCAAAAAACGTACGAATGGTATCGTAACATGATCGAGATACTGCATCGCGAATACCCGAAAATCCATTTGAAAGGCTGGACCGCTGTCGAGATCAATTGGTTCGAATTTCAAACGAAGAAATCAGTCCGATGGGTTTTAGAGGACTTGAAGTCGGTTGGTCTTGGCAGTATGCCCGGCGGCGGCGCCGAGATCTTTCATCCTGAAGTCCGCGATCAATTGTGCGAACACAAAGCGAACACGCACGCCTGGTTAGACATCCACCGAACCGCTCATCAAATCGGACTGAAAACCAATTGCACGATGCTCTACGGGCATGTCGAAAAGGCGTTTCATCGCATCGATCATCTACTCCGGCTAAGAGACTTGCAAGATGAGACCGGTGGCTTTCAAGTTTTCATTCCGTTAGCGTTCCATCCTGAAAACACAAAGTTATCCGATATTAAGAAGTCATCGGCTTTAATGGATTTGCGGACCATTGCAATCAGTCGTTTGATGCTCGACAACGTCCAGCACATCAAGGCTTACTGGATCATGCTAGGGGTCGAGACCGCGCAAACGGCACTGGCCTATGGTGCGGACGATCTCGACGGGACGGTGCGTCACGAATTGATCTATCACGATGCTGGCGCGACGACCCCAGAGTTTTTATCGATCGATAAAATAAGGGGGTTAATCAGTGAGGCTGGCCGCGAGCCAATTGAACGTGACACCATCTATCGCCGCGTCCACCGCGACCCCGATGATTTCAAGAATTGGAAAAGCGGCGAACCCGTCTCTTCGTTGGCTAGTGCTGTTGGTAGTGTCGGACAATGACAACATCACCACCATTACCATCCGCCGCAGGATGGTTCATTGTCATCGATGGCATTGATGGCGCTGGGAAATCGACACAGGCCAAGCGGTTTTGCGAGCTGTTTAATCATTGCGGCTTTTCGGCAATTCAGTCATTTGAACCGACCGATGGCCCTTGGGGACGAAAAATCCGGGAAAGTGCCGTGAGTGGTCGCATGAGTCTCGAAGACGAGCTGCACGCTTTTCTTGCAGATCGACATGAGCATCTTGAAACATTGATCCAACCCGCTCTCGCCAACAATCAAGTCGTGATTGTCGATCGATACTTTTACTCCACCGTCGCCTACCAAGGTTTGCGCGGGATCGATACGGTCGATCTACTCGATCGGATGAGAGCCGAGTTTCGGATTCCGGATTTGACTTTGTTTTTCGATTTGACGGTATCGTTAGCGCTCGAACGAATCTCGCTGCATCGTGGCGATATTCCGAACGAGTTTGAACAAGAGGACGCATTGAGTCGCATCCGCGAAACGTTTCAGATGATGTCGGGGGTTTGCGACGAAGTGCGTACGATCGACTGCGTTGGCGATGTGGATACCGTCCGTTCGAATGTGGCGTCAGCCATCGGCGAGTATTTGCGTAGTCGTCCCGATGTTTTGGCGTTTGACAATCAGGCGAAAACGAGGCTATTGAAAGCACTTGATGGCATCGTGGAGTCCAGGCATTAGCCGATTCAGCATGGTTCGGAAACACTTGACCGGTCTGGTCACTGCTTGACGGTTGGGGCATCAAGAAGCTAGGATCATGCCGTGTTTTCAACTGTTTTGCTCCCCTTTCTCGTCGTAACGATCAATATGACTTTTGCCTCGAACTCTTCAAAAAGCGATTCGCAGTCCCCACGAAAGGGTTCAGCGTTTGGCGGATTATCGGTCGCGATCATCACCCCATTCGCCGATGGTGAAGTGGACTATGTGCGACTTCGCGAGCAGCTAGAGTTTCAAATCGAGGCTGGCACGCGTTGTATTGTCCCCACAGGCACGACCGGCGAATCGCCCACCTTATCGCATGACGAACACGAGAAGGTCATTAGCGAGACCATACAATGTGTTGCAGGGCGGGCAAAAGTGATGGCCGGGACGGGCAGCAATAGCACCGCAGAAGCCCTGCGCTTAACGAAGCGAGCCGCCGCGGAAGGGGCTGACGCAACCTTGCAAGTCGCTCCCTACTACAACAAGCCCGCGCAAGAAGGTTTTTATCAACACTTCAAAGCTGTCGCGGAAGCAGTCGATATCCCGGTATGTATCTACAATATCCCTGGACGCTGCGGCAAAGAGATTGACGTCGAAACGATCCAACGCTTAGCGGAAGTTCCTGGAATCACGATGGTCAAGGAAGCAACTGGAAAATTGGACCAATGCTCGGCGATTGTCGGAAGCACGGACTTGACAGTCCTTTGCGGCGACGATTCGTTGACGCTTCCGATGATGAGTGTGGGAGCCGAAGGCGTCGTTTCGGTAGCTGGAAACCTGATCCCCAGCGACCTGATTCGGCTTGTCGAAGCGGCGCAAGAAGGCGATTTCCTGCTTGCCAGAAAAATACATCATCAACTCTTTTCACTCTGCCAAAATATGCTCTCGCTATCGACCAACCCGATCCCTGTCAAAGCTGCAATGCAATGTGTTGGTCGCGACACAGGTGAACTTCGGTTGCCGATGACACCTCTTGAACCAGCCGCGATGGCAAGTCTGCAGCAGACGTTGATGGCTTATGGAATCCGTTCCGCTATGTCGCAAAGCTCTTCAGGTCAATAGCCACCGCATACGAGCGATTCGCTCGGGGTGCAGTCATTCGTTTACGACTTCGGATTGTTTTTGAAAAAATCGTCGGTTGGCCGCTATATGCTGCGATTCTATCGCTACAATTATTGGCGTAGAAGCATAGTTTCACTGTTCCATCCCTCGAAAATTGACTTGAAAACAATGAACGCAAATCGAAATATCACTCGAATCGATCGTGACAGTTCTGGTGGCTACTTGGTCCGTGTGATGCGAAAAGGCAAAAAGACGTCAAAGTTTTTCTCGGACATTGAGAATGGTGGCAAAAAAAAATCATTGACCGCTGCGAAGGCGTTTCGTGATGAGCTGGAAAGCAAAATGGCTAGCTATACGCCAAAAGAATTGTCAAAAATCATGCGTTCCAACAATACCTCGGGAGTTGTCGGCGTGCGTTTGGTAGAAGAGGTGGACCATCGGTGGCCGTCCAAGCCCAAGTATTTGTATTGGGTTGCCCAGTGGAGTCCAGCAAAGGGGGTTCGTAAGACAAAACGTTTTTCCGTAGAGAAATATGGCGACGAAAAAGCTTACAAGATGGCGGTAAACGCGAGAAAGCGTGGCGTCGCGGCAATGCAGTCCGAGTAAGGGATGGGTTCATCTCAACGCAGAATTCGGGTTGCCTGTAGTGGATCTTGTTCAAGATCCTGCGACTTGGGGATCCATCACAAGATCCACTACCCTAGCATGAAGCTGTGACAAAGCACGATTGGGTTCGACGATCCGACCCATTCGCGAAGCCCCCCTCTTTTCCATCACTCTTTCCCATCCTGCTACCATGCTTGGTAGCGTCTTCAGGGAACGCGTTGGCGCGGTACACCGATTGCACTCTGCAATCAATCAAAGATCAAACCATTACGGACGATAAGGCCAATTGGCTTATGAAAATTCATGCACTGGGAACTTCGCTGCCTTCGCACTCCATCGCGCAAAGCGACTCAGCGGAGATCGCGGCCACGCTGTGCTGCGAAAATGACCAACACCGACGACTACTCACGACGCTTTATCGACGAACCGGCGTGAAGTCGAGGCACAGTGTCCTGCTCGATCCCATTCCGGTTGACGATGTCGCTGGAGCCGACTTTGCCGAGCGTCATTCACGGCCCAGCCATTCACGGTCCAGTCATTCACGGTCCAGTCATTCACGGCCCAGTCATTCACGGTCCAATGGGGCGATTGATGGCGAGCCAGCGCCTGCGGGCGTCAATTCAGCGGTGGCGACCTCTCCTTTTGATCAGCAAACCTTTTACCCTCCCGCTCAACATTCGCACGATCGTGGCCCGACGACGGGGCAACGTTCTAAGGCCTACCGCATTCATGCTGCGAAGTTGGCGATTGACGCGGCCATGGATGCATTGTCCCAGTGCGAGATAGCTGCTGATTCGATTACCCATCTCGTCACCGTCTCCTGTACCGGTTTCCAAGCTCCCGGAGTCGACGTCGCACTGATTTCCGCACTCGGGCTACCGGCTACCGTTTCTCGCACCCATGTTGGCTTCATGGGGTGCCATGGAGCGATCAATGGGCTGCGTATCGCGAAAGCCTTTGCTGACAGCGTCCCAGACGCCCGCGTGCTTCTCGTTGCTGTCGAGCTATGCTCGTTACATCAACAATATGGTTGGAATCACGATCGGATCGTCTCTAACGCACTGTTTGCGGATGGGGCAGCGGCAATCGTTGGTTCCGTTGGTGAAATCGGTCGCAGGCAATCAGCAATCGAGTTGCAAGATTCCTACTCATTGATTATTCCAAATACCGAAGCGATGATGAGCTGGGAAATTGGCGATCATGGGTACGAAATGTTTCTATCCGCAGAGGTCCCTGATATCATTCGTCACGCCACAAACGACGCCCTGAGCAAGTGGCTAGCCAAGTCCGGTTTAACACTTTCGGATATAAGGTCATGGGCGATTCATCCCGGCGGCCCACGAATCCTAGACGCTTGCTCGGATGCATTGAACTTGCAGGCCTGCGATCTGGAATCCTCTCGATCGGTACTAAGTCGGTGTGGCAATATGTCATCACCCACGGTACTATTTGTTTTAAAAGAATTACTTGATGCAGGGCGTTCTGCTCCAACGCTAATGCTTGGTTTTGGTCCAGGCCTAGCAATGGAAGCAGCAATCTTTTCTTAAGGGCGTCAATCGAAACCCTCGAAAGTCTTGGTGACTTCCGCTACAAGCGATACGATTCAATGTTTACGATTCAACCCTATGAAACTCATTGCACCTTCGATGTCCATGTGACAGCGAAGGCAAAGCAAACTTCGATCGGTGGTCATTTTGACGGGGCATTAAAAGTCTCGGTCACCGCGCCTGCGGATAAGGGCAAAGCGAACCAGGCGGTTATCAAGCTCATTGCCAAGACGTTAAAAGTTGCCAAGAGCCGCGTCGAGGTGCTGCGAGGCAAAACGTCTCGACGCAAAACGATCGCGGTACATGAGGCAGTCCCCAGCGATTTAGATGTATTGCGAAACCTATTTTCTTAACGAATCGAGTTTATTTCGTGCTGCACCACTATCGATCGTTTCCCGAGCCAACCTGACCGCGTCTGAAAGCGTGTTGCATTTTTCGACGAGCATCAATGCAGCGGCGGTGCCGGCGACCACGGTATCTCGGCAGGGTCCCGGTTGCCCGTCAAAGAGGTTGCAAATGATTTTAGCACTCTCAGCCGGATCAGCAGCAAGTAGCGAATCACTTGTGACGGCATTCAAGCCGAAATCTGCGGGTTCCCAGTCATATTGTACGATTTGGTTCGGTTTCACATCGACCACTTTCGTTGTACTACTGAGTGATACTTCGTCTTGTCCATCTTCAGCATGAACGACGAATGAGCGAGTGGTGCCCAGTTGGCGAATCGCATCAGCGACCATGGCTTGAGTTTGGGGTGTCGGCGTTCCCAACAATTGGTGCGTCGCCCCTGCGGGGTTGCAGAGGGGGCCGAGCAGATTGAACAAGGTTTTCACGCCTAGTTTTCGTCGCACGCCGACGACATGCTTCATTGCCGGGTGCAGTTTCGCTGCAAAACAAAAACAGATGCTATCCTCGTCAAGACGCTCGGCGACGGCGGAGGCATCGGACTCGATGGGAACGCCTAGCACCTCTAGCACGTCGGCCGATCCGGTCTTGCTCGAAGCTTTGCGGTTGCCGTGTTTCGCAACAGCAACGCCAGCGGCGGCGGCGACGATCGCGACCGCGGTACTAATGTTAAACGTTCCGCTGCCGCTACCGCCGGTACCACAGGTATCGAGCAAGATCGTGTGACGATGGGCGATCGGCGTCATGTGCCGACGCATCGCCTGGGCGGCCCCTACCAATTCGTTGACAGATTCCCCTTTGCGTTTCAAAGCCAAGAGCAGCTCGGCAACTTGCTCCTCTTTTGCCTTGCCATCAAGCATTGCATCGATTAGATCACTGGTTTGTTCTGCGGACAAATCCGTTCCTTGCTTGGCCTGGTCAATGGCGGTAGAAAACAGACAGATCATTGGCGGTACTTTTGGGTGTTTTATTTTACTTAAAGGTTAAAATAGTGCTGTCGATTGATGGAAACATTCCGGTGAGCCGGCGAGACGGACTCGCCATTGCACTCGAATCAAATTAGACTATCAACATGACACGAAAAATAATAATTGATTGTGATCCAGGGATTGATGACGCCGTTGCACTTTGTATGGCGTTGTTCGACCCGCGGCTCGACGTATTGGCGATCACGGCTACGGCCGGGGCGGTCGATTCAGATCAAGCGACCGCCAATGTTACCTCTATTCTGCAGCACCTCGACCCTCAGCGATACCCACGAATTGGAAAAGCTGCGGTCCCCGAGGATGCACCGGTCGTCGACGATCGATATTTGAATGGTAACGATGGGCTGGGGGGCTGCGACTTTCATGATTCCGGGCGTCAGCATTTACCGCCTAGCGAAAAAGTAATCGCTGAACTCCTGCGAAAATACCCAGACGAAGTGACGGTGTTGTGTCTTGGACCGCTGACAAACCTCGCACGTCTAAGCCGCCGCGACCCAACCGTACTCGAGCTTCTTGATAAGGTCGTCATTAGTGGTGGGGCAATTTCCCACGCTGGCAATGCAACCGCAGCGGCTGAGTTTAACATGTTTTTCGATGCCGTCGGCGCCAGCGAGGTTTTTGCTTCGGCAACGACCAAAAGCATGGTTCCACTCGATCTATCCGATTCGGTTAGATTCGGGGTTGATCTACTTGAAAAGCTGCCATCGAAAGAGACGCGTGCGGGTCAGTTTTTGCACAAATTGTTTTCTCACGCGTTTTTAGCAGCTCACGAGCAACTCGGACGCGAATTGATCCCGCTCTACGACGCAACGACATTGTTGGCCATCCTTGAACCGGAGTTGTTCCAGTGGACCAATATGGCTGCGAAAGTCGAAACGACGGGCCAATTGACTCGCGGGATGACCGTTTTCGACCGGCGTCTACGCCGAAAATGGCCGCTCAATGTGGAGGTCGCTACCAAGATCGATGGTGAAGCTGCTAAGGATATGATTACCCGTGGCCTAAGATACGCTGGGCAATTGACTTGAGACATTCTTGATTCGGTTTCCCCGCAATTTATCCTCCCGGCGAAGTTGCCTAAAACTCACGGAGTCGCCAAGTTTTCAATTCGCGCGTCGGAGAAGTATGCCAGCGGTGGTTGGAATTCTTTGACACTCGACCCGTCGATGACCAACCGCAGCGAACCCGTATCGCCAATGCGGTCAAACGAGATGGTGCCGACCGGTTGCTCTTCTAAAAAAACATACCAATCATCAACTTGCCGCTCGATGTCGACCACCATGTAGCGGTCGTTTTGATACAGCGGGGCCGAGAGCAGGGGGACTTGTTTCAATTCGTCAAAATCAGAGTTTTTGGTTCCGAGTGTCACTCCCGATTCGCTGAACCGTAGGCAACCGCGAACATCGAGGCGATCGGCTGCATCAACGGCAAAGTCAATGTCGACGGTTCCCGAGTGAACGTCTGGCCAAACAAACAAACTGATACGGGGATGGTCGACCACAGGCAATTCTCTCGTAATCGCGCTACGACGTGATGTCGACACGATCGCTGTCGAAGCGTCGGGAGCTTCCATTGTCTTCCACGCACCGATCATCGAACCGCCAATCGCCCAACCGCTTAACGTTTCGCCATCATAAAGTGGAGTCGATGTTACAATCTGTGTGTAGAGTCTCGGCCCGCGGACTGTTTTTCTTAGCATCCAAATGCCGCCGAGCAAGCATATCAAAACGAGTATCCCCGCAATTGCCCCAACCGATCGTCGTGATACCCACGCGGAGGTGTTGGGCGTTGGCGATGCGATAGGCACTGCGTCCGTTTGTGCGACAGCGGAAATCCCAATGGACTGAGTCACATCTTCGTGACTCGACGTTGACACAATTGCTCCCTGACGAATCCTCGATTGGTAATCGGAGAATCGGTCAACCCGATCGATCAA
This sequence comes from Novipirellula aureliae, assembly GCF_007860185.1. Taxonomy (NCBI): domain Bacteria; kingdom Pseudomonadati; phylum Planctomycetota; class Planctomycetia; order Pirellulales; family Pirellulaceae; genus Novipirellula; species Novipirellula aureliae. The sequence continues at coordinate 116,896 of NZ_SJPY01000006.1, forward strand.
GGTTTCATAGGAAGCTGGTCGATGATCAGGATTGGGCGAAATCATTTCCATCAATAATGACAATTGCTCACCTGGAATCACGATCGGCAGTTCTGCCAATTCGATCGCGAGTGGCTTCGATTTTTCGAGACTCAGATGCGCAATGCTGCGACCTTGAAAAGGTGGCGCACCAAATATCAAATGCCAAGCGGTCGCCCCCAGTGCATACATGTCCGTCTTAAAATCGACAGCTTCGCCACCGAATTGCTCGGGTGACATGTACGCGGGACTGCCGACCAATTTGTCAGACGATGTCAGCTTCATGTCCTGAGTATGAGGATCCACAAAAATGGCTAAGCCGAAGTCAGTGATCTTAACCATCTCCGATCCCTTGGGCATGAACGATCCCTCCGGGGGTGATAACAAGATCAAATTGGCGGGTTTGATATCTCGATGAATCAAATCGTGGTTGAACGCATGAAGTAGTCCCGATGCCACCTGCCGTACGATGCTCCAAACCGTCGCCAGCGGCAATGGTCCTTCGTCTCGAATCGCTTGCTCGCAAGTGCGGCCCTCGACGTATTCCATCGCGAAATGGTAACGTCCCTCATGGCGACCGAAGTTCAATGCTTGAACGATATTGGGATGCTGAAGCCGAGCCAATGACTTGGCTTCACGTTCAAAACGAGCCGTCGATACAGGATTACTTATCTGATTGGCAAGAATCGTTTTGAGTGCAACCGTCCGCTCTAAATCGAGCTGCCTTGCTCGGTAGACGACTCCCATCCCGCCGCGTCCAATCAGTGACAAAATTTCATAGCTCGGAACGACCCGCGTCGGGTACTGTAACGATTCGGCGATATCGAGATCCGTTGGTGACAAGATTCCTTTTTGCAGTGCCGTTTGCCCAATCCATCCGCCTCGGTTGGTCACCGTTTCTCGCAGAGTATCCGCATCTTCATGGCTCAGCAATTCTTGCTGTAAGCAAATTTCAATGAAACGCTCATACTCATCATTAGGACTGGAAACAGGCATGCTATTGACTGGACACGATTTGGCTGAGTTGACTTAGAATGGAATCGACCGTGGGACGGTCAGCGATCGATTCACCAACGTAGGCAAACCGAACGCGTCCCTTTCGGTCGATAATGTAGGTCGACGGCTTGGCAAGCTGTGATCGAATCCCGAGTTGGTCGACGCCTGCTAGATTCACATCCAACAAAATCGGAAAGGGAATGCGATCATTGTCAATCGGAGCTTTCCGAATGCGAGAACTCAAATCGCTCGAATGAGTTGCATCGGTTTGCGTTTCAACCGGGAACACAACCGCTAGCTGAGCGTTGTATTCCGCAAGTTCCTCGTAGCGACGTGCCCACCTCGACGTTTGCGAGACACAATAAATGCAAACGCCATTGTTCCAGCCTCGGGTGATCACCAAAACGAGGTAATCCTTCGACATGATATCTGCCAATTTGACTGTGATCCCAGCTTCATTCGTGAACGTCAGGTCTGAAAAATCGTCAACCGTGATTGGCTGTGACTGGGCAACGTCCGTGAAGCGGATGCCGTCATTGGGCATCGTGTCGCATCCGTTCGCAACGAAAAGTATACATAGAGCCACTACTGCAGAGCTTGGGAAAACCGACATTCCGAAAAGAGTTTGTTTGGTAAATGACTTTTTCATTCTGGCAATAGGTTCACAGAGGCGGTTGTAGATCATGCTGGCGACTTGGCGAATCCATGAGATTCTCCAAGAGAGGGTCGCCTTCGCTCGACGAAAGTACATTTAGAAGACGGCTACACTCTCTGATTGTAGCGGCTTAGGGAGTGTTGCCGAGTCCATATTTTCTGCATCAACCCATGTTATAGGAATCAAATCCCGACCCAACCGAAACCGCACACCGCAGGGTGGGAGCGTTCCGCTCATTCTCGATGCCAGCCAGGTGTCATTCCCCACGCATAAATATCGGCTCAATAGCCAACACAGGTGTAGCGAGCTTCCATCTTGCCAAAATCGTTGCGTGACCTCATTTCGCTTCCATCCCAATCGTCGCCGTACAGACCATTCGATCCAAAGATGGCATAAACCCCGAGACGCGGCTACGCGGCTACAAAGACGACGGGGAAGAAAGTCGAACGGCAACATTGCTTTCGCCGCGGCTAATTGAGCAATGAAACGGTTCGTTTTTCGTTGGCACTGCGAACAGCGGAATCAACAATCTGTTGGCCAATACGACTAATCTTGGTACTTAGAATGCCTTCAACATCGCGTTCCTCGTTAAATAAATTCACCATATACTGAACCGGGTCTTGCCTTGGTGCTTGCAATACGTCCGAAGGCACCGGTTTCCCTTCGGGGCAATCGCGAGTTTGAATGTTGATGGTTTTGCCATAGTCCAACGACGAGATCGTGCCATCGGTTCCAACGATCACGAAACCACACTTTGGCTGCGGCTGATGGGTCCATGGATCGGTGAACGTTCCCCATCGCGTTTCCATTTTAGAAAGTCCCGACTCATAGCGACAAATGATGATACTATGCTCGTCAACCTCGAGGCCGACCGGTTGGTCGACGACGCACGTGACTTCGATCGGCTTGCGTCCGTTCATGTACCAAGTGGCTAGGGTTGTTCCATAGCCAGCGTAATCGAGAAGCGATCCACCACCCGCGCTCGCTTTATAGAACCAGCTATTCGGCTTCTCCTTGTCCACTTGTTCCTTCGTTCGCTCGATTTTGTCGGCGACGTGCCAAAGGGGACCGCGGTTACCCCCGTAATGATGCACTTCGATGACATCGCCGATTTGGCCTTCGTCAATTAAACGTTTGGCGGTGCAATGGGATGGCATCCACGCCAGAGGCCAATTGATTGCCAACCGTCGACCCGATGCATTCATCGCGGCAATCATTCGATCGGCCTCGGCAAGCGTTGCGGCAAATGGTTTTTCGACCATGATATCACACCCAAACGGTGCTACTTTTTCAACCCATTCGCCATGCTCCGCTGCGGCGGGGCAAAGGATCGCCAAATCGGGCTGCGTCGTTTCCAGGCATTTTTGATAGTCGGTAAAGACTGCATCCTCCGAAAGCGAAAAGGCTTTCACCGCATCGAGCATTCGCTCAGGCTGCAGGTCACAAATTCCAACGAGTTCGACTTCGGGATGATCGTAAGCGTGACGCAGTAAGTCGCCCATGTGGAAATGGTCAAAATTGATTCCGACTACTTTGTACTTGGCCATCGTGGTTATGCCTTGTTGTTCTACGGTAATAATGATTGAGGTCCAAATTGGCGAGAGCCTCGATTCCAACCTCCCCAGTAAGAGATGCCGGTGTCTAGAGATCACGGCGATTTTGCGGATGCTCTTATTCGGCAAATCAGAAACGTCCCACTCAGCGAGTTGTAGAGCGGTAACCACCGGTGGTCACTATTAACGCCTACTTTGCTCATTCCATTGCGGACATTCCGGGAGGTAGGATTATAGGTCTTTGCGAAAAAAGTAGAAACAGGCTATCGGTCCATCACGCCCTTCTTTCGCAGGTTCGCCCTTGAAAGTCCCCAGCCGCCGTGTCCCCAGCCGCCGTGTGGCCAGCCGCCGTGTCCCCAGCCGCCGTGTGGCCAGCCGCCGGGTGGCCAGTCGGATGCTTGGAAACAAGTTTTCTTGACGCCCCAATGAAGTCACGACCCCGCAATAGCAAGAATGATCCGTCTGCTGTGGCGGCGGCGCACGCGTGATCGCGTGGTCAAGCGAGAACTCCTCCACTCCTGACCGATTTGCCGATCGCCAGGTTACATTGTAGAGGAAAATGCCTCGTGGGCTATGGATTCAAGCCCATCAAACTGATGAGCGAATCGGTCAACGAGCTAACGGGTGCCGATGGTTCGGTGTACGTCCACATGTTTCGAAGCAGGTCGGTCATCAACATGCCGCCTAAACTCATGATCGCGATGATCATCACGAGTGCAACGCATTGCAAGAGTGAGAAAGGAACCTCGTAGCCGATGGTACCAGTCGCTGCCGCACCAACGGCAGCTCGGCTGCTGGTTGATTCGATGCCGACCTCTTCGGCTTCTTGCCCAAATCCATCGCCATCGTCGAATCCGCCGGCATCCGTAAATCCGTCGACCGCTTCGGCACCGAATTCGTCACCAGGTAAACCGACGGCCGGATCATCAAACGCGGCCACTTCGACATCGATCGGTTGAGAGTCCTCGACCTCGATCACTTGCGAGCCGCTTTCTGGTTCTGCCTCGAGGCCGATGCCGGACGGCGACAATTGGAAATCTTCATCCGCTTGAAAATCAACGCCACTGCCACTGCCATTGCCGTCATCCTTGCCAAGATCGAGCGAAGAAATGCTGCTACTGGCCAGATCAAGTGGTTCACTCTCAAGGGACAAACCGCTATCGGAGGGACTCATCAAGTTGATGCCGCTATCACCGGCAACCGACAAGTCGCTTTCGGCAGAACTAATCACCAAATCATCATCATCGTCGGCGATCATCAAATCATCGCTGCTTTCGTCGCTCATTCCCATCAGTTCTAAACTGCTGCCTAGACTCGATGAAGCGAGTAAATCTTCGCTATCGCCCGAGATCAAGCCACTACCGCTTTGTTCGCCGCCGAGAAGATCCAATTCGCTCAGTACATCACCGCTTGCTTTCAAAGCGTCATCGGTGTTGCCTTTCACATCAATTGGCGAATCCAGATCATCCATCAATTCGAGACTGCTCATCCCCGATGCGCTGGCGGCTGAACCCGACTTGGATAAAGCCGCTTCATCGACCAAAACATCGACGGAATCTTCGTCATCCTCACCAATTAAAACGTCGTCGCTGTCCTCTTCACTGATCCCAGAGAAACTCAAACCACTCTTACTGCTGTCAGCAGCTTCTTTGAGCACATCATCGAGACTGACGTCCGAACCCTCCCCGTCACCCGATATATCTAGCATCGCCGAATCGTGTTCGATAGCAGGACCATCGAGCTGCAATTCAGCGGAATCGATTTCTACGATCGGGTTTTTGTCCTCATCGAATAGGAAGTCACTGTCCGAGATCCCCTCTTTATCGTCGTCGCTGGCAACGAGTGAGACATCGCTACCTTCGCCATCGTCGGACAGACTTGCGACTAAATTGACATCACTGCCACCGCTGCCGTCGGCGCTCGTTTCGCCACCGACTTCAATATCGCTGCCGCCATCCCCTTGCGGCTCATCACCGCCAATGATTTTTGCCCCGCTTTCAACCGACATGCCAGAGTCGTAACCGAAGTCACCCACTAAATCGCCCGAACCTCCGCGAGAATCAGCCAATTCGTCTGCCAGGTTGTCAATGGCATCGACGGGGAATTTCCAACTTGCCCCATCACGGAAGCCACGAACTTGGCCTTGGCTACGCAGTTCTACCAATCGGTCGGTCGAAATTCCGAGTTTCTTCGCAGCATCTTCTAAGGATAGATAGTCAGCCATGAGGCTTCTTGGCTCCAGGTTTTCGCTATTTACAGCAAATACAATTAGTACACAGTAACTGCAATCCGTCGCGAATCAACAATCCATTCTACTATTGACGCATTTCCCGCGGCTCCGCGTTCACAATGCGGCTCCGCGTTCACTGTACGGCTCATTTTCCTTTCCCGTTCATACGGCGAATTTCCTCCGGCAATGGGCTGGTGGCATTGAGCAGCAGAGTAAAATCATCATCAATCGGGCGACTACTGGTTAACTGTATCGTTCCCGACCTATCAATATGATACACGGCCATCCAAGATTTTCTCGTATTGATTAGCGTAATTGTCTGACTTCCTGTGCCGTCAGAATGGGAAAAACCGATCATGTCGCCCGCAGCACCCACTTGGAAGGGGCGAGCAGCGGTTTGCGCAAGCACATTCTGCATCCCCTGAGCCGTCCCTACGACCGCGCCCGGAGCAGGTTTCGCTTGAGAATCCTGGCTATTTCCAGGAATTTCCGCCTCCATCGCGTCGCCCATCCAATCCCCATCGCCAAGCATGTCCGGCTGCTGGCTTGATACCATCCTAGCTGCTGAACCGATTAGCACTATGAACAAAACGCCAGTCACGACGGTCAGCGAAAGCGAACGAACCGATCCAAAACCGAGAATTCTGGTGGATTTTTGCATGGGTATTCATTTTGAATGAACAGAAATGATTGCGAAACGACTGGTTTTCATGTTAGCGACAATCAATCGCCGGTCCAGCGGTGGGCTGATCAAAACGATCCCACTTTGGCTTCGAAGGCGACATTCGTTTCCCTGGTTCAAGATGCCCCCCCCAGCGACCACGCCTGCTGCTTTGCCACCGCTTGATTTTGGGCTGGGCAAAAGAGTGGCTGGGCAAAGAGTGGCTGGGCATCTTGCCCCCGTCCGAGCCGACTGGAAGCCACCGCCAGGAAAGATGCTTAACCTGGCTCCTTCGTTGGGACAAAGCTCTACCAAAGGTCGCAGGACGCGTCCCAAATAGAACGCTCGATAAAATTTAACGTTTAGGTGAAGTGAGCCGGTCATTCTGGTCGATCCCATGGTAGCGAGTATGCTGATTCTGCGCTCGCGACCTTGTCCCACTGGCATTACGCACATAATCACTGAGGCTGCATTCGTGAAACGCTATCAAACCGATGGATCAACGGATTCTGGCTCGGGTGCCCCGTTTAGTGGAGTTGCCTGGGGCTCCCTCGGCGTTCTGATGGCCGGCGCGTTCTATTTAGTCGTGAAATTGACCGCTTGGCCGCCACTCGAACGCTATTTCCTTGGCCACCCGGTCGCCGTTGCTGCGACGCTGCTGTTTTCGATTGGTGCTGCGATCCTATTCGGAAAGTTTTGCCAAACGACGATCCAATGGAACATGCTTTCGTCGCTACGCGATGAAGACCTGATGCTCAGCCGTGATTCCAAGACCACTGCCGAGCGATGGTTGGAAACACATGACGCTGGGCACGTGGCCCGACATTGGTTGACCCAAATCCGCGAGCTGCCACTCCGCACTCGCGGCAGTGTCCTGGTTCGCCGGCTCGAGGAAGTTTTGACGCGGCAATCCGAGCGTGGGACGTCGAAACAGCTGCCGGATGATTTGCGTGAATTGTCAGCACGTGATGCTGACGTCGCCTACGATTCGCTCGGCATTGTTCGCATCATCGTTTGGGCGATTCCCATGCTTGGGTTTCTTGGAACCGTCATCGGAATTACCCAGACTCTCGGTGGACTCGACTTTACCGACGGTGTTGCCGCAGTCGATCGACTGAAGAGCGGTTTGTATGTCGCGTTCGATACAACGGCACTCGGCTTGGTGTTGTCGGTGGTTGCCATTTTCTTGCAGTTTCCGATCGAGCGATCCGAGCAAAAACTGCTCTCGATTATCGATGCACGAATTGGAAGCTTGGTTTCATCCGGTCTGCCAAGCGATGAGGCATCCGATAACCAGGTCGCCTTGATTGCCGACCTTTGCGAAGGCATTCGCGTCGCGGTGGCCGAATCGATTGAAAGCCAAGCAACGGTATGGCGGCAAACCATCGATGTTGCCAAAGAACATTGGCAAAGCGTTCACCAAAGTGACACGAATAAGATTGTCGAAGCGTTCGAGGAATCGCTGAAACCGGCACTGCGAAGCCACGCCGAATCGCTCGAGCAATCATCCGTCGTGGCTGCTGATCGTTGGAGTCAGCAGTGGCAACAGTGGCAAGACAGTTTGGCCGAACATGCCGAACAAATCAGCACCGTCCAGCAATCGATGGTCGATCAGTACAGTGCGTTGACCAAAACGAATACTCGCGCCGGTGAGCTTGTTGCAATGCAGCATTCGATCGATTCGAGTTTGCAACAGCTTAGCGAAACCAATGCCGCAATCGAGCGCAGTGTCGAAGCCTCGGCGGGTGACGGGATGGCCGATGCGATGCGAATTCTTGCACGCGCGGTCGATGTGTTGTCGCAGCGGATGGCTGACTCTAGCCGAGCAATCGATTCTGGTAACGTGCAAGACGAGCCGTTCATCTTTACTCAATCGATCGACGAGGCACACCGCGTCGATGCGGATGATCACGACACGAACCAAAGGCGTGCAGCATGAGCGGGCGACGCCGGCAACCCGTATCCCCATCGCTGTTTCCCTTCCTCGCTGTTCTCGTCTGTACGCTCGGTACGCTGATTCTGTTTCTAGCCCTCGTGGCACAGAAAGCGACCAAGACAGCGGAACAGAAGGTGGCCGAGGCGACACAGCAAGCTGAGCAGCAATTGGCGGAAGCCGATGCTTCGGCCGGTTCGTCGCTCACCGCGAAAACAGTCGATTCAATGATTGCCGAAGAAGAGCTACGGCTCGCTCAAGTGGTTGCGTTTCGCGACGAACAAGCAGCCGATTTGGGGGCCAAACGCGATCACCTTACGCACATCGAAGACCATCTCAAGCGGGTTCGAGATGAATTGATGCGGCTGAGCGACGAAGTCAAGCGTGCGACGGGCGAAGAGGAAGTTGAAGTGATCGATGAAGCGACGATCGCATTTATGAAGACGAAGCTCGAAGAAGAAGAAAAAGCGGTTGAGAAGCTAAAAGAAAGCACCGCCAACCAAACGCCTCGCGTTGTCATCGTGCCTCACAAAGGACCCAATGGTACCGATCGCCGACCGATCTATTTGGAGTGTACCAAGAACGGCATCATGCTGTGGCCCGAAGGCGTCCGAATCACTCCCGAGCAAATCGAAAAGAGTAGCCGTGGTGCCAATCCCATCGATGCTGCGCTGCGCATTGTGAGACATCATTGTTTGCAAAACTACGGCGATCCAATCTCGCCCTATCCGCTGCTTGTTGTTCGTCCCAATGGAATCGAAACCTATGCCGCTGCACGGGGCGCGATGGAGGATTGGGATGACCAATTCGGGTACGAACTTGTTCCAGAAAACGTGGAACTAGCATTCAACCCACCCGACCCAGCGCTGAAAAAACGGATCGATCAGGCTGTTCAAGATGCCATCGCCAACCAACAAGCTCGCACGGAGATATCACGGCTGGCCATGAATGGACGTGGCCGATACCCGCGCGCTTTCGATGGCAACCGCGGATCGAATTCAGGTGCTCGAAAACCACTGCCAACCCTATCAGCGAAACAGCTTGATCAACAAGGTCGAGCAAACGGATTCCATAAAGCGACTGACGGTATGCCCAGTGGATCGGAGTATTACGCGTCCTCCGCGAACTCGTACTCAAGCAGAAACTCTGCGAGGAAACAATCCGATTGGTCAACGGGCAATGGGACTGCTACAAACGCGAGCCAATCGGGGCAAACCGGTTCGAACGCCAACGGCGAGGGTGTGGGCTCGGCGATGAGTGCTCCGTCAATGCAACGAATTGAAAACGATATGGAAATAGCCGCATCCGAATTACGATCGCCGTCGGGCCTCTCCGAGGCCATGACAACACTGCCCAGTGGTATGAGAGAGGATCAGTCAGCGGAAGAACTTTTGCTAGGCAGTGCCAGCGGGCTGAGAACACCGGGTGATGGCAGCACGACGAATGGTGAGATGAGTAGCTTCTTAGATAGACACCATGCTAACCCTGCTACCCCCTCAAGCACTGGTTCGTTTGCCGATTCGATCACAAATCCCTCTGACTTGACACTCGGTCAACCCGACGGTTCGCAGCCCGGATCGAGTACCGGATCGAGTTTTGATTCCCCCGACGCGTTCATGGGAAATGAGAGCCTGCAAACGGAAGGGGCGTATGCCGATAGCGATTCGGTTCATGGTGGGAATGCTCAGCAGGGCTCCGCTGCCAGTGGTGGACAGCGTGAAGGTGAGTATGGAGCAATCGGATCACCATCCGCTGGCGGGGCGAGTAGCTCGGCTCCAGCTCCATCGGAAACTCAGCAGAGCGGCAGCATGTCGATCAGCAATCGCTCACCCAATTCGTCGCCCAATCGCAGCAACCGCGGTGAGAACTGGGCTGTTCCTGAGCATGTTGCCGTCGCGAAAGGCAACCAAATCGTCCGCACGATCCGGGTTGTCTGCTACGAGGACCAATTCATTCTTATCGCGCCCTCAACCGGTGGTGCAACCGAGGTGTTTGGTTTCTCCGATGGCAATGTGTCCAAAGCGACGTTCGATTTAGGGGCTGCCGTTCGTGAACGAATTAGCGGCTGGGGACCAACCTTCCCAGGCGGCCGTTGGCAACCGGTACTCAGTGTGGAAGTCATGCCAGGCGGTAGCGAACGTTTCGAACAACTTCAACAATTGATGCGTGGCAGCGGCGTGGAAGTCCGAGGTAGTGGCGAAAATGTCAATGTGAATCGTGCTCCGGCACAACCCAGGAGTAACCGATGAGCCAGCCAAAACGCAACCGAACCACGATCGAACTGGGGCACGATTCCTTTTTGGACATCGTCGCGAACCTCGTTGGCGTCCTTATCATTTTGGTCGTCGTCCTCGGAACGCAGTCCTCCCAGGTAATCGAGCAGATCAAACAAAGGACGGATGCAGAATGGGTTGTCGACGAAGGCAATCAACCAGCTAGCGAAATGCAATTGGCATCGCTTGGCCATGTCGCGATGCGAGCGGCATCGGCGCTTGCTGATTCCGAGCGACTCGAATCCTCGATCAAACAATACGATGCTGAAATCGCTCAACGCGAAGATCAACGCCGCCAATTGATGGATTTATTGGCCGTTGCGAAAACGTCTTGGGAAGAAGAGAAGGAAAAATTCGATAAGCAAGCAACCATCATGGCCAAGCGCAATCGCGAATTTGAAGAAACCAGAAATCGGTTAGAGGAACTTCAAGGTCAAAGAGAACGACTCGAGGGCGAAAAGACTCCCGTGGTCGCTGTTACCCATTTGCCTACCCCAATGGCCCGGACAGTGTTTGGAGACGAAATCCATTTCCGGCTCAAGGGTGACCGCTTGTCCGTCGTTCCAATTGAACATCTCATTCAAGAGATCAAGAACGAATTCGAGCGTGCGGTAGGCGGATCGCGTGATGGAGTATTCGATTCAGCGGTGGGGCCGATTCGCGGCTATGTCGCGCACTATGAAATGGCGAAGTCTCACGAAATGGTTTCCCGAGGTGGTCAAGTCGGCATGGCTAAGAAGGTTGCATTGGTAGGGATGACGATCTCGCCACTCAAAGAGCCCATCGGCACACCGATCAAAGAAATCTATACGGAAGGCAGTGAACTCGATATCGAATTGGCTGGACGTGATCCGGCAACGACAACCATCACCGTGTGGGTTTATCCAGATAGCTTTGCCGCATTTCGACACTTAAAAGAGCACCTCTACGCACGTGGTTTCGCCGCCGCCGCGCGCCCGTTACCGATGGGCCGCGAGATAACCGGCAGCCCACAAGGATCTCGATCGAGTGCGCAGTAGAGATGCTTTCCTTAGACGTGGCCTAGGCTTCCAGCCTAGGTCTTGCAATTTCCCCAGGCTGGAAGCCTAGGCCACGGCAATACAACCTTCACCGCCCTACGGCTGCAGGATCTCGTTTCCTCTCTGCAATCCTTCAAGTTGCCGAGTGTAGATTTCCGGTAGAGCCGTCGGGTATCGTTGGCCCGTACCGATGTCGGTGTGCGGGCCAAAGTCTTCCTCGCGTGCTGCGGAGCCAAGCGGAGTCGTCAGGGTGTCGTTGATCGTCTTCAGATAAGCTTGAAGTTTCCAGGCGGGTATGATCGTCAGGCCGAGTTCGTTCGCACGCGCTTTAATATCGCCGATCGCCTTCACCTGTGAAGCGTCAAGATCTTCTTGTCGTTCGTCGGCTTTGTCGTCAACCACCAAGAATCGAACACTTGCATCGAGTTTTCCTCGCACATTTCCGGCGGTGGACACTTCGGCAACGACTTCGGCCCCTGCCGCTTGAACCATGCCCTTGATCGCTTCGTTATCGGGTCGACCATCGCCATCGATATCGATTTCGCCGGCCAAGGCAATCTTGACCTTGCGGCCTGGTGCCCAGAATGGAGAGTAGATTTGATCGTTGGGAATGATCGGGTACTTGATCTCAGGTCGAGCGACGACGCGAGCTTCGGCGAGATGTTCGTCAAGCAAACGGGTGACTTGGATGGTCGCTTTGACTTTCGCATCTTTTAATCTCGTTTCATCCCCAGCGATAACCCCAAAGGTGACACCTGGTCGCAGGGCATCGCCCGCTCCTAGGTTGATCGTGACAATGTCACCGCGAACAAACCGAATCCGGCCTTGGGTGTTTTCAAATCCATCGCTACGAAGCTGGTTGAGCTGATACTTTTGAGTCTCAATCGTGTTTTGCAGTTGATCTTTTTTACGCGTCAGCATCGTTGTTTCTTCAATCTTTTGACGATTCAGGTTTTGATATTCCTGAGTCAACTTCGTCAAACTGTCGCGAGTTTTCTCTTTCTCTTGATTCATCCGTTCGCGATCCTGCACAAACAGTTCTTTTTCCGAATCCAGTTTCTTTTGCAGATCGAGCGCCTTTTGTTCAGCGACTTGCTGAGCTTTTCGGGCGTTGGCGATATCGTTGTCCGCTTGTTGCCGAATCTTTTGGACATCTTCGGTCGCTTTGCGGAATTGGTCATTTCGAGAACGAATCGTGCTCATCAAAAACTCGGGCAATTTCGAGTAGTTTCGGCTCTGAGCATCGACGTCGGCGCCAAACAGCGACATATCCTTGACATACTGCTTTTCGATCGCTTCCATTGCGGGATCTCCGCTCGAACTTTGCTTGAGCGTCTCGAATTCAGCCTCGCTCATACTCCCTTGCCCGAGCATGACTTTCATCAATTCCGATTGATCACTTATTTTCTTCAGCTCACTCCCTGTACTCGACAGTTTTTCCCTTATCTGGGCTGCCTCACTCGATGCCACGTCAGCTTGCTTCCAGAGGAAGAAATTGAGCGCAAAGGAGAGTACCAGGAAAATCAAACTGGCAATTAAACTGCCTCGGATGACTGAATCGTCACGTGCAACCATTTTTTTTCGATCAAAAAGTGTGAGGAACGAGGGAAAAGGAGCATGATTAATCCTACAGCATATTTGCCGAGCAGCTCTTTTCTACCGCCAATTCTAACAATTGTAGAGCAAACGTGGGGGAATTTTTTAGCTTTAACGGTTCTACGCATCAAATTGGCAAATCGTTTTGGAAACGGCTCCGAAATTCGGGCTTTGCTGCCTGCGGTCCCCCCCCTTGCCTCGAAGCCACTTGCCTCTCGGCAATCGGAGTCTCTCGGCAGACGGAAGCCTGCCATTGTAGTGGGGGGGCCCAGGAGTGAATTGCCAGGCATAATCATCCTGGGAACCCTATTCCATTCCTGGGAACCATCATCCTGGGAACCACCATCCTGGGAACCATAAAAATTTAGAAATAATGACTTGTCTCAGGATTGCCTGCTGGTGATAATGGGCCTATCGGGTCGCGATAACGCGTCGCGACAGTTACCTTTCCGAACGATCGTTCGCTCGACTCTGGTTGGCACCTGAGCGATCGGATCGTCGAACCAAGTTTGAAAAAGGAGGTGATCAAGTGGAATATTGCTGTACTTGCCAACGGGGTGGTAACCCGTAGTTAAAGTCGGCGGGCTGATGCTTCGGCGCAGCCACCCCACCCTCGCGATCATCTTCTCATAGAGAACGCGAGAACATGCCCGTTTGCTGAGTCCACGACTTTTGGACTTGGCAAGCGGGTTTTTTTATGGATTTCTTCCTACTCGCATCGCTAGCCATTCCATTTTACAATTTGGATGCCGCCGCTGCTCGCCTTGCTTTCCTACTCGTTTTGGTTTTCCGTTCATGCCGACTCAACGCACTGCCGTCTACACTGGGTCGTTTGATCCAATCACGCTTGGTCATCTTCATATCATCGACCGAGCCGCAAAGCTGTTCGACACGTTGGTAATTGGCATCGGCATCAATGCGGACAAACGCCCGTTGTTCGATACTTCGCAGAGAGTGGCTTTGGTTGAAACGGTGACCCGTCCATTTGAAAACGTTGTCGTCGATGTCTTTTCGGGTCTAGCGGTCGATTTTGTCCGCAAAATGAATGCGCATATCATGGTTCGCGGGATCCGTCCGCTGACCGATACCGCAGGCGAATTCACGATGATGATGGCCAACCACCAACTCGATCCAGGCATTGAAACCGTTTTCTTAATGGCGGATGAGCAGTACACGCACGTCAGTAGTTCGCTGCTCAAACAGATCGCATCGGTTAGCGATGATGACGGACAATTGGCGAAGTTTGTGCCTTCGCAAGTCATTCCCGCGCTAAGAGCTCGGATGAAGAACCACTAGCAAATCGGGATTTCACCTAGTGAAGTCTCCTCGAGACTCAGGGGAGATGAAACGCCTCGGCGAGATGCGACGATTCTGTCTGCCCTCGTCCAAAAGCTATTGCGGTAACCCGCTGCGATTTTGTACGGTCCCATCCTGTTGATGCAATTTTCGACCTGCCTACGGACCTTTGCGGCACCATGACGCTCTCGAACCCACCGAAACTGATTCCTCGTGGACTGATTTCCTACTCTCTCGTTGCAGTTCTCCTTGCGGTTGGTGGGTGCCGTGCTTCGCGTCCAACAGGCAACCTGTTCCAAGTCACGCGACACGATCAGGGGGAGATCACCGACGTCGAATCACCTCGGCAACGTTTGGCATCGACGAAACAACGCGTGGGCTCCGTTTTTGGAGGTGTTTCCGAACAGGATCGTTTGCAGGCAAATGGAGCGGAGACGGGGCAGGAAACGAGTCCCCAAATGACCCGGCAAGTCTCCTACAGCGAAGACCACGAAGATGCCAACCGAACAAATCCATCCGCTCCTGGACATTCATCGTCTAAGCCAACGGATAAACTATCTGACGAAGAATTGATGGCGGCTTTTGAGGGGACATCGCCGGAGATCAAAGAGCAAGCACTCCGACAATTGGTTGCCGTCCTATCGCGGAATGCAGAAACGACAAAGCAACCCGCTGCGTTAACCGATGCGATCGAAGAATCCGTCCAAAAAAATTACAATCTACCGAAAGCCAAAAACCAACCGGCGACAGAACCGTTAAAACGATTGGCCATGCAACCGGAATCTCAAAGCAAGGCATCGAGTCAATCCACGGCCAAGACGTCGGCTGAGCCGAGTGAAGATGTTTTTGCAGATTCTAATGATGACCAAGAAACATCATCGGAGCTGGCCGTCGCCGTGGTTGAAAGTTTAAGCGACCACAAACCAGAATCAACCCCAGAATCAACCCCAGAATCAACCCCAGAATCAACCCCAGAATCAATCGTAGTTCGGACGGTCTCGGCGAGCGGACCTCAAGTGGACGAGGGGATGGTTGCCAATGCCGTCGTCGAGTCACCCATCGATGCTGATTCGTTATCCGCTGAAATGCTATACGAGTCTTTGCTCAAGCGGATATCAACACCCGTGGAAGGTGAAAGCGAAGCGGATCGAGCGCGGCGAATGATCACCGCTCGGCATTTAATGGTACTAGCAGGAAACCCCGATGCCGCCGTCGGAAAGATCGATGGGATGACGGACAAGGAACAAGAATACCTGCGCCATCAATTGCTCGGACTTTGGACGATGGTAGACCCCGAAGGGCACCCGGTGCAAAGCCGCCGATTCAGTTCGGCGCTGCCGCAGCTCCGCGAGGCGACCCGATACCTAGCTGCGGCGACCGATTCTCTTGAAGTCCGAGCCTTGGCATTCTGTACCGAGATTTTGGCGTATGGCCAGATCAAGAAATTTGAAAGCAGTGTCTTTAAGCCTGCTCAACAAGTCATTCTCTACTGCGAAATCGACAACTTTGTAGCATCGAAAGTCGATTCGGGGTATCAAACCCATCTGCAAGGCAGCTACGACATTCTCGATTCAGAGAACCACAAAGTTGCCAGCCAATTATTGCCCGCGGATAAACAGGTGTCTTCCAACTATTTGCGTGACTACTTCATCGCCTATCAGATGCACCTGCCGCAAAATTTAGCGGTTGGGAAATATCGTCTGCAGCTAACGATGGAAGATATCGAAGGCAAAAAGTATGGACAGTCGAGTATCGCTTTCGAAATTCGATAATTCGAGCCCAAGCGGGTTTCCCCTCGAAAACACGGGCAAGAGCGAAAACACGGGCAAGAGCGAAAACACGGGCGTCGACCTTGCTCTTTGTAGACGGATTGTCCAGCGGCAATCGAAGCCGCCTCATGAACACGGGTCGCGTTTGGTATCAAGAAACGCGGATGGAACCTGTTGATGGAACCAAAGGAAGCAGGATAAACAGCAGCCGGAAATCCTGCTAAACTTTGCCATCACGTTAGAAACATCGAACCAAGTGTGCGGAGAGTTTTCAATGCGTTTCACAAAAATGCACGGGGCGGGTAATGATTATGTTTATGTCAATTGCTTCTCCGAACCGTTGCCGACCGACAACCTCCCCGAGCTAGCTCGCAAAATTTCGCACCGGCATTTCGGTGTCGGGGGCGATGGACTGATCCTGATCAGGCCCAGCGAGATTGCAGATGCCAGAATGCAGATGTTCAATGCCGACGGAAGTGAAAGTGAGATGTGCGGCAATGGGATTCGCTGTGTCGCAAAATATGTCTTTGACCATGCCATCGCTAGCAAATCGAGTTTGCAAATCGAAACTGGTGCAGGCGTGTTGGACGTTTCCCTCTCGCTCGGTGACGATGGAAAGTGCCAATTGGTTTCTGTCGATATGGGATCACCGTCATTGGAAGCGTCCGCGATTCCTACGACAATCAAAACGAGTGGCTCCGTGGTCGATCACGAAATCGATTTTGCAGGCCAAAGAGTCGCTGTGACATGCGTGTCGATGGGCAACCCGCACTGTGTCGTCTTTGTTCCCAAAGTGACCGATGAATGGGTGCTTGGACTCGGACCGGTAATCGAGACCGACCCTCGTTTCCCAAATCGAATCAATGTTGAATTCGTCGAGGTCCTATCGAAGAACGAGGTTCGCCAGCGGACTTGGGAGCGAGGCAGCGGAGAAACGTGGGCCTGTGGTACCGGTGCGTCCGCGGTTTGCGTCGCAGGCGTCTTGACCGGTCGAACGAACCGTACGATCTTGAACCACTTGCTTGGCGGCGATTTAACACTTTCGTGGAATGATGCCGATGGCCATGTCATGATGACCGGCGAAGCAACGGAAGTGTTCTCGGGAGAGTGGGAAGAATCGTCGACCGTCCAGCCTTCGGCGACTCTATCGTGAGCGATGTACCGATGCAGCCAACTCGCAATGCGATTTCCGTTGCCGAGCTAACCGGACATATCAAGGCGGTCCTGGAACAAACCTTTCCATCGTTGTGGGTTTCAGCCGAGATTTCTGATATCGTGCGTCCCCGTAGCGGTCATTTGTATTTCACGTTGAAAGGGGACGGATCCCAAATTCGTGGAGTGATGTGGCGAACGGCGGCGACTCGACGGAAGCATGAACTTGTCGAAGGACAAGAAGTCCTCTGCTTCGGCGATGTTGAAGTCTACCCACCGCGAGGGACCTATCAATTTGTGGTTCGAAAAATGGAACCACGCGGTGTTGGAGCATTGCAGTTGGCTTTCGAGCAATTGCAAGCCAAGCTGAACGGTGAGGGCTTGTTCGCCGCCGAAAGAAAGCGGCCAATTCCCTCATTGCCTCGGCGAATCGGCATCATAACGAGTCCATCGGGTGCGGCGGTTCGCGACTTCCTCAAAGCGTCGTCAAATCGCTATCGAGGTAGCGAAATCGTCATCATCCCGTCGTTAGTCCAAGGCGAAGGAGCCGCAAAGTCGCTCGTCCATGCCATTGGACTTGCCCAGCGTTTGGTACCCAAGTTGGATGTCTTGGTTGTTTCAAGAGGCGGTGGCAGCATCGAAGACTTGTGGTGCTTCAATGAAGAACCGGTTGTGCGTGCCGTTGCGGCTTCGTCGATTCCCACCGTGTCGGCGGTGGGCCATGAAATCGATGTGACGCTATGCGACTTGGCTGCTGACCTTCGAGCGTTGACGCCGACCGATGCTGCCACACGCGTGTTACCGGATGCACGCCTGATGCGCAGCGAGATATCCGATTTGCGTCACCGGCTTCACCAAGCGATTCGACAAACAATCTCGCGACGACAATTTGCCGTTTCTTCGTTGAAAGAACGTCCGATTCTCCGCAAGCCGATGGAGATCATACAGATGCGGTGGCGGATTCTCGACGAACTCGATGGACGCGCTCGACGCGCAGTGATCGGGAATTTGGATCGCTCCCGCGCGAAGACAGCAGAGATGGCCGCTGCACTCTCTGCCCTATCGCCGTTGTCTGTCCTTTCACGTGGCTACAGCGTCACGCTCAATGCGAATCAAAAGCCAATCACGAACGCCGAAGAAATAGCTGAGGGTGACGTCATTGAAACCCGATTGAACCGGGGCAGGTTCAAAGCGATCGTGAGCGAGACAATACCGTCGGATTGAGAGTCCGATTGCGATAGAAATTCAAGAACACTCGCAACTCCAGTGTTCAATCCTGGCAGCCGGCGTTGGAGTCGACTAGATATGTTTGGCGTGTGGATTCCTTGAAACCTTCCATGATCCGGTTGGTCTCTTGCTCGCTAAATCGAAAACGAATTGAATGATGAAGCGTTTGCTTGTGTCGCTGATGATCGCGTTGGGCACCACCGTCGCCGTGCTCGCGCCGAACATCGATCGTGTGGCCGCCAGCGGGATGCGTTTTCCAACGGATAGATGACCGGATGTGTGTGTTCGCCCTCGCGCGCCGGGCTGATGACTGGTCGCTACCAAGAACGCTTTGGATTCGATAACAACCTGCCTCCCGGAACCAAGAGTGGGCGGGCGATCGATGAGACTTTCGGCACGATGTATCTGAAGGAGGGGGGATACTCCTACTGAATTCGCCCGAAGGCCTCGTAGTCAGCATCTTTGTAAAAGATCTCCGCCTTAAGATTGCCACGGTTAAGGACGTGGCAGATTCCGCTAGCGTCATCAGCACGGGGTGGTCTGGGCATTTCGTTGGCTCCGTAACGTCAACGCGGTACGCTAACGCAACCAACGAACCGGCCAAAGAGGCCTGGCCCTTTATCGTTTTTCTTCCCGGCGGTTAAAAACCTTCACCGTCAAAACTCTCCGCCGCATTTGCACGGTTGGTCGCTTCCACAACGTCAGGATTTTCTTCAAGAAAATTAGTGATCTCATCGGGAGACGGCGCCGGATCATTGCCTCCTCCACATCCTGCTGCAGTAAAAAATAACATAGCCAGTAAAACGGCACTAATCGATTTCATGATTTCTCAATGTCTATTGAAAGTGAGGTGTCTATTGAAAGTGAGGTGAATGATGACTAACAAAAACGAGCTTCCCTAAGCAGCCAGGGCGTCTCTCTATCTGGAAGCTAGAGAGACGCCAGGCCACAAAGATGGATTGGGAGGAACTCCAGGACGACTTTAAAACGCTTCGCCGATGACTTCGCCGCTTGCCCTCGTCCCGAGCCGTCCCCATAAACCGAAGGGGCTAGGGCTGCCGGCGGCTAGCCCGTCGCCAACGACTTCTGCCAACGGATTACCTGCGTCGATCGAATCGGTAATAAACTTAACGGCTCCGTCACCCATCAAAACATGGCATCCACCTTGGTGTCGGCTTGCGGCAGGCAATACCCCCGCACCTAACCTGCCCCTGGACAAACAGATCTCCGTGTTTGGCGGCAAAATGGTTGTAAACGCGGTGTAGGCAGGAAGTCCTGCAGCCCATTTCATGCCTCGGTTAATCTCTCCTCCGCCAAAATCGGTGACGGTCCCTCCACTGAAATCCCAATACTGGGGTCGTTCCGTATCGATCGCTTGCCGACACCAGGTCGACCTCAAGCCATCCGTTAGACCGGTGGTAAGGTTCGCTCCATCTCGTCGGCCTGCGGGACCAGCACCATTTCCAGCAAAGTGCGATCGTTTGTCCATGTCGCCAAGGTCCGTGAGGATCTCGCCCATGCAAATGGTGTTCGATAATCCGTCCGTCACACCTCGGAAACTCACTGCCACCCGTGGTACATAGAAACCGCGTTGATTACTTTTCAACTTCCCGACGTCTTCGTCCTCAACGCCATCTCGACCAATGAGGCTACCATCACCTTCATCGTAAGAGTCCCCAACGCACGCAGCGTAATTCGTGCGTCCCTGTGCTGGCAAGCCAATGCCTGGGTCACTCGGACAACGGAGAGTCGAAAGGGTAGTCAAAAATGGATCATAGCCTCCGATCGCTGCGTGATCTGTCAACGAAAGGTCCACCATTGGCCCCATCGGTGGCATGATTCCCGTGGGGGAATCGAACGGATTGGAAAGTTGTTCCCAAACCGCTTGCTGCTCCATGAACGGAGTGAGTCCGGGCAGGTGGCTCAACCAATTCAAATTGTTGGCGGTTGGGCCTGATCTGCTTTCGCCGGAATTAAGTTGGTAGGTGCCCCCCATGTACTTGCCAGCCTGATTGAACGCACTGTGGTAATTATGCACCGCCAGTCCAATCTGCTTGAAATTATTGCTGCAGCTCATCCGACGGGCCGCTTCACGAGCAGCCTGAACCGCCGGCAGCAGAAGGCCCACTAAAACGCCAATGATGGCAATTACGACTAGAAGCTCCACTAACGTGAAACCGCGTTGAACTCTCGACTCTCTCATAACAGACAACCTATTAAATACAGGAAACTAAAATACAGGAAACTAAAATACTGGTAACTTAGATAACGGAAACAAAACGGGAGAAAGACACGATTGTGTTTCTCTCAGGACAACTTTTCCAAAAAGCCCCGACGGAACTTGTCCGACCCATGGGGGCAATGTCTACAAACACGCGAATCTAAACATTGTTTGTAAAAAAAAACAAAAATATCACGGTTGGCGTGTATTGGTTCAGCGTGAAATGGAATCGAGGCTGGCCATTGCCATTCTCACAATGAGCGAGTCCCCAATTCCTGTACCACCAACTAAGCTACTTTTTGGATTCATTTTGGGGTAAGCTACGGTCGTTCACTGTCGCAGAATCAAAAGAGTGATTCATGACGAAGTAGCGAAAGACGATTGGAGCCAAGCAGAAGGCCAAGTTGGCTCTGGAGGCGATCAAGGAGCAAAGCACAGTTCGTGAGTTGTCGACCAAGGACACGATTTTTTGTGACTCACAGAAAATCACATACCCCAAAAGAGAATAGAGAGATTAGACAATGCCTCAATCCCGTGAAATGAACCGCCGTATCGTATTGGACTCACGGCCTCATGGAGCCCCCACGCCAGACAACTTTCGACTTGAAACCACTCGCTTGCCGAAACCTACCGAAGGGC
This sequence comes from Novipirellula aureliae, assembly GCF_007860185.1. Taxonomy (NCBI): domain Bacteria; kingdom Pseudomonadati; phylum Planctomycetota; class Planctomycetia; order Pirellulales; family Pirellulaceae; genus Novipirellula; species Novipirellula aureliae. The sequence goes on from NZ_SJPY01000006.1 coordinate 138,134, forward strand.
AAGTTCTGCTACGAACGGTCTATCTTTCGCTTGACCCTTACATGCGTGGGCGTATGAGTGACGCTCCTTCCTATGCACCGCCGGTTGAAATTGGTGAGGTGATGGTCGGCGGTACGGTTTGTCGAGTCGAGCAATCAATGCATCCCGATTTTGAACAGGGTGATTGGGTGCTGGGCTACACGGGATGGCAAGACTATGCCGTGTCCGATGGGAAGGAACTGATACCGTTGGGTCAGGAACTAGAACATCCGTCAAGATCACTAGGCGTGCTTGGAATGCCAGGCTTCACGGCCTACATGGGGCTGCTTGATATTGGTCAACCGAAACCGGGTGAGACCGTTGTTGTCGCTGCCGCAACCGGGGCGGTCGGTTCCGTCGTCGGACAAATAGCCAAATTGAAAGGCTGTCGCGTTGTCGGAATCGCAGGCGGACCCACGAAGTGCGAGGCGGGAATTGAGACGTTTGGCTTTGACCGATGCATCGATCACTATGCACCGGACTTTGTCAAGCAACTCGCTGACGCGTGCCCGCAGGGGATCGACGTGTACTTTGAGAGTGTTGGCGGAAAAGTGTTCGATGCAGTGCTTCCACTTCTTAACGTCAAGGCTCGTATTCCTGTTTGCGGATTGATCGCACACTACAATGACACCCAATTACCCGATGGGCCAGACCGGTTGCCGTTGTTGATGCAAACGATGTTAGTACGACGTATTAAGGCACAAGGCTTCATCATTTTCGATGACTACGGCTCCCGCTATGGAGAGTTCCTCTCAGAGATGACACCTTGGGTCGCCGAAGGAAAAGTCAAGTTCATCGAAGACGTTGTCGAAGAACTTGAGAATGCTCCGAGTTCGTTCATCGGCCTACTCGAAGGCAAAAACTTTGGAAAACTTGTCGTTCACGTTGGCGAAGATTGCTAAGAGCTCCATGGCAACGAAGACAGCGTCGGCGTCGAAATCTCCGAGTTCAAGAATGCCGAAAATCGAGAAAACCATTTCGACGATTGGAATACGGGCTCAGCCGTAACCACACCTTATAAACCGGATGACGCCAGCAACTCCTCGAAGCCGTCGTCGCTAACGTCACGACCGCCTATAAACTCCGTGCCTTCGTGCCTCTGTGAGAGCCCCGCCGCCCGGCAATGAATCTCTCACAGAGGCACGGAGTCACAGAGATAGACAAGAGACCATGGAAAAACATCGTGTCGCCTAGAAATATTCGCCACCGATTGGAGGCGTGCGGCGCGAAACCAAAGGTGATACGCGATCCGCATGAATCGAGCCTCGTGGTGCGTGCCTCGTGCACGCACCCAGGGAGAACGCATCGACGATGATCCTCTTGAAACGGTCTTCGAACGAATGTCTTTCAGGTTGCCTCGAAGGTTCGAGTCAAAATAATGGTCGGCAACGTCGTCTGGCGTGATGCCGCGAGCGTCCATCACTTTCGGAATCCGGCTCGTCGAAGTCGTCGGATGTGGTTCGTTGTCGATGATCAGCACGTCGCCCCATTCGGTGTCGAATCGACCGAGCCACGGCCGGCCTTCGGCCTCTTTGCTCGGTGCCGACGATGGGCCGATTCGTGAACGTCATCCATCAATTCTCGACCGACGTCCCATTGTTTTCAGGCCGGAGGCCGACATATCTTTGCCGGTGGTGTAAGCCACCGAATCCAAGGCGTTTAGGTCGCCGCAAGGCCGGAGGCCGACACATCGATCGCGGGTGTGTCGCCCTCCGGGCTAGTGGTTCGGTTGTCATCCGCTGCCGGTGGCTCACGCAACCGGCAAGGATGTTTCGGCCTCCGGCCTGTGGGGCGATGGTGCAACGATCCACGGATCGAAGGGCCACGCCACCGGCAAGAATGTTTCGGCCTCCGGGCTAGCTCTGCTGAGGAGCAACTTGCTTAGGGACAACGGGGTCAGGGAGGGAAGAATGTCTTGCTTGGCTTTGATAAAACGGCTTGTTTTGCCGAGGTTTATTTTTGAACGTCCGATTGCCGATGCACCGAAAACATCCTTTTTGCACCTCGGTGCCTGAAAAACCTACCCTTCGGTACTTGGGATGGATGAATCAAACCACGGATTCTTCGGTGGAGCCAATAAACAATTGCATCCCTGGGTGATGGTTGTCAGGCGATTCGCTCGTCCAATTATCGACGGCGCTTCGGAAGCACTCAATGCCAAGCTCAAATTCATCGTACACCTTCCCAATATCGCCCTTTAGAAACAGCGTCAGCGTAGCGAGCAATTTCTCACTGTCGGAATCAACTCGTTCTCGCACGTCTGATTTGTTTTTGATCCACTGATCGTCCAGGTCCTTTAGCGCTTGACTGAACGTCTTAATGCGGTCACGCAAGTTGTCGTTGAGTTTAAAGCAAAGTCTGCTATCCATCCGATCGACAAAGCGCAAACGATCTCCCATTTGAGATTAATGGGTCTGCAAGTTGGGCTGCTGATCAATTTCCATGAAGTGAAGTTGATCGACTGGCTCAAGGCGCTTTCCGGCGGTGCCGACAAGATCGCGGGCCATGATCCCCATGGTCTTCGATGACGCCAGCAACTCCTCGAAGCCGTCGTCGCTAACGTCACGACCGCCTAAAACTCCGTGCCTTCGTGCCTCTGTGAGAGCCCCGCCGTCCGGCAATGAGTCTCTCACAGAGGCACAGAGTCACAGAGATAGACAAGAGACCATGGAAAAAAATCGTGTCGCCTAGAAATATTCGCCACCGATTGGAGGCGTGCGGCGCGAAACCAGAGGTGATACGCGATCCGCATGAAACGGGCCTCGTGGTGCGTGCCTCGTGCACGCACCCAGGGAGAACGCATCGATGATGATCCTCTTGAAACGGTCTTCGAACGAATGTCTTTCAGGTTGCCTCGAAGGTTCGAGACAAAATAATGGTCGGCAACGTCGGCTGGCGTGATGCCGCGAGCGTCCATCACTTTCGGAATCCGGTTCGTCGAAGTCGTCGGATGTGGTTCGTTGTCGATGATCAGCACGTCGCCCCATTCGGTGTCGAATCGACCGAGCCACGGCCGGCCTTCGGCCTCTTTGCTCGGTGCCGACGATGGGCCGATTCGTGAACGTCATCCATCACTTCTCGACCGACGTCCCATTGTTTTCAGGCCGGAGGCCGACATATCTTTGCCGGTGGTGTAAGCCACCGAATCCAAGGCGTTTAGGTCGCCGCAAGGCCGGAGGCCGACACATCGATCGCGGGTGTGTCGCCCTCCGGGCTTGTGGTTCGGTTGTGATCCGCTGCCGGTGGCTCACGCAACCGGCAAGGATGTTTCGGCCTCCGGCCTGTGGGGCGATAGTGCAACGATCCACGGATCGAAGGGCCACGCCACCGGCAAGAATGTTTCGGCCTGCGGCCTAGCTCTGCTGAGGAGCAACTTGCTTAGGGACAACGGGGTCAGGGAGAGAAGAATGTCTTGCTTGGCTTTGATAAAACGGCTTGTTTTGCCGAGGTTTATTTTGAACGTCCGATTGCCGATGCACCGAAAACATCCTTTTTGCACTGCGGTGCCTGAAAAACCTACCCTTCGGTACTTGGGATGGATGAATCAAACCACGGATTCTTCGGTGGAGCCAAAAAACAATTGCATCCCTGGGTGATGGTTGTCAGGCGATTCGCTCGTCCAATTATCGACGGCGCTTCGGAAGCACTCAATGCCAAGCTCAAATTCATCGTACACCTTCCCAATATCGCCCTTCAGAAACAGCGTCAGCGTAGCGAGCAATTTCTCACTGTCGGAATCAACTCGTTCTTGCACGTCTGATTTGTTTTCGATCCACTGATCGTCCAGGTCCTTTAACGCTTGACTGAACGTCTTAATGCGGTCACGCAAGTTGTCGTTGAGCTTAAAGCAAAGTCTGCTATCCATCCGATCGACAAAGCGCAAACGATCTCCCATTTGAGATTGATGGGTCTGCAAGTTGGTCTGCTGATCAATTTCCATGAAGTGAAGCTGATCGACGGGCTCAAATCGCTCTCCGGCGGTGCCGACAAGATCGCGGGCCATGATCCCCATGGTCTTCGATGACGCCAGCAACTCCTCGAAGCCGTCGTCGCTAACGTCACGACCGCCTAAAACTCCGTGCCTTCGTGCCTCTGTGAGAGCCCCGCCGCCCGGCAATGAATCTCTCACAGAGGCACGGAGTCACAGAGATAGACAAGAGACCATGGAAAAAATGGTGTCGCCTAGAAATATTCGCCACCGATTGGAGGCGTGCGGCGCGAAACCAGAGGTGATACGCGATCCGCATGAAACGGGCCTCGTGGTGCGTGCCTCGTGCACGCACCCAGGGAGAACGCATCGATGATGATCCTCTTGAAACGGTCTTCGAACGAATGTCTTTCAGGTTGCCTCGAAGGTTCGAGTCAAAATAATGGTCGGCAACGACGTCGTTTGCCCGCGTTTCTTCGAGCGTTTGAAATTCGATCACATCTGATTCTCGTTTCGTACCAGGGGGGAACGCGGATCACTGGGGCAAGATGCCCCAGCCACTTTTTTTGCAAGCCTAAAATCAAGCGGTGACAACGCATTCGAGTCAAGTTGCGGATGCGCAGTCCAATGTAGTTCCGATCAGACACCCCATCGAATCAGGGTGCTTCTTGTTGACGCTGCTCAGCGGCTTGATAGAGTCTTGCCAGTTGCAAGACCAAAGATTCCAGTTCGGCATCATAGGCGGCAGCGTCGAGAGTAGACTTTCGCTGACGCAATTCCTCGAGTTGCACTTCGAGTTCTTGTCGCTGACCCAATTCAGCTTTCGTAAACGGAAGCCGTGCATCAGCAGGTGCCAGAGTCAATCGGGAAGCTTCGCGACCGTCCAATTCCGCGTCGTCTTTGGCTTTGCCGACAGCCCGTGTCCCACGAAACATTGTGGCCGGTGTCCCACGACCGTCCCCGTTGTCGTCGATCAAAGCATGCTCGGTACTAATCCGTCCCGCGGTCTCGTAAAACTGACGAACCTCGGCACTGGCTCGCAAAAAGGCTTCGTGAACGGAAACTTCGTCATCATGGTCCAAGTCCGAATCCGGCGATGCGATGGCCCGTGAAAAGAATTCGCCAAATCGCGCGTAGTTCTGTTCGACGCCGCTTTTGGTTGCGGTGACAATGACGCGGTTGTCCCCTGAGAGCCGATTGATGAAGGCGCCACTGGCCGACGCGCAATTGACAACCACAACCGGTCGTTCCGAATCTTGGAGCCACTGCGCCAATTCAGTCGCGGACACATCTGGCCCGCGGAGGTTGAACTTGGCCGCATTCTGGGCAAACGTTCCGTGGCCGATCAACACGACCCATAACGGCGTCGGACTCTCCACCGATAGCTCATCAAGCGTACTTTTCAGTTGCTCACGATCGCTGGAATCGCCTGGCTCGGATTGGCCGATCACCGTCATCGGCGTAGCCGCCTTTTCAGAGACCTGGCGCCAAGTTTCGACCCAATTTGAAAATTGTTCACCGAACTCGGGCGTCCCCGACGCACCGACGACGATCACCAACTCCGTTTGTGGCGTGAGCGACGTGTCATCGGCTGCGTGGACGTGTTGGCCGAGTGCGACCAGCCAAGTGGCGGCGATCATCACCCCTTTGATTTTCCGACCGATCATGCCAAACCCTTCCATCGCCTGAGTCCCCATTCACAACACAAACACAACATCGCCATAAGCATGACCCAAGGGTGATGCCAAACCGGGTAGACCCATGTCTCCGTCACCGGCACTTTCCGGTTGGGAAGGTCATTGGCGAATTGATCCAATTGGTCTTCGCGGATGAGTTCGCCACCCGACTGCTTCGTCATTCTCTCGAGCAGTTCTCGATTGATTTGTAAGTTTTGAAACTCGGCGGCATCGGACGAAGCGACCCAGCCTGCCTTCGCGGTGCCGACCTGTGTGCCGTCTGCGGCCGTCACGATTGCAGTGACACGGTAGCCACCCGGTTCGCGGGACCAGTAAGTCGCCACGTATTCTCCGGCGGTTGAGTCGTGTGCCTGAGCAGCGATCGTAAAGGGTTCACCGCCGAGGGGCGTGATTTCAAATTCGACCTCCGCATTATCAAGAGGCAAATACTCTTCATCGCGGGCGGTGGCGACGATCGTCACCGGCTGACTTGGGTCACGACTTGTTTCCACTCGCAATTCGGCTCGTTTAGGAACCTCGTTGACAAGCCAGTGCGTCATTTGACGCCAAGCTTGGGCGGGATCATCGCGGTCCCGGTCGTCACGTCGCATCGACCAACGCCACATATCCGCAATGGGAATCGCAGCAGCGCGACCTCTGCCGAATCGATGTGCGACCAACGCCGGGGCCGTTTGCCCATCGGTCGACTCGGCAGTCGCCAACGCCGACGCACCGGGTTTGATATCTCCGACCGAATTTAACGTGCTGAATAGCGGCATCGACTCGATCCGCTCTCGCTCGGCCAACTCATTATCGCGGAGCCGGACCCAGGGCTGCAACATTCCCTCGCGAGTGAGAGCGAGCCGGAAGGAACCGGAGCGTCCCCGCGAAATACCGCTCGCCGTATAAAGCGGCGACAACTCTCCCAGCGGCGTGTCACTAAATGTCTTGTCAGCAAACATCTCCTGGCCACCCAACATCAACACCCCGCCGCCACGGGTCGCTACGAATCGGCGCAGCAGCAACATTTGATCTTGCGAGAAGAATTCGGGATCGATGTCATCTAGAATCACCCCGTGGTAGCCGAACAATTCCTCAGCCGATTCAGGGAATCCGTCACTCAACTCCTCGGATTCATTCACCCCCAACCGCAGAATCACGGGTTCGTCGTATTGTGCCGCCGCGTCCTCGGCATCGGAACCAAGACCCGCGAATAGAGGATTGGTCTCATTCACCTCACGGTCACGAAAACTGAATTTGGCCTCTTTGTTTGCAATTCTTAAGAGGCCGACAAGCTGCACTTCCGCATCCTCTTGTAAAGCGCGGCGGATAAATTTGAACTCCCAATTGGGACGACCAGCAACGTAGAGCACACGGTAAGGTCCCGAGGTCCGATTGACGGCCACGATTTGATGGTTGTTGACCAGCGTTGCCTCGTCCGAATGGCTCGAATGGCTCGACGCTTGTTCGATGGCATTCCCTTCATCAAGTACCGTCACTTGCTTACTCTGCGGGTTACCCTTTGCTTCCGAGCCGGACGGCTCCGCTGGATCAGGCGGTTCAAACGACGCTCGATCGGATTCACGAAACACATTGGCAACGTAGAATTGAACTCCGCTGGTCTTGGGCCGAAATTGGAAACGGACCTCTTTTGCTTCGCCGTCCGCGCCCGTCGTAAGCGTTTGTTCTTCGACGACTTCATTGGTCGTGGCATCGCGTAGTTGGACGACAGCTTCGGTAGCCCCAAGGTCGACGGCGTCGACCGCGACTCGTACGGTCAAGGGCGCCGATTCAAAGTCGGTTTGGCGAACGCTTACGTTCGCGATCCGCAAGTCACGGACATCCTCATCTTGATCGGGTAGCACAGCATGGATTGGGAATCCAAGTTGCCCCCAATCAAAATCGGCTGGCGGCGCATCGGTCAAATTCCCATCGGTAAATAGTAGAACACCACCCACGGGTCGATCCGAAAAACGCTCCGCGAGACTTTGCAGACTACCGAACAAAGACGAAACATAGCCATCGGCCGACATTTGATCCGGATGGTCGATCGCCTCGAGTCTGGCGTCAAACGCGTACTTGCGGACATCAAAAGTCTGTTCGAGCTGAGCCAGCCAGGGGACATCATCGTCGAGCAAAGCAGCCACTCGCTCGCTACGCGTTTCGTCACTGCCGGCGGGTTTGAGCCGCATGCTTTGACTGTTGTCAAGCAAAATCGGCAAAACATTCGCATGTGGTCGCGGCCGCGTTCCGCTGCGGAGCGGCTGCAGCAAACAAGTCGCTAACAAGATGATTGCGGCAAGTTTTAATAGAGCTGCAATGACTCGTACCGACACAACGGTACCGCGGTGTGCGTAATTCCAGATCACCAACAACGAGATCACGATAGCAATCACCGCAGCTGGAACGATCCAGTCCGGGGAACCCCACAGCAATTGGCCCGCTTCGATATCACCAGCAGCGGCAAGGGTGGGTACGATCCATATCAAGATTGGGTCAGCCATTAACGCCCGCTCCCCAGGCTTTCGTAATACTTGCGTACTGGTTCCGTAAACTCCGCTGGCACTGGATCGCGATCGATTGGAACGGGAGCATGCTTGTCAGCGGAACGCCTCAGCAGCTCTTCAGCAACGTTGCGTTTGAGTTCACGCAGCGGCTGAGCGATCATTTCCTCGATCGAGGACCACTGAGGATCTTTCGAGTGACGGCGGAAATCGAGACGTGCTTCGCGAGCTCGGTCGCGAATGCGAGCTGCCTGGGAACGAAGCTCCGGATCCTCAACCATCTCCTCGACGTCACGGAGCCGATCCGACCAGTCTTGAAATCCATCTCCGGTGATCGGCGACCCGCCAGGGCGGTTACCCGCAAACTGGCTCAGCTCATCGCCTTCTCCGCGGCCTTCCGATCCAGGGCGTCCCTCGCCCCCTTGCTGACGTTCGCCACCTTGCTGGCCCTCTTCTCCTTGTTGCCCCTCTTCTCCTTGTTGACGCTCGCCACCTTGTTGGCCCTCGCCACCTTGTTGACGCTCGCCTCCTTGTTGACGCTCGCCTCCTTGTTGACGCTCGCCTCCTTGTTGACTCTCGCCTCCTTCTTGACTCTCGCCTCCTTGTTGACTCTCATTTCCTTGTTGGCCCTCGCCACCTTGTTGACGCTCGCCTCCTTGTTGACGCTCGCCACCTTGTTGACGCTCGCCTCCTTGTTGGCCCTCGCCACCTTGTTGACGCTCGCCACCTTGTTGGCCCTGGTTTTGTCCGCGGCCCGAAGTCGAATCTTGCGGATCTTGCTCACTGGGCTCAGCCGATGGTTGGCCTTGCCGCGGCTGCGACGCTTCCTCGCCGGGTTGACCAGTTTGTTCGGCGTCACTTTGATCACGACGTCCTGGATTGGATCGTTCGATCTCTTCATCCAAGCTTTTCGACAACTGTTCGAGTTCGCTGAGGGCACGTTGCAGCGCCTCGGTCTCATTTCCGAGCACGGATTCGGCTGCTTGCTCCAGATCTTCACGCAACTCGTCGATCCCTTCCCTCGCCTCGCGTTCGAATTCACGCGCCTGCGGATCGAACCCACGATTAAACAACTCCGACGTATTCTGCAACTGTTCTTCGACTTGCCGTTGCTTTGTTTTGCGATACGAATCGTATAGTTTTTGCGCGAGCAGTGGTTCGGCTGTTTCCGCCTCCTCAACGGTCTCCTGCATCTGATCGAGTAATTCGCCAAGACGTTGCTCTTGACTTTCGAGCGTATCGAGAATTTGTTCTCGCATGTCATCGTCCCGTAGTCCTGGTTGGCCGCCCCGCTCAACTTCTTTCAGCTGCTCGGCGAGTTGTTCTTGTTGTTGATCCAATTCTTGAGCCTCGCGTCGCATATCGCGAACCGAGTCGCTAAACTCGCTCGCCGCACGCTGACGAAACTCGTCACGCATCTCTTCGAACTCGCGTTCGGCGCGTGTACCGGATGTCAGCGCTTCGGCGGCATCGTCTTGCTGCAACGCCTCGGTGGCCCGGCGAACGTTTTCCCGTGTCTGTTCAAGCTGCTCGGAAGCCTCCTGCATGCTCTCTTGGTTCTCGGGTTGCTGCATTCGCTCGGACAATTCATCGGTCTCGCGCAGCAGGTCTTGCTGCTGGTCACGGAGCCGTTTCAGTTGACGCTTGATCTCTTCCTGTTCTTCTTCCGTATCGGCCTCTTCCAATGCGGACTGTAGTTGTGCGAGTTCCTTGTTCAAGTCTTCCTGGCGACGTGCTAGGTCGCGAAGCCGATTGAGTACTTGGCGGACTTCCCGCTGTTCCTCCTGGGCCGGCGTTTCCTGCGCCTGTTGCTGAGTTTCGTACCGGTTTTCATCTTGATTCAACTCCAATTGATCGAGCTGCTGTTGCCGCTGTCGGGCGGAGGCACTCGAACTGCGTTGTTGCTGCTGTTGCTGCTGCGATTGTTGTGACTGAACGACCTCAAACTCGCGAGCCCGAAGTTTCAGCAGCGCCCCGTAGGCAGACTGTGCAGCGGACAGGGCGGGGGCCAGCGGATCGGTCTGATTGTCGGCTTCGGCAGACGTCAATTCGGCCATAGCCTTCTGCATGTGGGTGCGAACAATATCGACAAATGTTTTCGATTTGGGATCCACGATTCCTTCGTCCAGTTCGGCGAGCTTGTCGATCGCTTCGGCCTGCGATTCCATTAGCAGCAGCGCGTCGCCCGCAAACTCAGCACTGGGTTGGTCACCTTGTTCGCGTCGCAGGACCGTCCAGGTCGCATTGATGATCTCCTTCTGCAACTCTGCCAATTCCAACGTCTGCTCCGCGTTTTGGCCTGCCTGCGCAGCCTGGTCTGACTGAGGAGGTTGAGGGGACTGAGCGGACTGGCCACCGGGTGGCGGCTCGCCCTCCCGATAGATCTCCTCAAACGGTCGCACTTCGGCAAAATACAGATCGCTATACGTGCGTCGGAGCTTACCATCGGGACCAATGTCGTCGGCCCAGACATAATAGGACAACAATTGATCGGGCTCGGCATCAAGTGCTTCAAACTCGACCACATAATCGATCTGCTTCTTTTCGCCACGCGCAATCGACTCACCCAAACTGACATCCCGACTCGGTTGATCGGCGAAAACGTAAGTCAGCCCGACCTCCTCGATGCCGAAGTCATCGTGCACTTCCGCAGCGATCGACAGCTCCTCCAGTGGCGAGACGACCACGTCCCGCGCGAATGCGAGTTTCATTTTGGGCGGTTGATTGGCCAGCATCCGGGCCAGGAGTTCGGGAGGATATTTGTTCTCGCGACCGTCGTCATCGGTCAATTTGACGGTGAAACGCTGCGTCTTCTGGAGATCGATCTCCGCCGATAAGGCGCCGGAAATGTCGGGGTCGCTGTGCAAGACCACCCGCTCACCTTCCCTCGTGACCAACTCACCGAAGGCTATCGGTTTGTTAACGAAACAGATCCACTTCACCAGCGTCCCCTGGACCGCCGATACACGAACCGTGTCTTCGACTCGCTTGTCTGCCAACCCAGTGTAGTCAGGATAGTCGAGATCGGCATCGCTGCGGACCAGCGATGGATACTCAAACACATCGACGGAAAAGGGTTCACTGCTCCAGTCGGAGCCGACGACTTGGTAGGTAAAATCCTCATCGACGGACGCCAAGAATCCGCCCACCACGGGATCGGTCAGGTTCCGTTTCATGGTGATCCGTCGCTCGCTACCATCGGCAGCGGTGCAAATCAAATCGGCCTCGCTGGGCACCGCATCGGCATCCACGCCGATGAATCTTGCCGTGACCACCAAACCACTGCCGCGTTCCACTTCGGTATCCCCCGGTTCGACGACAACTTCCCAACCGGACTCGGTGCGAGAAGCGACCGAGTCTGGCCCCTTATCGTTGGCGGGATCCGGCAAAACCAACAATCCAATAACGACCAGTAGCAGCCCTGTCGCGGCAAGTCCAGCCAATCGACTCAACAGCAACTTCCCAGGAGGCACGACATCGATCCAGCGATGTGAGCGACAATGATCACGGGCCTCCGCCACGACGCGTTGCTGCAAGTAACCCAATCCTTGTCCGTCCGCATCGGTTTGACTAAGCGCCGTAAGCAGACGTTGGTCGAGACTCGGAAAACGTTGTTCGATTTGCGACGCCACTTGTCGCGGATTGCGAAAACTAACCCGCGCGATCACGGCGACGACGAGAAAAAGAATGATCGTGCCAATCAGCAACGATGCGGCTAATTCATGCCTGCTCCAATGACTTGTTTCAGTGTAACGAAGCATTACAATGCCGATCAATGCGGCAACCATGGCGACCAGTGTGGCGAGTTGCCATCGGCGGACAGCCCGCAATCGTCGCGTCACGGGAAGGATTAGACTGAGCAGCTTTTCATGCATCGTTCATACCTCGCACCAATTTCTTAGGACAATCGTATCGGAAAGCGGCTTCGCCGCATGCGGCGTCCAGCCCTTGGGACGTCGATTGTATTTCTGCGGGATTTGAGTGAGGATTGTCAACCTCTCCCGAGCGAAGCTTGGGGGAGTGCCGTGCGGGCCCCCTCCCTCGCGAATGCCTAAATGGCATCGCACGACCTCCGCAGTTTGGGGAGTTCGTTTTTCGCGGTCTCCCAGCTTCGCCGGGAGGGTGTCGTGGGTGGCGATTCGCGAGACGTTTCTGAAAATCATACCGGCGTTGCCTCCGTTTTCGTCGGTTGCGATTTGCTGAGCATACCGCCAAGCAACGTCTCCAGCCCCAGCATCACCAACGCAGCCACCAGCAGCCATTGCCACAGCCGCTGCTTGCTCTCCAGTTCACTGTCGCGGAGCCGGTTCCGGTTACTTAACTCTGCAGCGGTGGAAAGCGTCGAACCCAAACGGATACCATAACGCTCAAGCTCATCCGCTCCCATCGCCTCGGTACGGCTTTCATCGCTGTCTAAATTGACCACGATGCTTCTCGAAGATTCAGCGCCCGTGATCGAGTAAACCCCGGGCCAATCGAGTGACTGGAAATCATCAGGACTTTGATACGATATTTCTTCGCCGCTAGGCAACGTGATGTGAGCCGTCGGCGACGGGGCCAACGGAACCCTGTCTCCAACCGAAAACTGGTTGCCGTCGACATGCGTCCCCGTGCTGGGATCAAACAGGCTAAAGATCAGCGGGATAAATTTGGACGACAACGCCAGTTGGCTCGCCTCGGGTTGCCAACCTGCCGCCAATACCCACATTTTGCCCGCACCAATGATCTGCTCCACCAATGCGGGGTCTCCATCGTCGAATCGAGCAAGCACATGCCACGATTCAGGATAATCCGAAAGTGTTCGATGAGACCAAAAACGAATCTTGGTGAAGTCGTTGAACTGCGGATCCGACATTCTCGCAAACAGGGGATGGCGGAAGTCAATCCGCGAGAGCATCACGTAATCGTCAACGACTGCTTCACTTATCTTCAACTCCGAAACGTCCGTGAGCGTACGTAGTGAGTCCACCGAGCCTTCCATCCTGCGTTGATCGGCGAGCACATACAACAGTTGCCCTCCTGCGACGACATACTTTCGAAGCAGTCCGGCGGTGTTGGTGGAGCAAGGATCGGTCACGACGACAAGCGGCACGTTCTTCGGGTCGGGGACCTCCGTCAATTGGTCGGGCGACATCGTTTGGGTTGTCACGGTCCTTTGGTTCGTGCTCAGTGGAACTCGCTGCAAATAATACAGCAAGCTGCTGCGTGGATCGGGGACCTGTGAATCAGCAGACTCGGCCCCTAGATTCAGCAGAGTCAGCGACTCCGGTTGCGGGCTGACGACGTACCAGGTGTTATCGAAGTCGTGGTCATCGCCTTCTAGGGTCAATGCCGTGACCCCAGGATAGGGCGCTGGCATCTGCACCACTCGCGACTGTCCCGGTGGAACTTGGATCGGCAATCCCGTAGCTTCGATCGGTTTACCATCAGCATCGATCCAGCTTATTCGATAAGACGATTGATCGGCGTCGCCCGAATTGTACACGCGAACGCGAACGCGGTTCTTTTCATCCGATTCATTGTCTCGAACTCGCAGCACCTGCGCCGCTGCATTGTTTCTTCGATTGCTGCTGACTTGCCGAATGTCAAGGCTAAGCCGATCCGGCCAACTGTAGACCTGCAAGCTTTCCACCTTGCTACCGGCCTGCATGTCGGTGACGAGAATCAATTGCGTTGGTCCACGATGACGTGACGCGTCGGCTGCCGAAGCATCCTGTGGATTTTCGCTCAGCGACACGCTGCTTTCCGGTTCGTAGGTCACCGCCAAATCGGCCGCATAACCGATCGCCCGTCCCAGGTCCGTTCCAGCCCAGGAGGGAGTCGTGTCCGCGAGCAGTGTATTGACCGACGATCTCACCTGGGTAGGAGAAATGCCACTTGCTTGATCGAATCGCAACAACGTCGTTGGTTCGTTGTCAAATGCCACCAAAGCAATTTCATCACCAGGACGAAGGTCCGACAGAATCTCATCGACCTTCGCCTTGGCCTGTTCCCAAAGACCAGCGCGCTGCATACTGGCGCTGGTGTCGACCGCGATCACCATCCGACGCCTTGGTAGATCCGAATCCGTTTGGCTGGTACTGCGCAAGAAGGGCCTGGCAAACGCTGCAGCCAACAACATCAAAGCCAACGCGCGAATCAAGAGCAGCGGCCAATTGTCCAACCGGCTCCGCCGCGTCAACCGAGGCGGGGTCGGCCGCAAGAACATCAACGAGCTAAAGTGGATCTCGCCACGCGGTCGACGACGAATCAAGTGAAACAAGATCGGCAAGCCAATCGCCAAAGCCCCCGCGAAGTAAAACGGTGCTAGTAGGCTCATCTGGCACCTCCCGACGGACTGGCACCGGACCCATTGGCATTGGCGAGCATCCCGCTACGAGCCGTGCGTGCGCTGCGGCGCTGTTGCGAATTGACCAAATGAAACAGTACCTGTTCGATTGGCTGGTCCGTGAGGATTGGAAAGAAATCAACGCCCAGTGATTCACAGATCGCTTGGAGCTGTCGCCCGTGTTCTTCAAATCGGTTCACGTAATCACGTCGCGCCGATTCCGGATCAATGTAGATCTCTTTGCCCGATTCCATGTCGACAACCATGCTCGGTGATTGGATCTGCAATTGTGTTTCGGCCGGATCAATTATCCGCAACAGCATCACCTCGTGCCCGCGAGACCTCAGATAGGCAAGATTGGTTTGCAATGATTCCACAGGGGCGAGTAAATCGGAAATTAGGATCACGAGACCACGACGGCGAATCAACGATGCGATCTGCTGCAAAGGAGCATCGATGTCCGTTCCGCTGCCACCGACTTCACGTGAGAGCGCAACCAATATTTGACGTAAATGACCGGGACGATTTCGAGCGCTAATGTAGTCTCCAATCGTTTCATCAAACGTCATCAATCCAACACTGTCTCGCTGCTGCGTTAAGTAGTAGGCGAGTGTTGCGACCATGGTTCGCGCGTATTCGATCTTTGAATAATCGAGCGATCCGAATCCCATCGATTGACTCTGGTCCAACACCAAATAGCAACGACGATTCGTTTCGTCTTCGAACTTCTTGATATAGTATCGATCACTGCGGGCAAAAAGTTTCCAATCGAGCCCGCGGAGGTCGTCGCCAACGGTGTAAGGGCGATACTCGCTGAATTCGACCGAAAAGCCGTGAGAGGGACTACGGTGCAGCCCGTTATAGAACCCCTCCACAACCGCCTTGGCGCGCAATTGCAAATTTTTGATCCGCATCACAGCCAGCGGATCGACCTGGGCAGCGACCATTGCTTGGTTGCCAACGGCTCGGCTGCTCGCTGATGGTTTGTCAGCATTCGATTTTAGGGTAGTGGATCTTGTTAAAGATCCTTGCGCAGGGGGATCTTTAACAAGATCCACTACCGCCGACCCTAAATCTTTGCCTTGACGAAGCGCTCGTTGTTTTTTTACTGGTTGATCGCCCAAACTGTTTTGCCCCCCTCGGCATTCTCATCTATGCTAGCCATGAAGATCCAATCAGGAAACCGACTTCGAGATAGTCGACAACAATTGATCGATCACGTCTTCGATCGTAACGCCTTCGGCTTCCGCCTTGTAGCTAAGCAGCACGCGATGCCGCAGTGTCGGTTGTGCGAGTGCGCGAATGTCTTCCATGCTGACGTGCGCTTTTCCATTGAGCAAGGCGCGTGCCTTCGCTCCCAGCACCAAAGTTTGCGCGGCCCGCGTCCCGGCACCCCAGCTCACCCAGTTATTGATGAACTCAGGCGTGCCCTCTCGTCTTGGCCGCGTGGAAGCGGCTAGTCGAACGGCGAATGCGGCGACCTCATTGGCGATGGGTACTTTTCGGACCGCTTCATGAAACCGAATCACATCCTCTCCACTAAACAACGGCTCAATCGCATCGGGCCGCGACGATGTCGTCTGCAACACAACCGATAATTCATCCTCCTTCGGCAAGTAGTCAATCATCACATTGAACATGAAGCGATCGAGCTGAGCTTCCGGCAACGGATAAGTTCCTTCCATCTCGATCGGATTCTGCGTCGCCAAGACAAAAAATGGCTCCTCCAGTTTATAGCGTCGACCGGTCGCAGTGACCTGATGCTCCTGCATCGCCTCGAGCAGTGCGGCCTGTGTTTTCGGCGGCGTCCGATTGATCTCGTCCGCCAAGATCACGTTGGCAAAGATGGGGCCTTTGACAAACTGCAACTGACGGCGTCCATCTTCGGATTGCTCCAGAATCTCCGTGCCCGTAATGTCGGCTGGCATCAAATCAGGCGTGAATTGAATACGCTGAAACTTGAGATGAAATACCTTCGAAACGCTGCTCACCAGCAACGTTTTGGCGAGTCCCGGAGCGCCCGTAATCAGGCAATGCCCGCCTGCGAACAAACAGATCAAGAGCTGTTCGATGACATCCTTTTGACCGACGATCACTTTGGCAAGTTCGCGGTTTATTTGTTCTCGGCCCGCGCGGATCTGTTCCACAACGCGAGCTTCCTCTTCAATCGACATGGTTTCCGTAGGCATCTGCAAAGATTTTTCTGTACGAGTTAGAAAGTTGTGAATTTCAATGAGTCATGGCATCAATGAGTCATGGCATCAATGAGTCATGGCATAGGTCACGATGTTGATTCCCATCGGATAAGCTTTCTTGACCGAGAATTCCTCGAAGTACCATTGGGCTTCGCCTTCACGTTCCCAGCCGTCACCAAGATCGGTGTTGTGACAGATGAAAACCATGATTCGGTCGGCGTCATCGTAGATGGCCCTGTAGTGAGGTGTTGACGTATCACTGCCATCATCGGCCCGTTCATAAGTAATCATACTTCCATCATAGTCGCGGCGAACACCGTTGATCGCGGGTATCTGAGGCTTCTCTTTCAAATCATAGACGCAGTGGAAAATCTCGTGCGACAGCGGCACCTCCTGGGGCCTGCGATCGGGAAAGACCCGCTGTAATTCCAACCGCAGATTCTCGTACTGCGAGTCCCCCCAAAAATCGTCCACCATCAAGAACCCGCCGTTGAGGCAGTAACGACGTAGCGCTTCGACTTCCGCTTCGTTAAACACCAAGGCGCCGGGTTCGATGATATAGATGAACGGATAGTCGAACAGTTCGTCGTCCGTTAGTTCCAAGATAACAGGTTCTGGATTAACCTTCAGCGTCGTCAGTTGCTGCAAACGAAGTGAAAAGTTCAAGTCGCTGTCGGGGTAATCGGTGCGCCAACCGCCACGGCTTCGTCGTCCCCAACCGCCATAGGATTCGTACCGGATGCGAGCAAACGTGAAGACGTCCCCTCTAAAATCTTCGTCAATCTCCCAATCGGGGACGCCGTTACGGCCGCTCGAGATTTCGTCCTGAAACCAACCTCGCTGAGCGGCAGCAACACCACCGAGCAAGACGGCGATCATGGACAAACCGAACACTCCTTTCCGAGGCACAAATGTCCGGGGCACAAATCGCTCAATCATAGGCTCTCCTTGACCGGGTCGGCTGCGGGTAATTCGTCGTGATTGGCCGGCTGTGAATTGGCCGGCTGTGAATTGGCCGGCTGTGAATTGGCCGGCTGTGAAGGTTTCTCGGTCAATTGCAACAGCAAGCGATAGGCGTCACGATAGCGGGGAGCCTCTTCGATCGCTCGCAACACATGATGTTTCGCTCGGTCCGTTTGGTCCATGGCCGCAAACGCTCGAGCCAGCCGATAGTCGACCGCAGCGGGATCAACCGGGACCATGCTGCCGAGCGCGCGGAGCGACCGCACGGTGTCTGCTGGTCGATCGAGGTACTCGGCCGCCATGGCCATCTGTTCATGACCGGTCGGCATTAGCGGATTGATCGACAGGACTTGCTGGGCGTAATTCGCCACTTGAGTCCAGTTTTCTTGTTCGGCGGCCATCTCCATTAAACGCCGCAACGCCGGTAAAGCATCGCTAGAAAGTTCAACAATTTTCTCCAGCGTCGTATGCTCCTCCTCGGACTGGCCCAGTTCCCGGTAAACTCGGGCCAGCATTTCCAGGGGTCCGCCACGCTCGGCCGTCACCGCACCAAGGTCCCGCAGACGCTCCAGCGGCGTCCGCGCTTGTTCATATTGCTCGCTCACAATGCATGCTTCCGCAATCCCCCGCAGAGCCCAATAGTTGTCTTGATGCTGCTCGGCCCATGCTTGTAGCTCGTCGACCGACCCTGTTTCGGGGAGACCTTCCTTCGACCAATCCACCTCGGGGGCAAACGCCTCAGCCCGCTGGCGCGCATAGTCCGCGAATTCGCTATCGAGTCGATCCATCGATCCAACCGAACGAACCAATGCGTCGTTGATCATCAATCCGTCTCCCAGATCACTCAGGATCTGTTTCAAGGCATCCTGCCCGTGCCGTTCGACCAAGAACTCGATGACCAGTGATGATTCAAAGTAGGCAAACTGGAGATGAATGGGCGAGGGGGGACTAAGAAATGCGGCGCTCAACTGACTAACCGGTGTCAGGTTTTTGTCCATCAACATTGCGCGGTATTGGGGTGTCATCGACTCGCCCCAGGAAGGATCACGCTGCCGCTCTTCGTAAACGGAAATCCCCTCGCTGAGCCAACGAGGCATCCGATTCTTGGTCTTTTCGAGTGTCACCACATGACAAAATTCATGCCACAACACACTTTGCCAATTGCTCGGTCGCGGCCCCTGAGATGCCGGGCTATTGGCAGTGATCACACGACCGAAACAGACCCCCAGGTAGCCCGAACCTCCAGGCAATCCGAAGGTTCGGATCGCAAAGTCTTTCTGCTCAGGGAAGATCTCGACAACAATCGGCGCCGTCGGTTCGATATCGTACTTCTTACACAACACCGCTTGCGCCTCGGTCAATAACTCTAGCACCGAGTCACCGTAAATCTCGGCCTCGTGAGGATCCATCCGCACGTGGATGTCGCCCGCTTCCATGATACGGAAGTTCTTGAGCCGATCATGGAGCGTGATTAGGTTGTGGGCAACGACATTGTACTCGTCTTCTTCGGCGACTTGATGGGCCATTTCCCAACCGTCGTCATCGTGGCCTAGCCGCAATAAATCTTGAGCCAATTGGAATCGAGCGGGGCTGTAGTTAGGGTCGAACTCCAGAGCCCGGCGTTGGTAGTTTGCCCCCTCTTCAAATCGGTACTTTTGCGACAATTTCCGGCCAATCAAGTGATCCACTTGCGGGTTGCGTTTCCACGTGCGAAGGGCCGAGGCTCGCATCAAAGATTCAATGTCGTATTTGCCGCGTAAATGAGCTAACACCGCCAATAGCGCCAACGCCTCTTGCTGATACCGATTGATTGCCAGCACTTCCTGGACCGTCGACTCCGCCAAATCGTACTGTTCCCGGTCGATTGCATGCTCGGCAATAAACAGCAAGCTAGGAATATGATTCGGGTTTTGCTCAAGCGCCACCGAGATCGCTTCGGCTGCCTTTTCTGAATCGCTCGGTTCCCAGGCTCTCGCCAGCAAGTAGGCGACGCGAGGATCGCTCGTCCCTACTCGCTGGGCTTGCTGCAGCGTTTCGGCTGCAACTTTGAAATCGCTCTTCTGCAATGCCAACTCGGCGGTGGCAATGTACACTTCAATGAACGTCGGATCAGCATCCCGGACGCGATCATAAAACAGTTTCAAGATTTGGCGTGCATCATTGCCACGCTCGGCAAAATAGCGGCCCGTGGCAATGATGTTGTCGTGGCTAGCGAAACGCGTGGGCGCCGCTTGCAGGAGCTGTAGGATCCGCGCGTTCGAATCCGCTGCGAGGTCCAGTTGATTGTTTTGCCGCAAAACCTCTAAACCCTGCATTCGCAACGTTAAACTGGTCGGAAAACGCTCGATGGCAGCATTGTATGTCTCTAACGCCTCTGCATATTTCCCCGTCGTCAGCTGGCATTGGATAAGCAATCGCGGCCACCGCTCATTCCATACCCCACGTTCGACTTCCGCAGCCGCAATCAATTCCGCAGCCTCGTATTGACCAGCAAAGTAGTGTCGCTCGGCTTCCGCAATGTCGGCGGCATGGACTGCCGAGAGTCCCGCCGACAGTGAGCCGATGATCGTCCCGATGATCACGATGAAAACTCGTAGCGAAGACTGTGTATTTTTGCAAATAAAATTAGGCATCGATGCGCGGGCTCCCCATCCGAAGGTTCTTAGGTTGCCGCTATTCTAGCGTGACCCGAGCGGTTGGTGGTGTCCGATGGAGAGAAATATTTCGCTTTAGTCTCTTAAGGTCGGCTTGATCCGAGACTTTACGATCGGAATAAACAGCATCATCACACCTTTTTGCATCGGCGCACGTGTGAAAACGAGCTCAGGCTAAGCGGACGATGTCGAGGTGAGCGTTCTACAACCTAGCCTTATCCATAGTTGTTGCTCGCTCCCGCCCTTGGCCTGCCTAAACATGATTGAAGTTCGCGGCTTACATAAAATCTATGACCGTCATCTAGCGGTCGATAACGTCTCCTTTCAGCTCCTGCCAGGACAAATCTGTGGTCTTGTCGGCCCGAACGGGGCCGGAAAAACCTCCGTCATGCGATGTTTGGCTGGACTGATCCCCGCCTCCGATGGTGACATGACCGTCGCTGGCTATGACAGCAAAAACGACCTGATTGAACTGAAACGACGCTTAGCCTACGTCCCGGATGACCCACCGCTCTTCGATGATTTGTCCGTTGGCCAGCATTTGCAATTGATCGGACGCCTCTACCAAGTCCCTCGCTATCAGGAAAAGGCGATGCAATTACTGGATGCCTTTCAATTGAGCGAAAAGTTTGATGCGGGTGCAACCACCTTGTCTCGCGGCATGCGGCAAAAACTAGCGGTCTGCTGTGCCTATCTGTTTAACCCTGAGGTGCTGTTGCTTGATGAGCCGATGACCGGACTCGATCCACCTGGGATTCGAGAACTCTTGTCATCGGTGCGAAGCCGAGCCGAAGCAGGAGCGACCGTGATGATCAGCAGTCATTTGTTGCCGATGATTGAAGGGATCTGCACCCACTATCTAGTCATGAAACATGGCGAACTCAAGTTTTTCGGCACGGCAACTCAGTTGCAACAACGCTACACGGGAACCCGATCACTCGAAGAAGCCTACTTTGCCGCCATTGATGAAACAAACGACGAACCGAACCAACACGGCTGCGAACATGGCTACGAATCGTCAACGCTGGAAGTGGTTGCATGAATGCCCATGATGCCCCGACCAAAAGCCACTGGGATTCGGCCCGCCGTCATCACGACCTACGTTGGTTATTGACGACGCGAAGCCAGTTTCGTTTCCGTAGAACCATGGATCGATTGCTGTCGCCACGACGTATGATGGCGACCCTCGCTACGGTCCTTTTCGTAATTGCCTATTTACTCTACGGCATCTTGGTTCTGTCGCAACGAGCACCGGCCGATCCCCAGCGACTACTTTGTTGGTTATCAGGCGGCATGGTTTTGTATTCGATCTACCATGCTGTACGATGTTTGTGGTCTGAGTCGGTCGTCGATCTGGAAATGACATCCGCGGAACAGCTTTGGCTAGGAGGTTCGCCGTTACAGCGATCGAGTATCGCCGTTTATCGGGTCATGAGTGTGGTCACCGCGACGGCAATGAAGACAGCCCTCTTAGCGGTCGTGCTCTATGGTGATGTCGAACATCTTGAACTGCTACTGCTCGGTGTATTTTGCTCCATTTTGCTACTCGACCTCGTACGACAGACAATGCAAATTTTGGCGAGCGGCCTCAAGGAGCGAGCAAAACAATTTGCCAAGATCGCGTTTGTTTGTATCGTCACTGCGTTGGCCGTTCAGATCATCAGTCGCTTGATCGTGATGACACCATTTGCATCACCGACGTTGGTTTATCTTTTCAATACATTCACGGCCATAGGTGAAACCGCCGAGAGCGGGATGATTCAATGCTTGGCGGTGGTGTGGTTTCCCTCCGCATCGGTGGCCGTGGCGGATAGCTACAGCCCACTTACGTTGCTCAATTTGTTGGCGGTTGCCCTGACCCTTCCCGTTGCGGTGTCGCTACTGGCCTCAGCAGATCGCTGGGCAAAACGCCAACAACAACTTGGTGAGCAGCGAATGCTGCGGGAATACATGCAGCGAAAACCCGATCAAAAAAACTCTCGGACAAGTCGCTTTACAACCGCACACCATCAGCCCACACCGATGGTTGATTCCCTTTTTGCCCACGGTAGCGACTTCGCTCCGCTACTGATACGCCAGTGGAAAAGCATCGTACGGTATCGCGGTACGATTCTCTTTAGCTTCCTGATTCCGACACTACTGTGTTTGTCACCTTTACTCGCTCAGCAGGTTACCGAGCAGTGGTTATTCGTGATTGGCGGCGTTGCTCTTTGTACGATGCTGTTGGCTCCGCCAGCTTTGCGACTCGATTTTCGCCGCGACCTTTCGCGGATGCAAATTCTTAAATCGCTACCCGTTCGTCCGCTGTCGATGGTAATGGGCCAATTGTCGCTACCGATCGCGATCACCTGGGGATTCCAATTTATCACGCTGACGATTGCAGCCATCGTTGTTCGCGCGGGACTCGATCAATGGTTGTTATGGACTGCGATGATGGCGGCATTGGCCGTCTTCACGTTCGCGATCGAAAACGCACTTTTCCTTGCCTATCCTTACCACGTGCACCAACAGGGTTTGGCGATGATGATTCGTGCGAAGTTGACCTTCCTGGGCAAAGCCACCTTGATCGCTTGCTCGATCGCCTTGTTGGCAGGATGGGCATTGTTGTGTGGCAGCGTCTTCCCGACGTCGATGCAAATGCTCGTCTTCATCGCAGGAGCGATCGCGACCACTTGGAGCGTCGCAGTCGCTGCGATCTTAATGACAACATGGTGTTGGCGGCGATTCGATCTCTCGTTCGATCTACCGCCCCAGTAACCTGGTACCGATCGGATCATTTATCATTCACGACGTTGCTTCAACCCGCTGCCAAATCGACGGGAGCGCGTTCAAGTCGATGTTTGACCTGTCGACTCACGGAACCGGAGATTCCATTTCGGGTCGCGTCACGGCATACTCTCGACTCTAAATAGCTAACCGACGAACTTGCACATGCCCTTGCCTTTCTTCGCTGCCTTCACTTCATTGATACCGACGATGACCATGGTAAAGATGACCATGGTAAAACGGTGTCCGATTTTGATCGCCCGGATGGTACCGGCTTGCTTGACGTGATAGGATCGAACCTCAGATCTGACGATTCGCGATGGGCGTTGGCCGATGCGCTGTCAACTCTTTCCAATCCTACTCCGGCGAATCTCCAATCGATGAAATCGACAACTCCACTTTCAAGGACCGATAAATGACATTTGATGCAAAGAACAAGATCGTTTTAGTAACCGGCGCGAATCGTGGTATTGGCAAGGCGATTTTGGAAGAGGCGTTGCAACGTGGCGCGTCGAAGGTGTACGCGGCGGTGCGAAACGTTGAATCAGCGAAACCGCTGGTGGCTGAGCACGGTGAACGCGTCGTTCCCGTTCGCCTCGACTTGGACGACCCCGCTACGATTGCGGCAGCAGCAGAGACGGCGACCGATGTCCATGTCGTCGTCAACAACGCTGGCGTGCTGAAGCAGAGCACGGCTTTGGATCCTGAAGCAATCGATGACTTGCAGTTTGAAATCAACGCGAACGTATTCGGCTTGATGCGAGTCGCGCAGGCTTTCGCTCCGGTACTGAAAGCCAACGGCGGAGGTGTTCTCGTTCAACTCAATAGCGTTGTGTCGGTCAAGACGTTTGCGAATATGGCGACGTATTGCGCATCCAAAGCAGCAAGCTATGCAATCACGCAAGGTTTGCGTGACTCACTGCGAGAACAGGGCACGCAAGTTGTCAGCGTCCACCCTGGGCCGATTCAAACCGACATGGGATCCGCAGCCGGCTTCGCAGATATTGCGGTTTCACCTTCGATCGTTGCAACCGCCATCTTCGACGCCATCGCGGAAGGTTCGTTCCATGTTTGGCCCGATCCAATGGCCGAGCAGGTAGGCGCAGCGTATCAAAGCTTCGCCGGAAATGTCATCGAAGGTGAAAAGAAGGAAAACGCCGAGTAACGGATCGACTTTCTCGAACGTGAGCTCATCGTTGGGTTGACGAAGAAATGGTATCATTCCGTCCCGACAACTGAGATGTCCCCCGTTGGCTCACCCCTGACCCTCGCAGCCGTCCCGCCGCTCGATGAGATCAAATCCTGGCCCGATCCAGCAGCGACACGGGATTGGCTTTCAGCAATTCGTCTCGACTTTCTGTTGTAGCGACATGCCAACGAAGTGGCCGAAAGTCTTGGCGATTGTCGCTACCATTGGTGGCATAAGACTTGCGTTGCGGCTAGAGCATGAATACTGCAAGTAAATGTTCCCTACGGCATTGGCATCGTAAGCTAAGGCATTTTTTCCGTGGTCGTGAGCCAACGGTGCTGTTGGTTTTTCTCGTCGTCGTACTGGCGGCTTGGGGGTTTATCGAGTTAACGGATGAAGTACTAGAGGGAAGTACTGATTCATTTGATCGGTGGGCCGTACGGAGTTTGCGGGATGCAAACGATCCGGCAAATCCGCTTGGGCCATCTTGGTTGGAGGAGGCTGGTCGCGACGTGACAGCCCTTGGCGGCGTAGCGGTCCTGTTGATTGCGATTGCATCAGCTGCCGGATTTTTGGCTATCATTCGGGCGTATCGAACAATGATCATGCTATTGGTCTCCACGCTCAGCGGCATGGGAGCGAGTTTGTTGATGAAGTCGCTGTTCGCACGACCCCGCCCCGATTTCGTGCCGCATCTTTCGCACGTTTACACCAGCAGTTTTCCGAGTGGACACTCGATGATGGCGGCAGTCGTCTATTTGACGTTGGCGACGTTGATCGCTACGGTGCTACGTCATTATTGGCTCCGGTTCTACGTCATTGCGGTCGCAGTTGGATTGACGATGTTGGTCGGAATAAGCCGCGTCTACCTGGGTGTTCATTATCCGACCGATGTGTTGGCTGGTTGGTCAGCCGGCTTGGTGTGGGCGCTTGCGTGTTGGTTGATCATACGGGGAACCAAGCCGCGACCAGAGCGAAAGTCGCCATGGATCACGGATGTTTCTTCGCGACGGTACTGAGTAAGCGGCGGAGAGTTGGTGAGATTACTCCCCTGCCTTTGACGCAAGTATCCTCGTCGGGATGCGCGCGTTCTCGAAGACTGCGGCCTGCCGATACGAGGTCGAGAATGACCGAAAGCGTCGCATGCTTGTCAAGCGGCTTCTGCAGCAAGCCATCGCCGCCTAGCTGCTGCACGACGCTCCGCGTTTGGACATCTTGAAGACTGGTCATTATTAACACAGGCAAATCACGGATGCTCTCGTCATCGGATTCGCGAATCTTTTCAAGCAATTCAAATCCGCACAATTCTGGCATTTCAAGGTCGGTGACCAGCAGGTCCGGTGATCGATCCTTAATGACCTCCCAAGCAAGCTGGCCGTTCTCCAGCAATCGGCAATCGAATCCACTTTCACGTAGCCATTTCCCAACGGTCTCGCGAGAAGCACGGACGTCGTCAGCAATCACACATCGTTTCGGCGGGGCAGAGTTAGGCATCGTCAGCGAATCGGCAAGAAGGAAATAACGGCTAAAAATCTTGTTGCAATCATCGTGCCGAAACAGCAAAAGTCTTGGCGAGTTTCGCTACGAACGAAGGATATCCGTTGGCACACCGGTTGGCACACCGGTTGGCACACCGATTGCTTGATCGTCAAGCATGAACAATCCAATCGTAATCAACCGGGCGACCAACAAGCAAATCTTTCTTATCGCGGTGTTGCTGGGGATGCTGGTGTTGGCGACCGCGGGGCTATTCGTGCCGACGCTGAGTATCTTGATGCTCATCTTCGCTGGGCTGCTGTTCGGCGTGTTCGTTCATTCAATCAGCGCATGGCCGGCGAGTCATACGGCACTGTCTTATCGCTCCAGTTTTCTCGTCGTTGTGACACTCATGCTGCTGTCGATCGGCATCGGCAGCTTCTACCTTGGATCGCAAGTGGTTCACCAGGCTGATGAGTTGTGGACGCAACTGCAAGCCGCCGTGCACACGGCAGACGAAAGGTTGTCGCAGAACGACTGGGCCAGCGAGCATTTGCCAAGTGTTTCAGAGATGCAAGAGCAACTATCGCAGTCGACCCGTGCCAATTTGCCGGAGATGTTCCAAGGTTTGCAATGGGTCGGCTGGGGGGCAACCGGGACATTGGTGGTCTTTTTCGTCGGGCTCTACGCAGCTTATGAACCTGATCTGTATCTAACGGGCGTGGTCAAATTGGTTCCCAACGACCAGCGAGATCGCGTGGGTGAAATCTTGAACGAATTGAATTCGGCACTGGGCCGATGGATCGTTGGACGACTTCTTTCGATGACAATCGTGGGGGTTGCAACAGCGATCGCGATGGGCGTTCTGGGGGTTCCGCTTCCAATCTCGCTCGGTGTTTTGGCTGCGCTGCTAACGTTCATTCCAAACATCGGGCCGCTGTTGGCTGCGGTGCCGCAAATGTTGCTGGCGATTGATGTCGGCACGCAAGCGGTTGTATATGTGCTGATGTTCAATGTACTTCTGCAAACGGTCGAAAGCTATCTGATTACACCGCTCGTTCAACGACACGAAGTCGCGTTGCCGCCAATCCTGACCATCGCCGCGCAGTTGGTGATGGGGGTCATGCTTGGAATCATCGGGATCATGATGGCTGCACCCTTGGTCGTGCTAGCGATGGTACTGGTCCAGATGCTTTACGTCGAGGATCGCCTTGGCGATGCGCAGCCCGGCTCACTAACGAGTGAATGAGCGTAACAATAGCGGCCTGTCGAGGCGAAACTCACCAAGATTTTCTGACTTTAGCGTTACCCCGAATGGCACACCGCCATGAGCCGGAGATGCCGCCGCGAAAAACCGGTTCTGGTTGACGATACGCGAAGATCACTCATTCATGGCACACGTTTTGCTCCTCGTTCCACTTAACAAACGCCGAACGTCAACTTCCGACGTCTCTGGCACAAACCGAATACTCCAACGAAATGGAACGAAACATGAAAACCACACTAACACTGCTAACGCTCATCGCTGGACTGACCTTGGTTGGATGCAACGACAGCGTGTACGACGAACAAGCTGACGCGATCCGTGAAAACACGCAGGACTACGCAGACGACGTGCGTGAACGAGCCGACAATCTCGCCGAACAGGTCGAAGAGCGAAGCGAGAACATGGAGGATCGCTTCGAAGTCGCCAAGCCGCCGATGGAAGATAATGCCGATGAGGCCGCTGACAGCATTGAAGAACGTGCAGAGCGGAAAGCGGATGCGATTGAAGAAGCAGGCGAGAAGCGAGCCGACCGACTTGAAGAATTGGATGACAACGTCGAAGTGCTTGAATCCGAGTAACCGCCTCTCTCGACCTCTCTTCCGACCAACAACAGCCGGCTGATTTTCAGTCGGCTGATTCTGTGGCTAAATCCGGTGAGCTTGGCAGCGGAAGTTGCCGAGCGTTTCAACCGTTTGGTTTGTTTTGCGATCATACGCTTAGTCGTCGCTTCCCAAGGCCGCGCAACATCGATGACCCAAGCTACCTCGTCTCAATTTCACTCTTCACAAAGCACGATGCTTGTTCCACGACCACGTTGATCTGCAGCCATTCAACGAGACAAGCACGTTCCATGATTTTCGGCTCTTCAGAAGAAGTTGTGGGTTAAAAGGAAGTTGCCGGAGATTTTTTGGAGGGCATGGCAGTCGTGATACCCATTGCCACTCTTGCTCGACTCCCTCGCTGCCTCGGAGCAAGAAGCGACGCCGATCGAACATCACTTCTCGACATATCTTTTTGCCCTGCGGTGCTTGAAAAACCTACCCTTCGGTACTTGGGATGGATGAATCAAACCACGGATTCTTCGGTGGAGCCTCAAAGTTAGGGGGATGGGGCGCAAGCCTTCCGGTCCTCCGGACCCTAAAGTCATATTTGACCAAGCATTCGCTTGTTGATTCAACGCTCGCGGCAACCTGGCCCCCCCTGGGGGCTACCGCTCACGCAGAGAGTCATCGGTACTTGCTTGGGCGACGCAACGACTGTAAAAATCTGAAATGGAAACCTACCAAGCCTTAGCGATCTCCCTTGGACTTGGGTTACTGGTTGGTTTACAGCGTCAGTGGAACGATTCCGATATTGCTGGGATTCGAACGTTTCCCCTGATTGCGATGCTGGGCACACTATCGACCCTGCCGGGCAATCAAGTCGGCTGGATGAGTGCTGCAGGTATCCTGGCGATTGCAGTATTATTAGCGATCGCGAATCTCGCGAAGATTCGTTCCGGAGCGTTCGATTCCGGCATGACCACCGAGGTTGCTGCGCTTCTAATGTTCGCCGTCGGGTGCGCGCTGGGTGTCGGCGTAACCGGGCCAGCGATCGTGACGGCGGGCGTAGCCGCGGTCCTCTTGCACTGGAAAAAACGACTGCATGGAGTGGTCAGTTCGATGACCGACAAAGACTTTCGTGCCGTCATGAATCTGGCGTTGATCGGCCTGATTGTCCTGCCGATTCTACCCGATAAAACCTACGGCCCCTACGATGTTCTGAATCCGTACGGCATCTGGCGGATGGTCGTGTTAATCGTTGGCATCAGCATGGCGGCGTATGTGGCTTACAAGTTCCTCGGAGCGAAAGTCGGTGCGATTCTGGGCGGAGTCCTGGGAGGATTGATCTCTAGTACAGCAACGACGGTTAGCTATGCACGGCAGACGAAGGACTCGCCGAACATCAGCGTGGTGGCCGCGTTGGTGATTTTGATTGCTTCGACGATTGTCAACGTTCGCGTGTTGGTCGAGATCGGCGTGGTGGCGCCTAGCTTATTGAAAGTCGCATTCCTACCGATGACGGCGATGCTTTTGTTGATGGTCGTCGAATGCCTGGTCCTTTACTTGCCCGTTCGCAAGCAAGAGACACTGCCACAGGACCACGACAATCCCGCGCGACTCAGACCGGCAATCATCTTCGGCTTCCTCTATGCGCTTGTCCTGTTTATCGTGGCCGCAGCAAAAGATATCTTTGGTGACGATGCGCTCTATTGGATTGCGGGTATTTCCGGATTGACGGATGTGGATGCAATCACACTCTCAACGGCCAAGATGTTCAATGAGGATCGAGTCGGTGCGGAAATGGCCTGGCGAGTGATTTTGATTGCCACGATGTCCAACCTTGTGTTTAAAGCGGGCGCCGTTGCAGTGCTGGGAAGCCGTAGGTTGGCGTTCTATGTCGCCGTCGCGTTCGGGATCGCATTGGCTGGCGGTGGATTGCTCCTCGCGTTTTGGCCTGGGGCCGAGGTCATGCAGGTTCCCAACCCATGAGCGGACTCAAACTCGACTTTTGCAGAGAAACCAGCCGCCCAACGAAACCGAAAGCCTTGGCGACTTTCGCTACCGCTGGCGTCTTCAGAAATAGTCGGCGAGGCAAGGACTGTCCCGTTGTCGGCCGTTGACCACCCACCGATCTGCATGCTCGCGAACCGCCACCGTCCGCTCTGCGATTTTCACGGCACAGAATTTTCACGGCACAGTGTTTGCAACAACGTTGGAATGTCAAAAATAGAATCCCAATGGAGCCAATATGGATATTCCACAACTCACGTGCAAAACCGACGCCGAATTTGGCGAGATGGGCCAACAGTATCTTGCTGCCGGAAAACAGGTTGCCCTTCGCCGTTGGCAAGAAGACCCCTGCGATTTCAGCCCGCCAACCCATCGTGACTACGAAACAGTGGGCTTTGTGCTCCGTGGCGTACTCGAACTTGATCTCGATGGCGAAACCGCAACGTTGCGCGCGGGCGATTCATGGCTCGTGCCTCAAGGAGCCCAGCATCGCTACCGAATCGTCGAGCCCATGATTGCGATCGAAGCAACCAGCCCGCCGGCGAGATTCAACGAGCGTGACGAACCACCAACAGATATGGCGTATCACAAATGTCGCCGCTAGCCATCGTTTGGAATTCGGGCTCCGGTCGCGCCGCAGAGATCACGGAACTTCGGCGCACACTTGCAGGACGATTAACCGAATGGATCGACCTTTCGGAAATTTCTGAATTAGAAACGGAACTACGCGTCGTCCGCGTCCGAGGCAAACGATTAGAGCGTTACTATGCTAACATCGCGGCAGGTGGAAATTGGGTCCGAGTTAGCGAAACAATTACCGACGAACTAAAATCGCGTTGGGGAGCATTCCGCTACATCCGCGGCGCAATCGATGTTTTGCCCAACATGACAAGTTACCGCATTAGTGCGACCTGCGACTCCGGAGTCTTCACTCAACTCGATTCTTGGGCTGTTCTTGTCGCCAATGGTAAGCCAAACGCCGGGCGGATTGAGGTCGCACCAAAAGCATCTCCGACCGACGGCTTGATCGACGTCGTCATCGTTCGCAATGGCACAGTCGGCGACATGGTCGAGATCGTCGCCAACAATCTGCTGGGCGACTTCCTTGAAAGCGACCAAGTTATCTTTCGCCAGGTACGTTCTCTGCACCCGCATTCCAATCCCCCGATGCCATTCACGATGGACGGTGAAGTGGTCGATGAGGCTCCTGTTCATTTTGATGTCGTCCCCGGAGCAATCCACATGCACATTGGTAAGCACTAGCAGCCACAGGACATCAATTTTATTGAGGCGGAATTTGTGTTGACGATGATGCTGAAGGACGTCAAAGTAGATGCGAAGCATTTTCCTTAAACGGCAAAGCCGCAAATCGTAGTGGATCTTGTTAAAGATCCTGTTCCGAATCGGATCTTTAACAAAATCCACTACCGAAAAGAATGCAAGATGACACCAAATGCGGTGATCATTGATAGAGATCGATTCTAAATTCCTTGTCCTGTATTCGTTCAGCGAGTCAAATGCGTGGCAGCCTGCGGACGAATCCACATGCAGTGGCCACCGCCCGGCGCGATGACCGTAGGAATCATATCACCCTTCTTCGCGGTGATTTTTTTCACTTGATAAAGTTCACGTCTGGTAGCCTGGGGCTCCAGCGTTACCTTTTGCGTCATAGCTTCACGCTTATTCATCGGCCCGATGTATTCATAATGGGCATCCGGGGCGTCTTCGTAGAGTGTTAGGTCGTAGGTGACACCCTCTTCGAGAAAGTCCAAAGTCACGCTGGTTTTACGACCTGCTTCGTCCGCCAATGCCCCAACGAACCACTCGTCTCCAGCCTGGCGGGCTAACGTAATGTGTTGCCCGAATTCAGCATCCAACACCCTTGTCTCGTCATAACTCATCGGTAGCTGCGCAATGAATTCGAACAGATCCGCTTTGCGACGATAGGCATCCGGAAAATCGGGCAGGGTTACGAGGCCGCTGGGGAACAGAAGGCACTGTGCAGTCTGGGAAACCACAGTCGAGGGGATCTGACGGTGGCAATATTCGCGGGTGATGTAAGAGTCCAGATCGAACATACCGCAGCTGCGATCCACCGGACCGCTGAGCCCAAACACAAAAAGATTATTGATGACGCGACTGGGCGTGGCGGCCGGACGGGTACCAGAGTCGAGCATGCTGTTCACATATTCGTAGGAGAGGATATTCGGCCAGGTCCTCTCAACCCCGCTCGGCTTTTCGGATTCATGCACGACATACATAATGTGATACTCGGCGCATTTCTTTGCGACGTTATGGCTGAACTCATTTTTTGCGTGACTGCCTCCGCCTAGAAAACCGTGCTTTATCCCAACCACTCCCCAGTTCCTGTAAACAGAAAACGTTTCATCCATGTCAAAGTTTTGAAATGCTTTGGTGTTAACGTACAGCCAAATCCCGACTCCCTTGCTTTTTGCATACGCACAGACCTGTTCGATATCAATTTCAGGAATAGCGGTTTTTGGATCCGACTTCGGATCTCTCTCCGGGCCATACCACTCGGCATCCAGCATCAAATACTCCACTTCGGCCTCGGCGGCAAAGTCGATAAAGCGGATGTAGCTTTCCGTATTCAGACCATACTCAAATCCATCATCGGCATGGGCGCCGTGGGCACGCCAGTCCCACAGGGTCACGCCCGGCTTGATCCAAGAGGTGTCTTCAAACTCACAAGGCGCGTTCAAGTTGACAATCAGCGAGGACGTGATCAACCCGCCCGGCTTATCGGCAATTTGAATCGTTCTCCAGGGGGTCACCCAGCCGCCAGCCGTTTTCAAGTTGCTCAAAACCGTCAGTGTGTTACCATCCAGGTTTAGCCAAGCTTCATCGGAATGGACCACAGCCGCTTCATGAACCGAGAGGCACGCCTGCTCGGACAGTTTTACTGTAAATGGCGTGCGGATCCTTGCTGGCTTAAAGTCATACCGCGCATTCTTATTGACCTTACGGTTCCCAGATTCCCACGTATTCAAATCCACTGCATCGGATACGAGAACCTGACTTAGAGGAAACCATGCAGTCGGCTTTTCTGAAATAATCGATATCTCACTCGCTTCATGCGCGTACACCTGGTCACTGAATTTGAAGGATTCTGGGATCTGATAGCGGAATGCGATCCCATCGTTGTAGGCCCTAAAAATAATCGTCTGGGCAGCGTCGCCTTCAACCTTCAGTTGGATTTCGTTGTAATGATCTCGGTATCTCTTCTGACTGCCCCAGACCGGCTCCCATACATTGTCCGCCGAAGAGCGGGTTACCTTCGCGACCTCAAGCGGTGCCAAGTCATTCGGCTTCAGTCCCAGACTTGACGGGCCGATGATGGCGTCGCCACCAAGACGAACCGAATAAGTGACATTCCCTTCGTCGGTCCGCAGGGAAACTTCAATCTTCTCATCAGGAGAACGCAAGATTTCCTCTGCAGTGGCCGATGAGCATGCCGCCGCTGTCGTTAGTATCAACAAGAGTTTTAGTGATTTCATTGTAACTAGTAATTCCATAAGGCGGCGAAGCTGCAAAAGGTAGTGGATCTTGATAAAGATCCGGCATCGCACGGGATCTTTAACAAGATCCACTACGAAAACCACCGCGAAATAATATTAAACGCGGTGACAATTGACATCGCACGGGATCTTTAACAAGATCCACTACGAAAACCACCGCGAAATAACATTAAACGCGGTGACAATTGACACTGCACGGGATCTTTAACAAGATCCACTACGAAAACCACCGCGAAATAACATTAAACGCGGAGACAATTGACACTGCTCGGGATCTTTAACAAGATCCACTACGAAAACCACCGCGAAATAACATTAAACGCGGTGACAATTGACACTGTAAACGGATCTTCTTTTCCAACGACCCTTATCGTTTGAGACTGATTTCCCGCCTTCCCTTTGCAACTGGTATTGTCGCAAGATACAAGCCCTTGCCCAAAGATTCAAAGGTGGCACCCTCCATCTGCGGTGCGCCCGTTTCGCTCCAGACCATCAGCGGGCCGGATTCTTTCAGCGTGAAGGTGATCTCTCGATCGGACACGGACGTGACCTTCACCGCTGCGGCTGGCAGGTATTTATCGCTACGACCGATGACTGCCCAGCCCTTGGTTTTCGGATAGAGAAAGAACAACTTCGCGTCGAAGTTCGGCACCTCCGAGGAGAAGCCTTTCCCTAGATCCACGACCGACTTCGTCTCGCGATCAAAGACCAAAATCCCTTCGGCCGGAACATTCCGTGCACCATCCCCCCGGTTGCCGCAACTCGCTCGCATGACTGTAATCTTTCGCCGTGAATCCACTGCTAAGTGAATTGCCACTCTCGGTGAAGCTAAACAACGCTATCGCCGCCACGCCGTCTTCCATTGGAGCGACTACGCGGAAGACATTGTCATCACGGAATGGGTGAATGAAGAAACTTTCGGGCAAGAGCGTCGCTGGTGCAGCGGTGCGCAACAGTTTGCCATCTTCGTAAGCGAATGGGATCAACACCTCCGGCACAATCTTAGCACAATCTTAGAAGGCTCGTCGGAAAGATAGACGGGGCCGCCGGAGATCGCGCGAGCAATCGTCATTGGTTTCACGGATGCGATAGTCAAGATCAGCAATACATGCCGTGACTTCATAATGTTCGATTCTTTCGTTGAACTGGTTTTTGTAGTGTGACTGGCCAGAATTCCCACGTGCAGGGATTTCTAGCGAGTTCACTACGTTTGGTTGTGTTCATGTAGGCGAGTCTCTCCGAGACTCGTGAAAACCGAAGATTAAGTCTAACTTCAGCGAAGTACCCCGCCAACGCGAAAACGCTGGCCGATATCGCCATTTATCATCTTACTGCTGAACGTTACCATTGCATTGTGAATTCATGGTAAAAACAATAGTTACCATCAGGCTGCAGTTTGCGTGGTTTTTAACCCTCGTGTTTGGTCGGGTTGCAGGACTTGTTTGAAAAAGCGATCCTCAGCTAAGGAAATTCGACAGTTGATCATCGCTTGCAGTAGCCTGCTGTCGAATTCGTAAATTGAAGAGACACTGCCAACGCAGTGAACAACACGGTAAATCGAATGAATATGAAAAATCTATTGCCCCTCTGTTTCTTAGTAGCGATACAGTTCTTAGTAGCGATACAGGCTTCCTGTAATTCGGCTGACTTCTACGTGAGCCCCGATGGTGATGATGCCAATCGCGGCACGAAGGCAGCGCCGTTGAAGTCGATTGCCGCCGCCCGTGACGCGGCCAGAGCGGTTGCTGCAAAGGAATCCGTCACGGTGCATGTTGCCGATGGCGTCTACTATCTTCCCGAAACACTCGTGTTCACAGCGGCAGATTCTGGGACTGCTGAACATCCGGTCGTCTATCGCGCCGAAAACGAAGGTCGCGCGATCTTGAGCGGAGGATCGAAGCTCGATCTTACATGGACGCCTTACAGGGATGGCATCTTCCAGGCCAGGACTCCTGCGGCGTTAGTGATCGACCAACTATTTATCGATGGCGAGAACCAGCGGATGGCACGGTATCCGAACTATGACGCCAACATGAAAGCCAAACCGTATCAAGGTTTCGCTGCGGATGCGTTCTCGAAAGAACGAGCCGCGTCTTGGGCCGATCCGACCGGCGGTTACATTCATGCAATGCACCGCTCAAGCTGGGGCGGTTATCACTATCGGATCACAGGCAAAGATCCCTCGGGCGAAGTGACTTACGAGGGTGGTTGGCAAAACAACCGCCAGTCGGGAATGCACAAGGATTTCCGCATGGTGGAAAACATCTTTGAAGAGCTTGATGCGTCGGGCGAATGGTTTCATAACGCAAAGACATCAACACTGTACTTCAAGCCAACTGCCGACGTCGATCTTGCCAACGCTGTAGTCGAAGTCGTCCGTCTGAAGCACTTGGTTGAGTTCCAGGGTTCGGAAGCCTCGCCGGTTCGCTTTGTTTCCTTCCAGGGTTTCACAGTGCGACACGCCGCACGGACTTTCATGGAAACGAAGGAACCGTTATTACGCAGCGATTGGGCCATCTATCGCGGCGGTGCTTTCATGCTGACGGGTACCGAAGACATCCGCATTCTCGATTGCGAATTTGATCAAGTCGGTGGCAATGGAATCTTTGCCAGTAACTTCAATCGCCGCACGTTGGTCAAAGGCTGTCACATTCACGACACCGGTGCCAGCGGCGTCTGCTTTGTTGGCGACCCCGATGCGGTTCGCGACCCCTTGTTCGAGTATGGACAGAAAAATGACCTCGCAAAGATTGATCGCACACCGGGACCGAAATCGAACAACTACCCGGCTCAGGGCACGGTCGAAGATTGTCTGATACACGGTATCGGACGAATTGAACGTCAACCGGCCGGGGTGCTGATCGAAATGGCGTCAGAGATAACCGTGCGTGATACCTCCGTGTATGACTGTGCCCGTTCCGGTATCAACATCGGCGATGGTGCTTGGGGCGGGCACCTGATCGAACGCTGCGATGTGTTCGATACCGTGCTGGAAACCCACGATCACGGTTCCTTCAACTCATGGGGCCGAGATCGCTACTGGCGCTCCGATCAGCAGACTTCGCAAGCAGCGGTCGACAAAGAACCAAATCTGCCCTTCCTTGATGCAGTTAAAACCACCACCATTCGCGACAGCCGATGGCGTTGCGATCATGGGTGGGATATCGACCTGGATGATGGGTCGTCCAATTACGACATCTACAACAATCTGCTGTTGAACAATGGCTTGAAGCTGCGTGAAGGCTTCCGTCGACATGCATGGAATAACATCACCGTGAACAACGGGCTGCATCCACACGTCTGGTATGACGGTAGCAAAGACCAGGTCTATTCCAATATCTTCATGGGACCTCACCGGCCCGCTCGAATGAACAGGCCCTACGCCGACGGCACTCGTGTGGACGGTAACTTCTACGCTGCGGACGAGGCTGCCGTGATGCGAACTTCCCAAAAGCTTGGTTGGGATGAGAACTCCATATTCGGAGACCCGATGTTTATCGATCCTGCAACGGGTGACTTCCGAGTGCAGGAAGGCTCGCCTGCCTTTGAGGTCGGCTTCAAGAATTTCCCGATGGATCAGTTCGGGGTGAAAAAGCCATCGCTCAAAGCGATTGCCCAAACACCGGTGCTTCCTCAACCGAAGGTGGTCGCCCAGACCAAGCAAACGAAGGCAGAGCCACATCGCGAGATATGGCTGGGGGCAAGCTTGAGAGAACTCTCGGGCGTCGAGTTTTCCGCCTTCGGAGTCAACAAGGACGAGGGCGGCGTGGCTCTTACGGATGTCCCAAAATCCTCCGCTGCTGCCCAGGCTGGGTTGATGGAAGGCGATTTGATTCAGGGCATGAACGGCAAAGCGGTGAAAGACACCCAACAGCTTTTCAAGTTGCTTTCCGGAATCCAATCCGAAACGCTGAAATTAAAAATGGTGCGAAATCAAAAGGTCATCGAACGAACCGTCGTACGGTCGTCAATGGTTGAAGTGGAAACGGCCTCCGACACAAGTGGTTTTGAAAAGCTGCCCGTGCCGACTGCCTCCGGTTGGGCTGTCACGGCCAATCAGAAAACCAGTAATGAGCCGCTGAGCACCTTGACCGACGGCAAACTCGACGAAAACTTTGGACCAGTGTTTGCGAACGGGATTCAAAGCGGCGCCTACAAAATGGACCTGGGCGAGGTGAAGCCCGTATCGGCCATCACCAGCTGGTCCCACAACCAAGGAAACAAGCGTGGTGCGCAAAAGCTGACTCTCTACGGCAGCAATGCCTCGATCGACCCAGGATGGGACCTGAGCAAGTTCACCGAACTTGGCAGGATTGATACCAGCGCCGATGAGGGTAAGTTCACCGCAGCGTCGCTGCGTGCTACCAAAGCGGCGTCACTTGGAAGTTTCCGTTGGATCGTCTGGTCGGTTTCACCGGTGAGTGATTTGGGTGGTGGTGAAAACACCGCCTTTCAGGAGTTCGCTGTCGAGGCAGAGTTGAGTGAGGCTGAGAAGGCCTCCGCGGCGATCAAGCGGCCCAATATCGTCTTCCTGATGACCGACGACCAGCGTTGGGATACGCTCGGTTGTTACGGTAGAACCGACGTGATCACTCCGAACATCGACAAGCTCGCTGCGCAAGGCGTGGCCTTCGACAATGCGTATTACGCGGTGGCGATTTGCATGCCCAGTCGCGCTACGATGTTTACCGGACGCTACTTTTCAGATCACCGCTCAGGGTTCACGTATCCCTACAACCGAACAATCCCCAAAGAAGAGTTTGCCGACAGCTATCCTGCCAAGCTGAGGCAAGTAGGATATCGCACCGGCTTCGTTGGTAAATTTGGAATCCGCCTCGAAGATTCACGTAACACAGCCATTGAGCACTTTGACTATTTCGTTGAAGGAAATAGGGTGGACGTTCCAAAGGACGATCCTGGTTTAAGACATATCTATCGTGGTGATCGTCCAACGAATGAGCGGACATTGAAGAAAGGCGACGCGATGATTCGCTTCCTCGAGACACAACCCGCGGGCCAACCCTTCTGTCTGTCGATTAGTTTCGATGCGGTGAAGAACGATCGTGATAGTCATATGTATCCGCCACATGTGGAGATCTTTAAGGACAAGCAAATGTGGGTTCCCGAAAACTGGGTTGCAGGAAAAAGCGAGAGGCTCCCCAAACTGCTCGACCATTGCCGAGGTACTTATCTGCATGTGGCTCGCACCTCGACTCCAGAGTTGTATCAAAAACTGGCCCGCCGCTTTGCGGTTCAGGGCTACACCGTCGATCAGCAAGTCGGGCGGTTGATGGCGAAGCTTGAAGAGATGGGTGTGCGGGAAAACACCGTCGTCATCTACACAAGCGACAATGGTCGCTTCCATGGCTCACAAGGTCTTTATGATAAAGCGATACTTTACGATGAGGCAATGAAAGAACCGCTAATCGTTTTCGATGGAAGGGCTCCCGAGTCGCAGCGCGGACGCAGGGTCGATGCGATGGTTTCCTCGGTCGATCTGGCTCCGACAATTCTTTCGCTCTCTGGCATCGAGGCCCCGGAGATCATGAAAGGACGAGACTTGAGCGGACTATTGAACGGGACCCAAGACATGTCGGAGTGGCGCGATGCGGTTCTCATCGAAAACTTCTTTCTACAGGAGATTCATTCAGCCGGTATTAAGAAGCATCCAGATATTTCTGGACTCAACGATGAGATCATCGCTGCAAACCGATCCTATCGCACCCGTGGTGTGCGTACGGATCGCTATAAATATTTCAAATACCACGAGCACGACCCGGCGATTGAAGAGCTCTATGATCTGCAAGCGGATCCACACGAGATGAACAATGTCGTTGCCAATCCGGAATACGCAGAGGTTCTATCCAGAATGAGACAGAAAACGGACGAACTGCACGCTGAAGCAATTGGGCAACCGAGGCACGGGGAATGATGAAGTTGGTCGGTCGAAAAAGAAGTTTGACCTGATAGTTCATTTACCGACTTTGTGAAGAGAGATGCCAAATGACGACGCTTGTGATTGGGGCCACTGGAGCGACAGGACGGCTAGTCGTGGAGCAACTGCTCGACCGTGGTCAGAGCGTCAAAGCAATTCTCAGAGTGGCCAATAGACAACGAGAATGCTGCCGACTATCTCAGGACAAAGATTGGCCAAAATCACAAAGCCATCGAGTGGTCTGCGGTTCGGCCAGACAGTTTGACCAATGAGCAGAAGGTCAGCGAATACGAACTGCATGCGTCTCCAACCAGGAGTGCAATCTTCAATCCAGGCGTTCCCAGCCGTATCAACGTGGCCCACTTCATGGCTGACCTGATTACCGACGTGGCCACTTGGAATATTTGGAAGGGACAAATGCCAGTCATTTACAACAAGCCATAGAAACGTTTACCGCTACTGCCTCGGCAAAGCAAATCGGCATTGTGGGCAGGACATGCCCGCGTGCTGGCACGAAAAGGATCACCAACGGCGTTCGGTTCATTCGTCTTTGCGGATGACGGTGGCGGTGGCGATCAGGGAATCTTCGTTTTGTTGGAGGACGAGGTTGACTTCTTGGAGCGTATTGATGAACTCGGAGAACGAAGATTTTTGGTCGACCCTTGGTTTCTGGCGGGAAAACTCGCGATTGCCGTGAACGTTGCAGAGGCAACGGCTGGTCTGGCGATCGTAAGAATACTCGCCGTGATCTGGACAGTAGGGGCGGATTCCGTATTTGACTTCCGCCAGTGCCGGAACCTCTTCAATCGATGTGCCGTACAACTTGTGCAGGTTGTAGATCCATGATTGGCAAATTGTCCTGTAAATTCGACGGATCGATTTGCCGCACCGTTTCTCCGTCGCAATAATGCAAGCCAACACGATCTCCGATCCAGCTGAGGCCCGTCAGCGTGGGATCAGCGTCGAGAGCCTCGCGGATTCCGGGAATCGTTTTCAGCAATTGACCTGCTCGCTAACGTCCCGTCACCAGGACCATCGATCCGATTGCCGAAGCCGCGAAACGACCACTGTTCAAATCACGCGGTTGGTCGACGAGTCCTTGAAAGTCTCGAGAGAAGCTGCCGTTTAGCTGTGGCAGCACGCACATCTCTAGCTTGACATGCGGTTCCAATTGCAACCGCACAGCCAACCGGCCAGGGTGAAGAGGCTCGATTTCATCGCAAAGCTCCAGCGATAGGAGGAAAAAGAAAAAACGTTGATGCAGACACAAGCACGAGTTCGCAGACTCGTCCACAGAGCCTGCTATCGAGTCCGTCGTGCGCAGAAATCAAAAAAAAAGGAGACTTCTCGGGGATCGCTACCGATTTCACCCTCCCGGCGGAGACTATTGCGCCTTTTGCACTTGGACTCCTTGGTTCTTCCCGCGTCGCATCTGGTCGTACGAGTCGAAGTTCTCTCTCTGGATAATGCCGTTGTAGAACTTCAGATTCTGCTGGTAGTCCAATTGCGTCCCGCGCTGAGCGGAGCTGGACGGCTTAGCTTCTGGCTGCGACTCCTCGTCTTGAGCGCCCAGCCAGTCGTCGCCTCGGTAGAACGCGTAACGAGCATTCCCTTCACGGGCGATGATGGTCGCTTTGCCACGAATATTGTCGGCAATGAAGATGCCTCGCAAGTCAGTTTCTCCCGAGCGGAACTCGTCGTCAGCCGAACCGATCGCTTTGACGTGGACTTCGGGGACATACTGTTTGTCCTGCGAGTTGATCACGTTGGCTCGTACACGGCCGCTCACCGCGTCCTCTTGCACTTCAACCTCCAAAGGTGTCACCAACGCCAATGCACTGGTAAACAGATCGTCACCGCGACAGATCACCAGATACGCTCCCTCTTCGGCGATGTCCAATTGAATGGTTCGATCCTTGTCGACGTAGTCCTTGCCGTCACCCAATTGAATTGTCGTTTCCACCAGTGGTGCGATGCCGGCGAGGTTCACCTTGGTGACGTTCGCCAGATTTTTCTCACGAAGATACAAGCGCATTAGGTCGACTCGATAGACCTGACATCGGGCTTCGGCGACGTTGCGGTAGCGAAGGGCAATCTTCACTGGATCACCCGGTTTGAAGATATTGATCTCATCCATCGCAACGTGCTTCGCTTCGAAGTAGTCGATGGCCTGCTGGGCGTCGGCGTATTGCGTGGCGACTTTTTCGTACCATTGGATTGCATTGGCAGGGTCGTTCTCCGCGTGGTAGATTTGTCCAATGATATAGCGAGCGAAATCGCGATCCTTGCTCTCACCCTCCGCAACGACCGTGGCTGCAGCCAGTGCCTGGACATGCTGCCGCTGCCAGAAGTGGCCCAACGCCGTCATGTACTGAAAACCACTCTGGAAGTCACTCTTTTCGAACCGTTCTTGGTATTGGTCACACGCTTCAACGACCAATTCATATTGTTTGAGATCGAGTAGCGCGTTGGCCATGCTAAAGGCAGCGTCGTCAGCCAACGGATTGTTAGGGTAAAGAGTCAAAAACTCGGATAGAAGCCGAATCGTCTCTCGCAACATCGCAACTTTGCTGGGTGCCTCCGTCGGTTTATCGTCTCCACGTTCGATCGAGATCTGGCGTTGCTGTTTGGCCAATTCGTGCGCTCGTGGTGCCTGTTGGTACAGAGACTGCGAGATCGCAAAGAAGGCAGCGGACACGTCGGCCGTGTCGGGGTACGAACGC
Organism: Novipirellula aureliae; assembly: GCF_007860185.1. Classification (NCBI taxonomy): domain Bacteria; kingdom Pseudomonadati; phylum Planctomycetota; class Planctomycetia; order Pirellulales; family Pirellulaceae; genus Novipirellula; species Novipirellula aureliae. Next base: position 179,847 of record NZ_SJPY01000006.1, read on the forward strand.
CACAGGTCCTCCTGGTAGTCGATCGAGCCAAGAAATTGCCCCTCGTCTTCTAGAACGGCCGAGACGTTGCTGTCGTTGACGAAACTGGCATCGATCGTCGCCCGGTAAACCTGATAGGCCCGCTCGAACTCACCGATGTCACGATAAGCCTTGCCGACGGTGAGGATCTTGTCGTAGGGAATCTCCAGTGTAGGAAATCGTTCACGTAGCACCTCGAATACGTCGACGATCTGTTGGGCGTCGTAGAACTCGTCGGAAGTATAGATCCACAGCAACATGCGGGCGACTTCCTTTTCCTGATACCGCTGCTTGTCCGCGAACAACGGAGCGAGGTATCCCACAGCCTGCCGATACAGCCCATCGTCAAAGTGCAGCTTGCCGAGCGCAAAACGCTCCGAATCGTTCATTGCATAGGGATCATCCGACTCGACTCCCGGCTTCAAGACACGCAGCTCGCCAGACTCACCAATCCTCATGCGCTGCGGCTGTAGCGTATCGCGAATCACCGTCGGCAGCACCCGATAGTTGCCCGTTGCGTACCCAACGAGTTCATAGCGATAGTCCGCGACCCTTCGATCGGGCCGGTAATACATCAAGATACGGTCGTCTTCGACAACATGATGATCGAATTGACCTGACAAAGACCCTTCCACCAACATCATGCCAGCGGGCAGATGTTCTTCAACCGTCGTGTACATCGTATGATCTTGGCGCTCAAACACGTCAACATGCACCATGACTCGTTGCCCCACCTCGATATTCTTGACGCTGGAAGTACTGATTGGACCAATCGGGCGGCCGCGGTATTCCAGTGGAGCGTGGCGGTACCAACGGTTGCGAACCATCGGATAAGTCCAACTCTCGGGGTCTTTCAATTCACTAGAAAAACCGCGCAACGACACCGAGTAAGCATACTCGCCACGTCCTTCGATCTTGAAATCGACTTGGTTCTTCCCCGCTTTGACGAGTTCTTCCGGTACCGCCCGTATGAGCGTTTGCTCAGCCCCGAGGCTATGGATCGTCTCGAACTCTTTACCGTTAACCAACAGCCGCAACTTGTAGTCATCGGCAGCGTGCTGGCCAAGCCGGTAGTAAAGAGCAAGCGCCGCGACTGCCGGACCGTTGGCCTTGGCTGGCGTGAAGCCCCACACCCCTTTTTTGTTGAGCAGATAGCCGATGGCCTTTTCCACTTGCGGCGACTTGGGACGGACTTTGATCAACGCGATCGCGGTCACAGCCGTCGATTCAATTGGATCGTTCAGCCACGGTTGTTTGGTTGATCCAGGCCAGAACAATCGCTGTTCGTCCGTTTGGCCCTTCGCTTCGAGCACGTCTAGAACTTCTCCGGCATGATCCATCCGCCCTAGGTTGGCCAATGTCAAAGCGGTGTAGGCGAGCGCCGGCGAACTCAGACCGTTGCGTTCGCGGTGCAGTCGATTGACGTGAGCGAAATCGGCCGCCTTGGCCGTCGAAAGCGCGTGTAGCACGACTGCCTTGGCGTCGGTGTCGGCTTGAGCCAGTGACGTGAACACGTTTTCCAAGAACGTCCTGCCTTTCTGGTAAGCATCATCATGCACCACCAACCCCAACCGCTTCGACTCGGAGAGTGCCCAGAAGTTTAGCGAGCTGACGGCCCAGTCCGGTTGGTCACTCGCTCCATGCCAATTCCAGCCCCCTTTTTCACCCTGGGACACAACCAACGAACTCACCAGCGTCCGACCACGTCGCAGCAGACGCTCGATGTCTTCTCGCGGAGCTTTGAAACTCTTGGCATATTCCAACGCACTGACAACGGCCAACAAGTCGCTGCCCGGTTGTCGCCCCCAAGAAGGTGGCGGTGGAAAAATGCATCCGCCCAGCAGACGGCTCTTTGCCGCACCGCCGGAAGATGTCATAGGCAGCGGCCCGCCGCCCATCGCCATATCGATGAGACTCTGCTGCAAGCTTGGTCCCACCGAGATCGCCAGCCACTGAGTCTGATACGGACGCCCTTCGGGTAGTTCCACGTAGGCCGTCGCGTCGGTCGTGGAGATGCCGCCCGCCTGGTCAGCGAATTCGAGTCCCCATGGCCGTATCGGAATCGTCTGAGCGAGCGTATCGGAAAGATCACCCGCTATCGCTGTGACTTCCAATCGAAGCTGACCGGTCGAGGGAATCGTCACGGCGTCGAAGACTGCCTCCACGACGCCTTGTTTCTCGATGTCCACTCGCAAAGAACGCTCGGCCAATCGCGACGTAAGCTCTTGACCACCGAGTACGGTCAGCTGGAGATCGACCGGCCCAGCATATTCGGTAAGATTGTGAACTCGAGCGATCACCTGTACCGAGTCCCCCTCTTGCAGCGAGCGTGGAGTCTTCACCGTGACAAAGAAATCTTGTCGGGTTTGGACGGATGCCGTGGCTTGGCCCACCAACGTATCAACGCTTGCACCACGCGCCGTCATCCGCCACTCGCTGGTCGACTCAGGCATAGGAATCTCGACCGTCGTTTTCCCGTTCGCGTCGGTAACGATGGAACCGGTCCACCACCCCGCCTCAGGCAATTCTTCACGCGGTGCCTCTACCTGCTTGCGATTGGCATCTCTCCCGTTCGACGCGAATCGTTGAGATCCGGATTGACGCCTCATCGACAAGTCTGACCAATTCGCGCCCTCGTTTGCAGCCAAGCCACCGTTCGTGGGAGCATCAAAACCAAACATTTGCTGGTTACTCCTGCTATCCCCTCCGCCGCCCCCCATGCCGCCCCCCATGCCGCCCAACCGGGATTCGCTGTCAGCGTCGCCGAACGGATCCTCCGCAGGGGCGTTCAACGCGGGTTGCGATTCACCCTCCAGGGTCATGATACCCGATACCTGTGCCCGCATTCCTTCTTGTCGACCCTGAAGTTCCGCCATTTGTCTCAGCTCTGCCGCTCTTTGTGCTAACCACTCGCGCTCGTCTAGGTACGCCTTGATCACCCGCCGCGTCGTCGCTTCGTAACGGAATCCACAAGTACTCGCTTGGCGAAACTCCGCGTAGCGATAAGCATCCTTTTGAAAGAACTGCAGGATGTTTGGGGTCGTGTCACGAAAGATCGCGAAGAGAGCCTCGTCCACCAACGCCAGTGATAACTCCGCTTCCACAGGGCGGCCTAGCTGGTCCGTCACCGTCAATTCCACTTTACCCAACTCGCCCGGCGCGTAGGATTCCGCAAGCGGTTTGATTTCGACGTTCAGCTCCCTCTCTACACGGAAAGGCTTGTGAGTCGATCGTAGCTGATCGCCATCCATCAGCGACACCGTCAAACGGAAGTTGGGAAAGTGCTGGTGGTCAATCGACATATCAATCGGATTGAATCCCTTCTTTAGCGGCATCACGCGATGGCTAATGATCGTCTCGCCCTCGAATGTGACAAGAGCCAACTTGGCGTTGACTCGCGAATGGAGTCTCACCATCGCTGATCCGCCAACCTGCAACGTGTCGGTCTTACTGAATAGTCTCAGCTTCGTGGCATCGTCGTCATCCGAAATCTGCACGGTCGCCTGTTTGGTAACCACCTGTTGGAAACGATCCTCGCCACTCACTCGCAGGATATACAGACCACCTTTTTCCAGCGACTTGTCTTTCAATTGGAGCTTTGCGACACCGGTCTCCGTATCTGTTTCAACATTCCGCTCCATGATGGTCACCTCTTCGGCGGGCCGCCGAGCGATATGGATCCAGGGCACTCCGCTCAGAACGGGATTCGCCGTCGGTGTTGCTCGACGCAACACAAACAGCCTGACCTGTTTACCGACCGGCTCGCCGTCGGGCGTGGTAGTCTTGATCTCAACCTCGATCGGTTCTCCGGAGAGGGCCAAAGGGCGGCTTGGCTTCACGGCGATTTCAAATCCCTTTAGCGCCAGCACGGCCGCATGGGATGTGGTGACGTTTTCTCCTTCGATCGAAGCCTGAAAACGAAGTGGCGCACCCGGTTGCATGCCGCTGGTGTCAAACGTAACCGCCAACTTGCCCTCGGCGTCGGTCTTCTCGACGAATGCTCGTCCGTCTGGTAGCGAATAGCGGACCAGCTTCTCGGCTGCGGGTTGCCCCCAGTAATAATCCGCCACGATGGATAGCTCCACCTCTTCTCCGCGGAAATAGACCTCACGATCGGTATCGAGACGGAGTCTCAACTTCTCCAGTTTGAATGGTTGTACGTTGAACGTGGAAGCGTAGGTGGGACCACGTGGCTTGCGGGCGACCAGTTGGTAAGTTCCGACCGCAGCATTGCTATCAAGCTGAAACTCGGAATCAAACGTTCCAAATTCGCTCAGCGCAACCGGTTGCTCGTACAACAGACGCCCGGCGGAGTCGGTGATGGCAATCTCGTATTCGTCATTGGCGGGAGCGGAATAGGCTCCGTCTTTTACCTCGCGGATGATGCCGCGAAACTTCACCATTTGACCTGGCTGGTATGCAGGACGATCGGTATACAAATAGCCTTTTGCAGCGAGACCTTGACTGAGCTTCAGCCCCGAGAGATCGACCAAGTCCGATGCCACCGATCCGTCGAGCATGGCAAACACGCGAACCTTCCCCGCATCTTTCAGTTCATCGAACTTTCCCTGGTAGACGCCGTCGTCACCAGTCGCTCCGGTGGCAAGTACCTTTTCGCCGTTGGACACCAGCAGCTTCACGCCCTCCGCAGGCTCGCCGCGCAACATGTCCTGCACAAAAACCAAGACCTCTCGTCGCGAACTCTTGGAGATCAAATCCAGATTGCTGCGGACGACCAGCGTTGTTGCTTCGAAGTCCTCGTCGCTGACATGGACGATCGACACGCCCGCTTGCCCCTGCTCGAACGGGATCTCAATCTCCTGCTCCAGAGGAGAGTACTTCAAGTACTCGTCAATGACGACCTCCCATGTCTTGTCGGGCTGAATGAGGTCGATATCGAGTCCATCCACTCGGCCCACTGCGTGTGTTTTGCGAAAGTAAGCTTCCAGGTCGAGGAAGTATTGTTTAAAAGTCAGTTTCTCGATGTTTCGAGTGTTCACTTTCACGACAGCGGTTTCATTGGTACGAAATTTTCGCTCGGTCGTTACCGTCAAGTGCTTCTGAGTCATCAAAGCAATCCGTGATTTCGCTTGCCCCGCCGACGATCCCCACGTGAGCCGCCGATAGGTCTCGAGCGCCTTTTCCAGATCACCCAGCTTCTCTTCATAGATGACGCCGATTTTGTAGAGAGCCAACGACGACGGTTCGGTATTGGGGTACTTGGTCACGAGCCGTTGCCAACGGCCAACCGCGTTTTCGTAGGCGGTCGCTATTTTGTCAGCAGCAGCATTGTCGGCTTCGAGTTTCTGAGCTGCGACCAAGTCGATTTGACCAAACAGGAACAGAATCTGAGCGGCTCGGCTGTCGAGCGGATGTTTGTCGAGGAACACCTCGAAGAGATTCTTCGCTTTTGCATCGTCCTTGTCGGCAACGGCATCGACAGCCGCCTGATATTCCGCATTGACGACGCCCCGCTGGCAGTTAGACCAGTCAGGACCGTTGGGGAATTGATTGATGTACCGAGTCCACACTTCGGTCGCGGCGTTATAGTCCCGCTGCCCAAAGCGGATTTCTCCGATCCGGTAAAGCGCCGTCTTTTGCCACTCGTCCCGCAATTCCGCTGGCGACTTTCTCAGGTCTTCCAGTCGATCGGTTGCGGCATCTCCTTTCGGCAGCACGAAGCCGTCCCCGGCAATGAAGTCTTCATACTCAGCGATGGCCTGATCGGCACGGTGATGGTAGCGATAGGTTTCTGGTAAAAACCAAGCTGCCTGGACCGCTCGAACATGGCTGGGGTAAGCAGCCAGGAAATCGCGAGTCACGTTCAATCCTTTGTCCAGTTCTTCCGCACTCGGCTGTGGCAAATTGTATGTCTTCACTAACAACCACATCGTGTCGGCAGCCAGTGACGAGTCCGCGGGCAGTCTCTCTGCATCGTCCCCCAACAATTTTAAGAGATCTTCCGCGTTGACCCTTGCGGCGGCCGCCTGACCAGCCATCAGCTGAGCCTCGACCAAGTGATACCGCGACGCCAGGATATGTTTGCCGGCAGGCAGCGGATTCTCGCGTTTGCGGCCAGCCATTCGAGTGGCCGATCCGACGGCCCCCGTCCACTGCGGATCAAACTCGACGAGGTAGGCGCGGAAATCCTCAATCGCCTGACCGTGGTTGCCCGCCTGTTGAATTACGGAAGCCCGTCTGAACATCACCTCGTCTCGAAGGTCGCGTGCGATCTCCATCTCTAGCACTTTGCCGTAAAGCTTATACGCCTTCTGATAGTCAGGCGGCAATGCGCCAACGTCATTGGGATCAGACTTCGTAGCGAGCGCCTCGGCGAATGAGATGATGACTCCAGCGATCTCATGTTTGCGATCCGAAGAGAGCAGTCGTTGTGCCTCTTGCTCGTAAATCACTTCCGCTTCTTTGAATTGTCGAAGCGCCGCCAACGCAGCGGCCTTGAGGAATCGCGTCTTGAGGAACCAAGCCGAGTCGGGATGCGAGGCGATCAGCGCGTCGCTCGTCTCGATAGCTGCCCGGTGTTGCTTGAGATGGAACTGGGCCAGGGACTTCAGGTAAAGCGCCTCGTCGTCCGCGTCGCGTGCCTGGGGTTCCTCCGCGTTCCGCACCGCGTCCAAGGCATCAATCGCCGTCGCAAAATCGGCCGCCCGCATGGCTGCCTTGGCATTGGCAAGTGGATCGGGCTGTTCTTGGCCTTCCTGGCCATTGGCAGCGATACTGCCGATCATGAGAACCGCGGTGAGGGTCGCTTGGACGAAACACTGGTTATAACCGGTCATTTTCTCTGCTCCTGAGAAGGGAAGCCGCTGGCAAGGCGAGGGAAACTCGCGAGAATCTTTTCAGCTGCTAGTGGTTGGTCACTGCCAACGGTCGAGGATAGAGCCTGTTGCGGAAGCGTACGTGAGTTTCGTCCGTCATCACTTCGCGGCAAAAAATCTTGACGCGGTTCCGCTACCCTCAAATGAAGTCGCAAGAGACCATCAGTACAAGTATACACGGTCGGCAGTCGCTCGTGGGTGACACGGTTCGTAGCCGCCACTTGTTTCCTCCGCCGAGACAAGCTCGACGGAAAGATTTTTCACGTTTCAGAATTTCTTCAGTACACGCCATTCGGCGCTAGCGGGCTGTCGATTCAATCGGTTTGACTCGACTGATTGTTTAACGCCAAGCCATAGGCGATCGCTTATGAAAAAGCTGACGCCTTCGGCTAAGCGTTAAACGATTAAATCAGCAGGCCGCTAGCGGGCTGTCGATTCAATCGGTTTGACTCGACTTATTGTTTAACGCCAAGCCATAGGCGACCGCTTATGGAAAAGCTGGCGTCTTCGGCTAAGCGTTAAACGATTAAATCAGCAGGCCGCTAGCGGGCTGTCGATTCAATCGGTTTGACTTGACTTATTGTTTAACGCCAAGCCATAGGCGACCGCTTATGGAAAGGCTGGCGTCTTCGGCTAAGCGTTAAACGATTAAATCAGCAGGCCGATAGCGGGCTGTCGATTCAATCGGTTTGACTCGACTGATTGTTTAACGCCAAGCCATAGGCGACCGCTTATGGAAAGGCTGGCGTCTTCGGCTAAGCGTTAAACGATTAAATCGACAGCCTGCTAGCCGGGGGTGCCCCGAAAACTCCTGTTGGTGGCGCAAAGTCCAAAAAGGCCAGCAATACATTCGACATTCCAAGTGTCTGCAAGCGCCCAACACCTAGGAACCGACCCCTAGGAACCGACCCCTAGGATCCAACCGTGCATTCGGAACGCTAACATTGCCACTTCAAAACTTACGCATCGGGTGACGGTTTATGGAGTATTCACCACAAACGCGTTCCAAAAATCGCGAACCGTCGTTAGACCTGCCGACTCATCCGCCAAATCAAAAATCCACATCGCTTCCACGGTATCCGAAAAGTCGACGCCACCATTTGTCAGAACTTTTCCCCAATAGGAAGAACCGTCGACGATTTCCTTGGCCAAAGTCCATAGCTCTCTCGCGTGTGCATTGGGATTCTTCGGATCAATCGCTTCCGGCAAAAATACCGTATCTTCATTCTTGTAGTTAGGGGTTTTTGGCCCCCGACTTGGTTTGGCACCGTATTCATTGTTGCCGTCATCAATCTGTACATAGGTCAGTACAGCAGGATCGTTGATGTACTCCCAATCATTTTTGCCGTCGCGAAAGGTCACCCCTTGATGTCCGGCCGTATGTCGTTCATTCCAGATGCTATGCTGGACAAGAATGACATTCGTGCTTGTATTGGTGACTCCGTCGGCAATGAGTTTCGCAACCCAATCTGCCGTGAAATCAGATTGTCCTGCATCCATCACGAACACCCGTCCGCCCGCCTCGAGTACTGGCTTGGCTTTTTCTTTCACAACATCGGAAGCGAAGTCCAGCTGTGCAATCCGTTCCGGCGAACGCATGACGTGGCCGTCTTCGTTGGTTCCATAGATGATCCGCTCATGAGCGTTCACCCAACGCGCTTGAGCACGTTTTTCAGCCGTATCGGTGGCCAGTGCTTCGGGACCGAAGGCGAGATCAAACAAGCGTCGCGAGTCGATATACTTGAAACGGCTGTTCTTCACTTGAACCCCATAAGCCCCCGCCACGGCAAAGTAATTCACACCTTCTAGCTGCGGATGCGCCAACAAGCAGCCCACTGCCGCTTGCGCGTGGATGTCATCCGAATCGGGAAGACTATCGAACTGAGCGATAAACAGGTCCTTCTCTTTGTTAAAACGATTGGAAGTGGACGTCGCCTCAGGCTTCGGATTCTCCGCGATTCCTTCGGCCACCGAAACGGGAACGTCTACATGTCGGAAGACCAGTCGATCAGCTTTGAAAAACTGCGACCGTCCGGAAACCACCAATTTGTAACTTTCGCCAGCCTTGAAATGATAAACCGCCACACGTTTGTTATTCTCCCCACCGGGGTCCAAACGATTGCCAGAAGCCCACTCGAACTTTTTATCGGCGCCGCCAAAAAACTTGGTATCGGATTGAAGGAGCGATAGCGGAGCATCTTTCCTGTGCGCGTCACCTGCGTTGGGCCCCGCGTTAAAATCGCCTTCGACTCGGATGTAGCAATCATTGGCAATATCGGCTCGCCTCCTACCTTTGATCTCCAAGACTTCCTTGGCACAGCGGAGGTGAAGATAATAGAGCCCCCCCTTGTTTATCTTAAATTGGTATTCCAAGGGAGATTTCGGATCACCGCTCACCGGTGAATTGCCAGTAAACTCCAAATAGCCGGTGCCACTGAAAGCATTGTTCAGATTCGTACGTTTCAGTTCCCAAAGTCCGAGCGGCGAATCCGTTTCTTCAAGTTCGATGGCGACGAGACCATTCGATTCCACTTCAACGGCGTAAGCGTTTAAATTGGCAAAACAGACGACCGTCGCGATGACGAGGTGTAATCTCAATGGGGGACAGATGGGTAATCGGCTCATTCTTTTTTCCATAGTGAGGGATCCGTTGTTGGGGGAATCCGTTTTTCGGGGGGGGGATTGTTCGGAAACAATCTGGGACGTCGATCTAATTCGTGAAGTAGCAGAAAAGCGTCAAGAGTTCCGTTGACAATGGAAAACGAAACTCTTGGCAAATTTTCCTCTTTTGTACCATTCCAAGAATAGACAACAGAGTGATCGGGCCGAAAAGGCACTGTTTGCCTGTACAACGACTTGCCTGTACAACGACTTATCTTTCATGCTTTTTAAATGGGTCGTTCTTCCTTCGCAACCAATTGGAGCGATTTTAATCAATAGGACAAGTAATTATTGTCCAAAACCGAAAGAAATCGCCCTAATAAATTAACCTCATACTAGCGAGGCGTGTTGGTCCAAGGCCCCCTCCCCCTGTTCTAAGCCATCGTGTTCAATGTCAATGAATTCTGAATATTCCGAATTTGCTCGGCTGATTGGGTATCACCAGCGATCCGTTATGGGATACTGGAAATTGATGACGCGTTTTTTCAATCAACGTCTCCTGAACGGGGAGCTTCCTCTATGAATCCTCGCCAAGAACATTCACAGCGTTTTGATCAAGTCCATGAACTGGTGACCAAGTTACTCGAAGGGACTGCGACCGAAGCCGAGCAACAGCAGCTTCAGGAAGCCGTTATCAACGATTGCGAAGTCCGACTCGAGTATATTCGCTACATCCAAGAGGTCTCGCATATCGCATCCCGACTGGTGCCTCCCCAAACCACCGATATCCATTCGAAAGCGATGGTTCTCGAAGCGTTTAAAATCTCGGAGGATGCTCCTTTCAACCACGCGACATCGCCCAGCATAGCCGGTGCGCATCGCCCCAAATTGCCTTACAGCTGGATCGGCACCGCCGCCGTCACTGCGGCGATTTTACTGGTTATATTGTCTTTCCAATTGGGCGTTGGCCGAGTGGATCTCGATCCGTCTAAAACCGAATCGATCGCGCATAGCACTCAGAGTCATCCTCACGATTCGCAAGCCCCCGACCATGGCAAGGAAGTCGCAACGCTTCTTCAAGGCACCAATGTCATCTGGGATAGCCTGCATCGATCGGTTGAAGACCTTCATCGCATTTCAATCGGACAAACTCTTTGTATCCACGAAGGTTCGTTGAAGCTGGTATTTGACACCGGCGTCGAGGCACTGGTCTTAGCTCCGTGTCTAATTGAAATCCAGGATCGAGACCGTGTGTATTGCTCGTATGGTCGAATCGCTGCCAAAGCAAACGACAGTGGAATAGGGTTCATGATCGACACCCCCGTTGCACGTGTCACAGACCTGGGTACCGAATTTGGAGTTTCAATTAGCGATTCCGGGGATACCGAAGTCGCAGTCTTCAAAGGCAAGGTCAATGTTGGCCCCAATCCCACACTTCAGCAAAACAAGAACGCGACGCCAGTTCGAGGCCAGCGTTTGGTTCAGGGACAAGCGACTTTGGTTGGCCGCGATGGCCAATCACGGCGAGTCTTTTCGATCGATAACCAACGCCTTCCCGGTGTCCGCGATCTTGCTCCACTGCACTTGAACAGCCCGGTCATTTCCGAGGTGCGAGACAACATCGGTGACCGCCACCCTGAAAATCGAATGTTCTATCGAATCGTCCAGGCCGGCTTGCGAGAAGACAGCCAAGCATTTGTTGACCGAAACCACGAGTGGAACGGACTTAGCGAAGACGGGATGCCAGCGGAGCTGATTGGTGCCGACTATGTGATGCCGTTTAACGATGACAAGTTTGCCGATAACCTAGTGGTCCGTGTCGCAATTGCTAGACCGGCAACGGTTTACATCTTCTTCTGTGACAATACGCCCGCCCCCGATTGGCTTACGACCCGTTTTGAAGACACCGGACTCGACCTGGGGCTTGATGAAGTCGCCGGTCGATACCATTCGGATAGAAAACTATCCGTCGGCCCCGCCCAGAGTATCGACAATACGTTTTCGATCTGGAAACGCACCGTCGATCAGCCTCAGGAACTAGTCCTAGGATCCTTTGAACGTCCTGCAGATGTGCAGCTGGGATACAACATGTACGGCATTGCGGCAGTAGCCCGCTGAGCGCACAGCGTCTATTCAACTGCGGTTGCATGAAAATGGAAATGCACTCAACGCGGAAAGAAAAGCACGCTGCCCCGTTTGCGCCCTTAAGTCCCCCCGCTTAGACTTCTTCCGAATTTAATGAAAGTTAGAACCATGAATCGGGTGTTTGTTTTAATCAGTTCCCTTGCCTTGCTTGCCTCTGGCACGCTTCAGGCTGCGGAGAAACCCAATGTTCTTTTCATTGCGGTTGATGACCTCAATGATTGGGCAGGATACCGCGGTAATCAAGATGCCATCACGCCGAACATGGATCGGTTGGCGGGGCAGGGGATGTGGTTTAGCCAAGCCTACTGCCAATACCCGCTCTGCGGGCCCTCCCGCGCCAGTATTATGAGCGGACTGTATTACCACCAGCTTGGATCCACGCAGCTTCAGGCCGATGATGCGTTCGTGGAAGACCAGGCTCAGGCGATCGGATCCGAACTGCTTCATGGCTATCTTAAAAATCATGGCTACAAAACGATGGCGGTCGGAAAAATCCAGCATCGGCATCTGGCGCCGAAAAAACTGGATTTGTCGGGTGGTCGCGGCGGCTGGGATTACTTCAAAGACGAACAGGGAAAACGCACAAAGGTTAATTTTTTAAGCGGGAAAACTCTGACGGACTGGGCCGTCTATCCGTACGACGAGGATAAGATGAGCGACTCCAAGGCAGCCCGGTGGGCAGTGGAACGCCTCGAGGAAAAGCATGAGGAACCCTTTATGCTGATGGTCGGGTTTCTTCGGCCACATGCCCCTTGGTATGTCCCCCAGAAATATTTCGACCAATACGACAAGGATAAACTGGTTCTGCCCCCTTATGATCCCAACGACTTCGACGATCTCCCAGAGGCAGCGTTGGGCATGCTCAACCAGGGCTACCCAAGAACCGAATGGGCGATTCAGGAAAATCAATGGCGGGATATTATTCATGCCTACATGGCAAGTATCACGTTTGCAGATGCGAAGGTGGGTGAGGTCTTGGACGCTCTGGATGCTAGTCCCTATCGCGACAATACCATCGTGATCCTCTGGTCCGATCACGGGTATCATATGGGAGAGAAAAACACGTTCCAGAAGCATACTCTGTGGAATCGATCCGCCGTGGCTCCATTGATCATCAAGGTGCCGCAATCCGTTGATCATAACGCAAAGACGGGACCGTGTGATCAAGTGGTGAGCCTGATCGATCTCTATCCGACGGTGGTGGATCTGTGCGGTCTCCCACCAAATGACGTTGTCGTCGGTCGCAGCCTGAAACCATTGTTGGAGAATCCTGCCAGACCCTGGGATTTCCCCGCCTTCACCTTTAAGAGAGACACCCGGAAATCAGTGCAGTATGGACCTTACCGCTATATCGAATACGAAGATGGGTCGATGGAACTCTATGACCATCGAAAGGATCCCAATGAATGGACGAACCTAGCGGAGAATCCTGAGCACAAGCAGGTTCTCCAGAGGCTGCAAGCGATGTTTACCGAATACAAAACGTTCGAGAAAAAAATCCCCTAAGTACATCCCAATTCGCGCAGGTCGCGATCAAATCTAAAACGAGAGAAAGTACGAAATGATGAAGTATCGACATGCACTGAAGAGTCCACCGTCCGCTCGCTGGTTTGATACGAAGGGCTACCTGAGCATTCCGGCTCTGTTGTTGCTATTCAGCGTTCTGCAACAACCTGCTTGGGCGGGTAAAACGATCCTCTATGTGTCACCCAATGGTAATGATCAGTGGTCCGGAAGCTACGCCGATCCCACAGCGGACGATGGTCCGCTGGCGACGTTGGATGCCGCCCGTCGAAAAGTACGGCAAATCAAAGCGAACGCCAGCGATGGAATCGAAGTCCAAATTCGTGGCGGAAAGTATGAACTCAGCAAAACCGTTGTGTTCGGTTACGAGGATTCCGGGTCGGAAGGGGCTACTGTCGTTTACAAAGCCTTCCCTGGCGAGAAACCTGTGTTTAGCGGCGGTGTTCCGATCACGGGTTGGAAAAAACTCTCGTCGGATCCCCTGGGCGTATCCGAAAAGGCACGCGGCAATCTGTGGGTCGCTGAAGTTCCAAAGGGCATAGGACAACAATGCGTTATCCGATCCCTTTACGATGGAGAGAAACTTCTGACGCGCGCCAGATCAAATGGCTTGAAATATGCAGACGTCGAAAAGGAAAATGACTTTAACCGCCAGGGTAAAAAGTTAACGAGTGTGTTGGAATACGCTGGAGAGCCCGTTGCTCCTTTTGACCGTACAGTGCACTACCGAGATGACGACATCAAGGACTGGCCCAACCCTTCCGATATCGAGATCGTGCTGAGGGAGCGTCCATGGTTGGCCAACATTATCGCTCTTGAACGCATTGATACCAAAAACAAGATTGCCTACCTGGCGGTCGATCCAACGTATCAGCCGCTGGACCCGCGACGCAGCTACTATGTTGAAAACGCAATCGAATATTTAGATGAGCCAGGCGAGTGGGTCGTGAACACCCGCGAGGGACGCATTTACATGTGGCCGGAGACCGATGTTTCCGAGATGAATGTCATCGCGCCAGTGCTTCAAGAATTCATTCGAGTCGAAGGTCAGGAGGATGGCCCTTTCGCCAAGCACATTCATATCCAAGACCTGACCTTCATGCATGGGTTGCGTGATTCATTGGTCGAAGGAGACAAAGGCCTGCAGCACGACTGGGAAATGCATGACAAGGCCAATGCAGTGATTCGGTTCCGCTTTGCGGAAGACTGCGGCCTTTCATCCTGTGTCATTAAGTCAAGTAGTGGCACGGGTGTCCGCCTCGATCTGCACTGCCAACGAATCAATATCACCCACAACCACCTGCACCATCTCGGCGGGGGAGGCATTGTGCTTAGTGGCTATGGTCCAGGCACCAAAGATGTGAATAAAAACAACGTGGTACACGATAACTATATTCACAACATTGGTGAGCTCTTGCTGCATTCAGCGGCCATTTTTATCGCGCAAAGTGGGCACAACGAAATCACCCACAACACGATACGCGACGTTCCCTACAACGGAATGGTCGTGAGCGGTTGCCGTCCCCATGAGTTCTACCTCGTCCACCGCATCCCGTTCCGACGCGCATGGGTATCATCGATTCGTTTTGAGGAATGTGAACCCTACATAAAGAAGGGGTTGGCTGCTCGATGGCACAATCGACTCGAGTACTTTCTTCCGCTGCTCCACTCCCGTGAAAACAAAATCAGCATGAATGATATTTCACGTACGCTTTTGAAGCTGCATGACGGGAATGCGATCTATTTTTCAGCCATGGGCGAGAATAATGTGGTGGAACGCAACTATCTTCACGAAAACCACGATACGGCGGGTGCCATTCGCCTAGATGACAATCCGAGCTTTACCATCATCCGAGAAAATGTGATCACCCAATCGGAACGAGGCCTCGGTCTCAAAGGGCCTGCGGATCTCATTAACAACTTCATCTTTACGGAGACCTTCCTGCGCGGGCGGACATTGCCAGCCTGGTTGGGCGGTACCCAGAAATCTTTGCCGCAGCGAAATATCTTCTTGCCGCCTGCATCTTCCAAATCGAGTAGTGGCCTCTATTTAACCGACGATCGTGCAACGAACAGACCCTTTTACGAAAATCTTCCTAAAATGGAAGACTCAATCTATTTTACTAAAAATAGACGTGAGCCCTATGTGCCCAAAGCAGAACTCGGCAGTGATCTGTTTACAGGTCAACGAGTGAAGCCAGGCGAGGATGAAATCAAACTCCTTTATGCCGACCCGATGTTTGACGAAGAGGCTATGCAAAAGTTGATCTTCCGCTTTAAAGAGGGATCTCCAGCGATTCCGCTCGGAATCCAACCGATTGATCTCAGTACCGTGGGCTCGACGCTTGCCAGATAACCGGTTTGTCTCGTTTTGCCAGGCCGAAAAAGGGAACCCTTGTCGAGAACCTTCCGCGTCCGTCTTCAAACGTTGCGGTTTGACTTCCCTGCAAAGGTCCAGCGCGGCATTGGCGTTACATAACGCGGCCCAGGGTTAAAGCCGTCAATCGCCTTTGCGATTGACGCTGTAACCCTGGCTAGCGGCCTGCTGATTTAATCGTTTAACGCTTAGCCGAAGGCGTCAGCTTTTCCACAAGCGGTCGCCTATGGCTTGGCGTTAAACAATAAGTCGAGTCAAACCGACTAAATCAGCAGGCCGCTTTACACGACACGAATACCTCGTCGCCGAGCACGGCGGCGGAGATGATAGCGGCGGTGCGTGCGGTGACAACGCATCGTATCGAGATAATCAGGGCGTCCTGCGATACTACACAACTTTTTTTCCAGAGTCCTTCGCCCATTCACACCAAGTGGCTTGCTCTTGTCCCAACCATACCAAAATCGGTGGAGCAGCCGAGGGCGTCACACCCCGCTTGCCCGGCGTCACCTGCCGTGCTAACCGATCGAGCCGCTTCAAACGATCCACGAGCGACATTGGCAAGTAGCCTTTCTCACGGCAACACTTGCCGCTATCGCTAGCCCGGATGATTCATCGGCTTGCAAATTGTTTTGCTAACGTCTACGCCTTAAAGCGTTTACGTTCATTGCTCGAAAAACAGTCTGCGTATTAGCCGTTTTGGCGTTAGCGGGCTGTCGCTTTGTCACCGCTTGATTTTAGGCTTGGCCAAAGAGTGGCTGGGGCGTCTTGCCCCAGTAAGCGGCCGCTGGAAGCCACAGCCACGAACGATGCTTACCCTCACTCCTTCGTTGGGACAAAGCACGAGGTGAACTTGTGATATGCGAGGGCAGCATCAGAAGGTTGCACGAAAGCCGCCGCCGTTGCTATACTGACTCTCCCGCACCGCCCGCAAGGTGGATAATTCTGCGAAGTTTTTTCAATTCCATGTAGGCGACAATATCCGACGTTCCACCGCTGCGGATCTCCAGCCACGCAAAGCCGCAGCGATCGCAATATGGATCGCAATACGCTATCCCAGTCAATTCCGACTTTATTGAATCATAGTCTTAATCGGGAAACCTTCTTATGTACGACATGAAAATGATGCAGCAGCTCAACAACTACGCCGAACTGGCGCCAGATGCTTGGGAGGCATTTGTCGCGTTCGACAAAGCCACGTTTGCCGACGGCAAGGTGCCCGCCAAAACCAAGGAACTGATCGCCGTTGCCGTTGCGCTGACCACTCAATGTTCATACTGCATCGAGATTCACACCAAACGGGCAAAACAGGCTGGCAATACTGATGAAGAAATTGCAGAAACGGTGATGGTCGCTGCTGCACTGCGTGCTGGCGGCGCTGTAACGCATGGAACTCATTGCATCGCAAAATAATCGACCCTCTATGTAGGAGTGCGTTTGAGCGAATGGTAAGCAATCTGTAGCGTCCCTTTCTTTAAAGGCGGTTTGCATAAATTGGCACAAAGAGGCGTGAACAAATTGACCATTGATCAATCGTTTCCAGATGACTTTTTGATGTTAAATCGCCTACGCGGTGGAACTCCATTTCCCTACATGGTGATATGTACCTCAACGATGTTGAAACCATGACCGACAACGAGATCCTCCTTTATGAACAAGTGGATGCTCCATGGCTAGGATAGCCTGGGGATTACGAGGTGGGGAATTGCATGAGCTTAGAAATTGGTGCCGATCGACAAATCGATCGTAGTCGTGTTCCGGGCGAACTTGAGGAATTCACGTCGCTCGTAAGAAGACTGGGGTACGACGCGCAACGGGATCAGGACCATTTTGCTAGGCAAATGTCTGATTTGAGAAATGAGGAAGCCTCTGAGATTGTTGCGGCTGGGATCGCCTTACGTGCGAAGGTGAGTGTTTGGGGTAAGTCGCTGACTGGTGGTGATCCGTCACAGTGTGCAGCGTTGGCGGACGACAATGATCATCCCTATTGGGCATTCATCGATGCGTTGACAGTGATCGATCTGCTCGACACGGCTGACGAGTTGACTCCAGAAGCTCAGGCGAGGGCGCATGCGGATGCTTTAAGAATTAGGTTCGGTGACATTGCCGAAAAGGCAGAGCAACTGTTTCGCGATAGGGACTATAGAGAGTACATCACGGCAATTGAGCCGTTTGAGTCGCTCTTGTCCAACGCCCAGCAAGCGAAACTAAGAATCGCGAGAAAGCGAAGCTAGCGGTTCGTCCACATTTGATTTGAGGGTAGCCGATCTGGCCAGAGATCGAATCAACGCAATGAATACCGTCCAAAGTCTGGCGACGTCGGCAACGGCCAACTCCAGCTGCAAATCGTTGATAGTATATAATGTGAGAACGCTCTATGATCGACCTTCGATTAATGCGTCCCGAGAACATGTGCAATTCTCGCTAAGAAAAAACATTCTGGAGATTCCGTTTGAGATGAAACGCTACCCAATTCCAATGAGACGTATCGAGCTGTTGATACTATTGATCCTGCTTGCAACCATTCCGATAGCGCGCGCTGCCGGTCCGAAGGATCAGCCCAACATTATCTTTCTGATGACGGATGACCAACGATGGGACAATATGGGTTGTTACGGACGGCCAGAGTTCAAAACGCCGAATCTCGATGCGTTGGCCGAACAGGGTGTGATCTTTGATCAGGCCTTTGATACGGTGGCCATTTGCATGCCGAGCCGGGTCACCATGATGACAGGACGCTATATTTCCAGCCATCGCGTTGGTTTCGTAGCTCCGAACGACTATACCCTTTCCCAAGCCGATTTCGGTCAAGGCTATCCTGCACAGCTCAAGAATGCTGGCTATCGCACCGGTTTTATTGGCAAGGTGGGCTTCACGGTCAGCAAAGAGGCAAAGCGGCCATGGGCGGGGGTGCCGTATGATTACCAAGGGAATATGGGAAACGTCTTTGATTTTTTTGCGGGCGCAGAGACGACGGAAGAGAAGGCGTTGGAGGTGTGGCCTGAGAATGATCCGAAACTGCAGGCCATCTTCAAAAACAAGAAGAAGGGGGAAAGCCGTACGCTGAGAACCGGAGAAACGATCCTGCATTTTCTTGATACGCAGCCCGAGGACCAGCCGTTCTGTCTGTCGGTCAGTTTTTATGCCGTAAAGCATGACAGCAACAGCCATATGTACATGCCGCATTACGAGCTATTCAAAGACTATGATTTTTCGGTTCCGGACAACTGGGTCGAAGGCGCAAATGAAAGCCTGCCACAAGTGGTCAAGGACCATGCCCGCGGCGTGTACCTGCACCGTGATCGGACGTCGACGCCAGCGCTTTACCAGCGGCAAGTGCGGCGCTTCGCCACTCAAGGCTACACCGTCGATCAGCAAGTCGGACGGATGATGGAAAAGCTGAAAGAGATGGGGCAGTTAGAAAACACAGTTATTATTTACACCAGTGATAACGGTCGTTTTCAGGGGTCGCATGGCCTCTTCGATAAATGCATCCTCTACGAAGAAGCAGTCAAGGCCCCGCTGATTGTCTACGACGGCCGAATGGATGCCTCCAAACGAGGGCGTCGGGAAGAGGCGTTGATTTCTTCCGTCGATATGGCCCCGACCATTCTTTCGCTCGCTGGCCTAGAGCAACCAAAGATCATGCAGGGCCGCGATTTCAGCGGGGTGCTGAACCAAACGCAAGATATGTCCAGCTGGCGAGATGCGGTCCTGATCGAAAACCTTTTCCTGGTTTCAATGTTCAATGCGAAAAATAAACCAAACGCGTTGGAGATAAATCAAGGCGTGATTGACCGCAATGAATCGTACCGTTCCCGCGGCGTGCGGACCGACCGCTACAAATATTTTGTCTATTACGAACACAATCCGCCGATTGAAGAGCTCTACGATATCGAGAAAGACCCACAGGAACAGAACAATCTAGTGAACAATCCAGAATACGCCGAGCCATTGAAAAAACTGCGGAAGCGGACGGAAGAATTGTATTCAGAAGCGGTTCAGTAGTGAAAGCGGGCTGCGAGGGAATGGGGAGCGAAGAGCGGGTTCGCCTCCATTTGCCGACACCGCGTATCGTCCATCCACATCCAAACGTTCATTTTCGCGATCGCTTCAAAGCAGGGTAGGGTTGAGATGATTCTTCATGCAAGGACCTCAAAGAAGCCTGGCCACCTTTCAATAACCATACAACTTCTTTGTACGGTTATTGTTTCATTGAACTCGTTGGGTTACACTCAATCGATTCCTGCCGCCTAATATTTCCCGCCGCCTGATACCTTTGGAGAGTAACTTTGATTCCTTCAAAACAGTCTTGGATCGCTTCTTTCGCCATCACCTTCAGCTGTTGTCTTGCGTTGGACGCGGCTGCTCAAAAACCAGTGGAGGTTACTGCCTCCATTCAATCCAATGATGAGGATACAGAGCACGGCGTTCTGAAAGTCACGCTAGATATCAAAGAAGGATGGCACACTAACGATGAAGCCGACGAAGATTCTATCACGTCAACCGCGATCAGTTTGAAATTACCCGCTGGGGCAACCGAGGTTGGAGAATGGGAACGCCCACTGGGAATGCCATCGAATAATTCCCTGCAAACGTCCATCTTCGAAGGCCAAGTTACATTCCGTCGAAAGATCAAAATTAACGACAGTGCGCTCGGCAAGGATATCGGCGTCACGGTTCGGTATCAGGCCTGCAACGACTCCGTCTGCAACGCTCCTCAGAAAAGCGATTTGACCGTTCGCATTCCTGACGCAACGACTTTGCCAAAATCTAAAGTGGCGACCGATCCGGTTTTCGATTCGCCGGTTATTATCATGGTGTACGATGATTCGCGGGACACCAACTCCAAATTGAGATTTCCCTCGCCGGCGATTTATGACGTCGATGGGGATGGTCAGCTAGAACTTGTGAGTGGCTCGCTCATGGGGCATATTGGTGTGTATGAGAACACCAATACATCCGGAAAAGGCGACCCGATCTGGGGCCCACGTGAGCCGCTCAAAAATTCGGAAGGAGATATAATCCGCTCGCCCAATTGGTGTTGTGTTGGGGCCAGTTCACAGCTGGTGGACATGAACGGCGATGGTCGTCTGGATATACTAATCGGTAGTTTTAGCGGAGTGCCGCGTTGGATCGAGCGTACCGAAAACGGATACGGTGAGTCCGCGTTCGTCGTTGACAAGAATGGCGACGCCGTCGTGATCGGCGATTTTTGGAACTACGAAACCGAAGCATGGGATAAAACGAATCGGTCTGGTTCAGAAGGTCATTGTTCGTCAGTGGCTGCAGTCGATTGGGATGACGACGGTGACCAAGATTTGTTGCTTGGCGACTACCTTGACGGAAAGTTGTTCCTGCGTCTGAACGAAGGCAGCGCAAAGGAAACAAAGTTCGCCGTGAAGAATGAAGCCGTGAAAGTTGGCGGAGTTCCTGTCATGTTCGCCCACGGCATGGGAGCTCCACGAGTCGCTGACTGGAACGGGGACGGCTTGTTCGACATCATCATCGGCTCGATTGCGGGTGAAATTGCCCTGCTGGAGAATTCCGGCTCCAAGGGTTCGCCTCGCTTCGAAAAGCAGATAACTCTGTTTGAATTACTGCCCGGAAAAGCGGGCTCCAAGATCGCCAAGCGAGTGGAAAGCAAAGACGGCCTGCCAGCGACACCAGGCTCGTCTTTCCATGTCGATGTTGTCGATTATGACGGCGACGGCGATCTTGACTTGCTCGTCGGCACGCGTTGTAAATGGCTGCCAACCCCCGTCAAAGAACCCACGAAAGAAGACGAAGCTCATTTGGCGGCGCTTTCAGACAAAATTGACGAAACGTACGCCGCGTACAAGAATGCCCGAGATCTGGCGAATACCAATGGGTCCACCAGATCGTCGACATCGGAGAGCAGTAAACTGTTTAGCCAATACAACAAACTTAGGGTCGAGCGGTCCAGGTTGATAGAAGGTCCGGTCGAGACCGGCAACTTCATTTGGTTATTTCGCAGAAATTAGAATCGAGAGCACCGAAATCGATGCATCTTTCAAAGCATTCGAACGAATGCTTGCACAGGTTCGGCGGAACGTTTTTCCTGAGCTGCTTGACCTTCATTTGATCTTCTAGCGAAAGAGGGCGAGATCCTAGCTTCGGGCGAAAGTCTCCGTGGTGAGAAGCTAGAAGAGACGACCGCCCCCGCGATAAAGAAGAAGTTCCAAGATTGAGCGAAGCAAAGCACAGCCATGGCCAAGCTTGAAATGCCTCGCCAAGGAGTGAGCCTAGACCTGCGTTAACTACGAAAGTCTTCCAATTCATGATACTTCTCTCCCACTGTGATAGCTATTGATTGTCGAACGACACGATCAATCAATGTTTGGCCGTCGCTCACTTGTCGTCGGGCGATCTTCTGGTGGTGTCCTTGACCACCTGTCGCTTTAACAGGTCGTATTCCGATCCCGCCGGCAGCGCGACGAAGTCTGGCTTTCCAGGAGTGACCGGCTGGTTGCGATCATAGAAGTGGACTTTGCCACGACCGATGACCTGTGCGATTGACTTTTGCACTAGAATGGCAGTGGATTCGTCGATTCCAATCCCCAAGAGCTGCGGATACCGTTCCACCAAGGCAGTCATGTCCTGATACCGATTGCGTTGCGTGAAGTGTTGATCGATTGCAACGCCATCGAGAAACCCGAGTCCGCCGCGTTCGTAACCAAAGGCCATGATCTTGGAGTTGCCGATCGGTGTGGCGCGGGCGAGATAGCGGGCTTGAATGGAAGCACCAGCCGACGAACCCGCGATGACTCCGCCACGATCGAGCACTTCTTTCATCAGCCGGTGAGCCGCCGTGCCGTAGTACGAATCGGCAAAGTTCCACTGACGACCGCCACCAAAATAAATGCCAGTCGCGTCTCTTAAAGGTTCGAGGAATTCATCATCGGAGTTGGCCTGATTGCGATCCTTGGTATGGATGAAGGTCGCATCTTTCACGCCCGCGCGTTTCCAACTTTGAACCATCCCCTGCTGATTGCCAACGTCGTCCTGTTCGGAACAGGGCACATAGACCAACTTCGCGTTTTTGACGCCGCCGGCCAATCGGATGAACTGATCCATTAGTCCGCGTGGCGAGCCACCACCGCCAACGATGATCAACGTTCCGTTTTTGACAGAGGGTTCGCGAGGCTGTTCGGCAGGGAACGGAGGTAGCGTGCGATCGATCGCGTCACGCCGCCACTGGGTCAGATCCAGCAAGGCGTTTTCCGGATCACGTGACCGCCGGTTCGCTACAGTGATCGAGCGAACTCGACTCGGTTCGCGATCGTTACCCTTCAACACAAACGTCGCCTTGCCCGTTCCCGCGACTCTGATCTTTCGCCCCGACAAAACAAGCGCGGTGTGCTTATCCAAACCGATTCCCACACTGTGTTTTTTTGCCGCAAGGATGGTGAGCAATCGGGCCTGATCGGCCGAACCGTCGAAGTCCGTTTCCAAAATACAGTCCGGAAGTAGATTCAGGCCCTCCAAAGCGGGCGGGCTACCGTCATCGCTTTCGAAGTAAGCTTGAGCGACAATCTCGGCGACACCACCGAGTGCGACGAGCAGGTTACCATCGTCAATAAAATGGTGGAACGCGCCGTTGGCCTCGCGAATTTCGCTGGCGATCTTCTTGCCCAACGGTTCCGCAGAGTGCCAAACCACAACATCGTATTCGCGTAGCAGAGATTCAATTTCTTCGATCGTCTTGGGGACATCGGGAAATTCGAGTTCTTCGCTTTCGGCGAACAACTCAGTGAACGATGTCTTCATCGCATCGGTCGATGGAGCCAGCACGACGGCGGTCTTCTTTTGACGATCCGACTCGCTAACCAAGCTGGTAAGAACGGCGGCATCCTCAAGGTTTCCTGCGACAACAATCCGCCCGTTGATCTTCAGATCCTGCGGCCAGTGTTCGAACTTTTCGTCGAACACCTGCGCGATGCACGGGACCGCCATGGCAAGGAAAAAGGCTAGCGGTATTAGAATCGATTTCATGTGAACTTACGGCAGTTTTTTGAGCTGTATGTGTCGATATTCCATTTGACCAAAATCCCCTTCTAAACCAATCGGCCCCGTCTCGGGGAGTTGGAGAGTCTCCTCGAGGACTTCTCCATTGCAGGTGCACCGTGCAACGCCGTCGTTGACGGTGACTTCGATTTGGTTCCAATCTTGTGGCTTGTATTTTTTCAGTTCGTTGTAGGGGCCAGCAACGAGGTAGTCACGACACTGAAGTTGTGGCTTGCGAATGAAGATGCCGCTGTCTGCTTTGACCGATGCTCGAAATTCAAGCTTCAGTACGAAGTTCTCTGGGAATTCCGCAACCGTGTAGAGTTGGCCCGTCAGACGATCGGATTCCTCGGGAAAACGGACGGTGAGAATTCCGTCTTGGACCGAGTAGCGACCATCGCTATCGGACGCCGTTTTTCCCTCAAAGTTTTCAATCACCGCACCAGCTTTGGGCTCGCGTCGGGCGGTCTTGGCGCGAAAGCACCAGCCACTGAGATCCTTTCCGTTGAACAACGAGACAAAGCCCGGTTCGGGATTCCAGCCGTCCGCTTTCGACGAAACAACACCCGAAGTCAAGCTTTCCTGGCCAAACAGGGTGGTCCCCATCAACAAGACCATCCAAACCACAAGTGAATCCCGTTTCTTCATTCGATCATTCCCAATTTGTGAGTGCTTTACTTGAACGTACTATCTAAAAATTCTGACCACTACGCTAGGCGTGGACTAACGCTCTACATGGTTCGATTCGCTATCCGCGATAACCTGTAACAATCGATGTCGCCGTTTTCTTCAGCTTACCAGTATGGCTTTACGTGAAATAGAGTCAATGTTGGGCTTGGCAATGAGGGCAGCCGTCCGTTGATTCCCCACAAAAGAGCTCTCATCCCGAAGAGGCTGTGATTGATTGTAGCGGAAGTCGTCGCGGCAAAATATTTTCACCACCCCATTCGGGTTTGAACACGATAAAACCATTGAACGTTGCGGTATCGCAAACATTTACGCCAACGGCGTTAGATTCCAAAGCCCAGGGTCGCCGCCCCGGCGCACCCTGGGTCGCCGGGCCCAACGAACACGAAAACCCCAACGGGGTTTGACAACCGCCAGCAGCACACGAATTGTCGAACCCCGTTGGGGTTCATCGTTGCCGGAGGCATCGGCGACCCAGGGTGCGTTTGCGCGACCCTGGGCTTCGGAATGTAACCGCGTTGCGGTATTTGCACACGTTTACACCAACCCCATTCGGTTATGAACACGATAAAACCATTGAACGTTGCGGTATCGCAAACGTTTACGCCAACGGCGTTAGATTCCAAAGCCCAGGGTCGCCGCCCCGGCGCACCCTGGGTCGCCGACCCCCACGAACACGAAAAACCCCAACGGGGTTTGACAACCCTCAGCAGCACACGAATTGTCGAACCCCGTTGGGGTTCATCGTTGCCGGAGGCATCGGCGACCCAGGGTGCGCTTGCGCGACCCTGGGCTTCGGAATGTAACCGCGTTGCGGTATTTGCACACGTTTACGCCAACGACATTCAGGTTTGAACACGATAAATCCATTGAACGTTGCGGTATCGCAAACGTTTACGCCAACGGCGTTAGATTCCAAAGCCCAGGGTCGCCGCCCCGGCGCACCCTGGGTTGCCGGCCCCAATGAACACGAAAAACCCCAACGGGGTTTGACAACCCTCAGCAGCACGCGAATTGTCGAACCCCGTTGGGGTTCATCGTTGCCGGAGGCATCGGCGACCCAGGGTGCGCTTGCGCGACCCTGGGCTTCGGAATGTAACCGCGTTGCGGTATTTGCACACATTTACACCAACGGCACTCGGATTTGAACACGACAAAACCATTGAACGTTGCGGTATTTGCAAACATTTACGCCAACGGCGTTAGATTCCAAAGCCCAGGGTCGCCGCCCCGGCGCACCCTGGGTCGCCGACACCAACGAACACGAAAAACCCCAACGGGGTTTGACAACCGTCAGCAGCACACGAATTGTCGAACCCCGTTGGGGTTCATGCTTGCCGCGGCATCGGCGACCCAGGGTGCGCTTGCGCGACCCTGGGCTTCGGAATGTAACCGCGTTGCGGTATTTGCACACATTTACACCAACGGCACTCGGGTTTGAATACGAAAAAAACCATTGAACGTTGCGGTATTTGCACACGTTTACACCAACGACATTCGGTTTTGAACACGATAAATCCATTGAACGTTGCGGTATCGCAAACGTTTACGCCAACGGCGTTAGATTCCAAAGCCCAGGGTCGCCGCCCCGGCGCACCCTGGGTTGCCTTCTTCGCTACCTTTTCTTCGGAGCGGGTATATTTGCTGGCTGATAGGTCCTTAGTAGCGTCTCCATTTCCTGCACGACTTCCGGATATTCGCGGTACAGATTTTCAGTCTGTTTTAGGTCGTTTTCCAAATCGTACAGTTGTGCGGGTGGTGAACTCGGCTTGATCTTTCCATTTGCAATATCGCTGTTCGTGTATCCCGCATAGGTAATGGCAGCAGGTCCGGCAAAGTTGTGTTGACCTCGTTTGGTTCCGCCAAAGCCGCCGCTTCCTTTGCCGCTGATATACATCCACTTGCCCTTACGAATCGCGAGGAAGCCGGGTCGACTCGCTGCCAGAACCGAGTGATCACGAATGTTTTTTTGCGGGTCTCCCGTCAGTGCGGGCAGCACATTCACACTGTCGACCGCTTGTCCGTCGCGAATCTCGACACCCGTCAGTGCGGACATCGTCGCAACCATATCGACATTACAAATCAACTGATCCGAAACCGATCCCGCTTCGACCTTGCCAGGCCACTTGGCGATGAACGGGACGCGGTGCCCACCTTCCCATGCACCAAACTTGAATCCAAGCAACTCACCATTGAGATGGTGCCCTGCATCCCAAGCATCCTGCCCAGTTACATTAAACATGCCACCGTTGTCGCTTGTAAAAATGACCAGCGTATTATCGGCCACGCCTTTCGCTTCGAGTGCCTTCACAATCTCGCCCACGATCCAGTCGAGCTCGTGCACAAAGTCGCCGTAGAGACCGCACTCGCTGGTTCCTTGGAAGCGGGCCGCCGGTGTGAAGGGATGATGAATATTGGTGGTCGCCAGGTAAAGGAAGAAGGGATCTTCCTTTTGTTGCTTGATCCAATCGACCGCTTTCTCTGTGAGGTGGGTACCTACGTGATAGTCGTCGTAAAGTGCATGGGCTGCATCGGCGCCACCGATGTCGCCGACATTCATCTTCTCGTGTATCTCTTTGGTCTTCGCCTTCTGCCCATACACGAAGGGATCACCCGGCAGCAAGCCTACGACGCGGTGGTTTTCGACATAGACAAAAGGTGGGTGGCTATTCACCGTCGGCACGCCATAGTAATAATCAAAGCCCAGTTCCAGTGGACCGGGCTTTAGGTCGCCGTTCCAATCGGGCGTTTTCTCACCGAAGCCCAAATGCCATTTGCCAACACAGGCCGTGGCATAACCGGCGTCTTTCATCACGTCGGCCAAGGTCTGCTTTTCCGGATCAACAACCAATCCGCTCTTTAAGAAAACGGGCCGATTCAACCCGGCTCGGTGCGGATATTCACCCGTCAGCAGCGCATATCGCGACGGCGTGCACACCGCAGACGCTGAATGCGCGTCGGTAAAGCGTCGCCCATCGGCTGCGAGCTGATCAATATTGGGTGTCTTCAGCTTGGTCGCTCCATAGCAACTGAGATCACCGTAGCCGAGGTCATCAGCAAGAATGAGGACGACGTTGGGCCGATCCCGAGGCGTTCGGGGCTCCGTCGAAGTTGCTGGTTGAAGCGGTTGCTCGCCAAATGCATCTGTCTGGCAAATTCCGCAAACACAGAACAACGCAAACAGAATTGTCTTTTTATATGAGTTCATCGTAGTACTTTCTTTTGGGATTGATTCACTTGTTTGATATCAGGGCGTTTGGGTTCCAGATCAAAGTAACTCGCATTCGCACCGGTGATGGTCATGCCGTCGGCGACCAAGCTATCGAGATGGGACGCGGGGATTTTTCCCCGCTCCGGGTTAAGAGTTCGAATTTCTCCATAGCCCATATCATCTGCATCAATGAGAACGACATTGAGCTTTTCCGGCGCCGCAGCAGCTCCGGTGACCAAGGCTGAAACCAACCCGAAAATGATTAGTAGGGTTCTGCCGGTACAAAGGCCCTGCATCTGGCCAAGAATACTTACTTTCAAGGATTTCTTATGTTCGCACCTGGAGTGGATTGATTGTTTTGGTGATCAGTACGGCGGTAAGATGCCGCCGGGGTGTTAGTTCGGCAACCACTCCACCTCCGTGAAGTAGGCTCCACCCGAATCTCCTTTCTCGTCGTACAGATACGTCACGAGCTGCGTCTTTCCCGCAGGCAACATCATCTCAATAACCACGCCTTTCGTGCCAGGCATGACAACGACTTCTTTCGCTTGACCCGCGATCTCGACGCGACCGCGGACCGCTTTGACGACTTCGTCGGCTTGCCTGGGGAATTGCCGCAGGGTGATGCGGTAGTTGCCCGCTTGTTTGACATCAACATGCCAAGGCCCTGTTACTCGCGGCAGTCTATTGATCGTACCGAAGTTCCACGGTGGATTGCCTCGGGGCATGTACCAATCTTGAGAACACAACTCCGTTGGATTGTCCGTCGCATTTCCCAAGTCGATGGAAACGGGCGTCATTCGCGGCGAAACGGATTTCCAAAACGGCATGTAGAACTCACGCAACGTCGCCACCACTTCCGGGTGCTCTGCAGCAACGTCCTTGCGTTGGGCCGGATCGGCATCCATCTCGTAGAGCTCCTTGCCATTGAGCAAACGCCAACGATCTTGCAGCACGCAGGATGTGAGCCACGGTTTCGGTGTTGTCTTGAAACTCGCGCCGCCTTGAAACTGAACCACCAGATGATCACGGTGGGGTGATGGGTCGGAGCTGGTCAACAGTTTGGCAAACGAGATGCCATCGGGACGATGTGAATCCGCCACTGAAACACCACACAGTTCAGCCAGTGTCGGCAAGACATCGATATGCGCTGCCAAGGAATCGACATCGCGCCCGCCGTTGATCTTTGCCGCAGGCCAATGGATAAAAAAGGGCACGCGATGCCCGCCTTCATAAACGGACGACTTCTTTCCACGCATGCCCGCATTGAATCCGACGACGGCTTCCGAATCGAGCCCGTTGAATTTCCCTCCGCCCGCCGTCCCGTTGTCCGTCATGTAGATCAGGATCGTGTTGTCGGAGAGTGCAAGCTCGTCCAATTTTCGGCGCAGTTCGCCAAGGTTATGATCAAAGTTTGCGATCATGCCATAGAAGTTCGCACCGTTACCCCACTTTGCTTTGTCTTGGTACGGAGCCGCCCACTTGGGATCGACTCGGTAAGGACCATGTGGGGCGTTGGTTGCCAGATACAGAAAGAAGGGTTTTGCTTTGTTCTCTTCGATGAAGCGAATGGACTCGCGGAACCAAACGTCGGTGCAATAGCCTTCAAATTTCTCGAACTTTCCGTTTCGCTCGTAAGTGTCATCGAAGTAATCATTGCCCCAGAAATCCGACGCCTGCCCGACACCCCCGCAACGATGCCAGAGGACATCTTGAAACCCGCGATCCTGTGGACGATGTGGAGCGTTGTCGCCCAGATGCCACTTGCCAACCATTCCTGTGACATAGCCCGCATCGGCAAACACGTTTGCAATCGTTCGCTCATCGGTGTGCATCAACGTACGCCCACTGCTGGTCCGATAGGCACCCGTCCGCGCCGGATACCGCCCGGTCATCAACGCAGCTCGTGTCGGCGTACAGAAAGGGCTGACGTGAAAGTCGGTCATCCGAACCGAGTCGCGATAAAGTTGGTCAATATTCGGCGTTTCCAAGATGGGGTTGCCGTGACAGCTCATGTCGCCATAGCCTTGGTCGTCGGTCATCACCACGATCACATTGGGGCGGTCGGCGGCCGACGCCACTGACGCGGCGGCCAGCCCAACGCAAGCGATAAATAGAGTTATGTTTTTCATTGCATTCCTGTTTGTTGGAGTCTTAAGGCTTAACTCTTTGTGAGGGAATTGATAGAAAGATGAATGGAAAAAAAGATTAGCGAGGACTTGCCTAGAACCATCATACTGTTTCTTTCCACGCTTGATCAAATCGGATGAACGGTCGGGATGACCAAGACCAAAACGCTTCGACAATTCCGCAAGGGTTACGGAGGTGTAACGACGGCATCGGTAAGCCGCGTCATCGCGACCTCCAACACGACAGTGAAATCCACTATAGGACTCCACCGTAACATTGTACTGTTTTGCAGTCGCCACCAAAATATCATCAACGGAAATGGTCGCCGTTCGCTTCGTTCGATGTCGATGGACCACTTCATCTGTACCCTCCACCAATTGAACCAAGCGTTTGAGGAAATCTTCCAAGCCGTAGCCCCAGGCCTTCCTCAATGAGCCCCTGAGTGAACCGTTGGTAATGGCGGTCGTCATGAAAAACGGCTTGTCGCCCATCCCCACGTGTCAAAACGTGGTAGATGGCAATGGGATGATGGCATTGGGATACTGTAGCCTTGGCAAGCGGGGCATCGTTTATGAACTTCACCAAGGTAACACAATAGAACACCGTCTCCCCAATTGTCGACAGTTCCTTGCCAAATGCAATCCCGAGTCTCACGCCCATTCATCCCTCATCCTTTTATTGAAAACGCAGAAAAATGTTGCTAAGGCAGAAGAGTGAGGGGCCGTGTTTCTAGGTTGGGGAGTAAGTCTGGAACGCTGAGCGAAAGAAGACCGGTGGAAGTATTTCGTGTACGATGGTGCTAAAATGGCTGTTCCAAAAGGACCATTCGTTATACTGCGAAGCCTTTGGATGAGCCGAATGGGACGCGAGGTGTTGCGGCAATTTTGTTGAACAAGCTCACTGGGGTAGGTAGTAAAGAAATGAAGTATCAGATTTTTTGTATTCTGTTATCCGTTCTCGCGGCAGGCCCAAACGGGGCTGCCGAACAAGTTCACGAACATGACGTCGTCGTCTACGGTGGCACCTCGGCTGCGGTCATCGCTGCCGTTCAGTCTCATCGGATGGGTAAGTCGGTGGTGATTGTTTCTCCCGACAAGCATCTCGGGGGGCTTTCTTCCGGCGGACTTGGATTCACGGATATCGGCAATCGCTTATCCGTTGGCGGTTTGGCACGCGAGTTCTATGAGAACATTTATCAGCACTACAACAAACCAGAAGCCTGGACGCAAGAAACGCCGGATGCGTTCCATCAAAAGAAGATTGGTTGGCGAAAGATGTGGGAAGGTGAAGACACCCGATGGGTGTTTGAACCGCACGTCGCCGAAGCGATTTTCGATCAATTCGTTGAAGACAACAACATCCCACTCTTCCGAGATGAGTGGCTCGATCGCGAACATGGCGTCAAGAAGAACGCAGGAAGCATCGAATCGATCACCACATTGAGCGGAATGGTCTTCCAAGGAAAAATCTTCATCGATGCTACCTACGAAGGTGACTTGATGGCGGCGGCCGGCGTGAGCTATCACGTGGGACGGGAAGCAAACTCGGTCTATGGCGAAAAGTGGAATGGCGTGCAACAGGGAGTGTTTCACCACCAGCACCATTTCGAGGGCCTGAAGATCTCTCCTTACAAAGTGAAGGGAGACCCAACGAGCGGTGTGTTGGCTCGAATATCGACGGAAGCACTCCAGCCCAATGGAACGGGGGATCACAAGGTTCAAGCGTACTGCTTTCGGATGTGTTTGACCAACGACCCCGAAAATCGCATACCCTTTCCGAAGCCCAAGAATTATGCCCCGGAGCAATACGAGTTGTTACTGCGGATCTTTGAGGCAATGGATCCGATGTATGTGTTTCAAAAGTTTGATCCGGTCCCCAACAACAAAACGGACACCAACAATCATGGGCCTTTTAGTTTTGACAACCTCGGCATGAACTGGGACTACCCAGAGGCCAGTTACGAGCGTCGAAACGAAATCATCGAAGAACACAAGACCTATCAATTGGGGATGCTCTACTTCATCTGCCACGATCCACGCGTTCCGAAACAACTGCAGCAGGCAATGCAGAAGTGGGGGTTGCCCAAGGATGAATTTGTCGACAACGGCAATTGGTCGCACCAACTGTATGTCCGTGAGGCACGGCGAATGGTTGGGAAGCATGTGATCACGGAGCATGATTTGTTGGGCGAGCTGAAATCGAAAACCGAGAAGTCGATCGGGATGGGGTCTTATGGGATCGATTCTCACAACATCCAACGGTTTATCGCAGCGGATGGCTATGTTCAAAACGAAGGCGATGTCGGCGTCCATGTCGGAGATTATCGAATCCCCTACGACGTGATCGTTCCCAAAGAGAATGAAGTCAGCAACCTGATCGTCCCCGTGGCAGCGTCTTGTTCTCATGTCGCCTACGGTTCGATTCGGATGGAGCCCGTCTTCATGATTTTGGCACAAGGCGCCGGCACGGCCGCCTGTATCGCGATCGATGATCAAACAAGCGTCCAAGCGGTCGACTACGAAAAACTCCGAAAAAGACTGCTGGCGGACAAACAAATTCTAGAAAAGTCACAACGCTTGCCAGACCCACGAAGGAAAAAATAGGTTGGCACGGTATGCGTTCACTCTTGTCCGCTCCCGTCCGGCTCCTCTATTTTATACACTTTGTCCCCTTCATGTTCTGCCAGCACCTCGGAGAATTCGGTCCGTAACCCGTCTTGTTGTGTTGCAGCAAATGAAAAATTCCCGTTATCACTCCAGAACGTTCCTAGGAACCGACCTACTTCTTCAAACTCATTGAGGTGTATCACTCATGGCTTCTACCATTCTCGCAGACAAATTGCACGAGTACCCAAAACAAGATGTCATCGACGGAACTGGCGGAGGATCGGCTTCGATCCTTGATGACTGCCTTCACCATCACGACGGGGTTTTGCAACTATTGCACCGTTACGCCGGCAGAACATTTTGTACGCCAGGGAAACGCCTTCGCCTTGATGAGCAATCCTACTATCCGGACTACATGAACGGTACGGGGCTGGATGAAGTCTGGATGTGCTGCACGGTTCCCATCGTGACGGGTGTCGTTGATACACGCACGAAGAAGGCACCGTTTCGCGAAGGTGAATCGCACGTCCTCACTCCGAATGGGCAAGTCATCTCGCTGCAGGATTTGATCATCGCCAATCCAGAAGCCGTCATGGGTGAGAAGATAACGGCCTTTTCGAAATCGCTGTTCGGTGAGCCAACTTGGCCGATTGTGTCAAAGAAGTTCGATAATCTGAATCCGATCCCGCACCATCTTCACTGGTCAAAGTGGGAAGTCTATGACATCAATTCGTTCGACAATCCTGGAGTCAGTGCGTCGCATTATCACACCACGGCAATGGGGTTGTACCCGTTCGTGACGAAGGACCAGTTTCTTGCCTGCATGAAGCGTTTCGGCCAGGGCGAGTATAACGGGGTTCGGCATTTGTCGCCGCACGTGATGATGCAACTTGATAACGGCTTCGTAATGCCGAATGGTGTGCTGCATTCGCCGACGGACCTTTGCACACACGAACTGCATGTCACAATGGATGAACACTTCTTGGCCGAGGACCTCAC
The DNA here is from genome assembly GCF_007860185.1 of Novipirellula aureliae. Lineage (NCBI taxonomy): Bacteria > Pseudomonadati > Planctomycetota > Planctomycetia > Pirellulales > Pirellulaceae > Novipirellula > Novipirellula aureliae. Next base: position 213,006 of record NZ_SJPY01000006.1, read on the forward strand.
GCTTGACGGGCGCATCGGAGCAGCGGATGCGTTTTACGCTTGCAGGGAAGAGGACTACCCGAAGGACAGGCACGAAGACTGGGAATACCTGGTCGAAAAGTTCGACTTCGAAGCGAATCAGGACCCAGAATTCGTCCTCAAGAATTCGCGTCCGGCAATCACCGCCGAAGAATTTTCAGGCGACGGCGTCGACGCAAAGTGGATCGTCTACGGTGATTTCCTCGGCGACCAGAAGTGCTCCATTCTCCGTCTCACCGTGGAGCCTGGCGGCAAGATGAATTTCTGCCCAGAGAGTCCCACGCTGTTCCACACGAATGGTGGAAGCGGCCGTGTTGGAAAGCTCGAAGTGCGATATCACCAGAATATGGTTCTCGGCGAGATCTATCCCGAGATCGGATTCATCACTCAGGCCGCACTTGCCAATGGCGGTGTGGAAATCGAGAACACGGGAACGGAATCGCTCGTGTTGACCTTCGACTTCCCGCAGCACGCGCATTCCCGAACCCCTGGTGTTGCCGTTACGAAGTAGTCGCTCGATGTCGGTAATCCGTTTACACGGCTGCCTCATTGGTCATGGATGAGAAAATCTGCTTTTCTGTGACCAATGACAATCATTTTTCCCGTCTGCTTTCCTGGCCGCTGCGAGATCCTGAGTTTAGGAGGGATCGCTTCAGGTCAGGGGTGCTTTCGATTCGGGTGTACTGTGCGTGTAGCTCCGGGCTAATTTCGGTTTGGGCAAGCAACTTTGGCTGACATGAATTTTCATGCACATCATGCGGGACCGCGTTACTCTAGATGAGACGCGGTTTGCTCAACGAGAACGGTGGCTAGCGGCCAAAGCGGCCCATCCGCTACTTGTCGCGACCGCCCGTTCCGAAAAACGAAATCTCTCCCACCGCTGCGGCGTTTCGGGTGTATCCCGATAGGCCCACCAGCTTGAAGTATCGCGCTTGCGGCTTGTCGATCGGGAAGCTCTGCAGGTCTTCGCTGTCTTGGAACCTGCCCTTCAGTACGGGCTCGTTCCAGGTCTTGCCGTCGGTCGATACGAACAGCTCAAAGTCCTTGATCCGCGGGTGGGACGAACCTTGCCGAGCAAGATACTCCAGGGTGTACAGCACCGATTCGGCGCCCATGTCGACAACCAACTCGTGCGGGAACGGCGGTTCAGTTGGCTCGAATTGGGTGTGCCAAAACGACTGCGGGTTACCATCGATCGCACGTTTGGCCTCGTAACCGTCTGCCTCACTGTCGAACGAAACGACCTTCCAATTTTCTTTGGGTAGCGAAAGCGGGATCGTGCTCGGGTCCGGCAGATCCATGACAATCAATTTCTGGTATCGCCACACGCTGATCGTTTGGTAGCGTTTGCCGCTAGCGATTCGGGACGTAAAGTCGTCGATGTTGTTGATCGGCTCGTCGTCCATTTTGAGCACAACGTCATCGTCTTGCAACTTGACGACCGAGAAGAGCCCTTTGGTCAGGCCTCGCTCGATCTTGGCGCCTTTGTAATCGGGCAAGCCTGCCGCGGACTTCTCATTGTCGTTTTGGATATTCTTGATCACTCCGCCCATGTACTCGGTGCCAGTGATCACTTCGTCGGGCGCCAGTTCGATTTTGGGGAACTCGGGGGTCTTGGCGATCGCCTTGAGTGACGGCTTTTGCACGCCGAACTGGTCCATCGGAAAGTTCTTCCATCCGATCGCCTCGGCCAATTTGGCGTTGGTCACTGTGTAGTCGCCGTTGGCTGGGTCGGCAAAACCCGGGTCACCGTAAACACTGTTCTCATCGGTACCGTATTGCGATCGGGCTTTATCGAGTGACTCTTTTTGGAAGAACAGATTTCTGTCGATCTCCTTGCCCCAATTGCGCATCCCGATGGGATAGTAGCCGTTGGTGCAAATGTTGCTCGTGACCACATCGCCGCTGTTTTTGAGCCAGACGTGCAGATTCATCGAGTTGTTGATCATCACATTGTTGTAGGTCGTGCGCAGCATGCCGTCGCGCAGTTTGATGCCGCCACTGAGGCAGACATTGTTGTAGACCTCGTACCATGCGGAACCGTCATCGAGGTCGATGTCCCACCCGTGGTCGCAGCGCCAGCGGTTATTGCGGATCACGTTCTTCTCGAGCATATCAAGCTTCACCAAATCGTAACCATGCGTGGCCACGCGGTTGCCCGCTTCGCCACGGGTCTTGGTGTAATACCGGTCGCGGCCCCAACTATTGAATGCCCCGTGATCGTGGGTTTCCTGGACCGTCAAGAAAACATCATTGTATTCCAGGACATGGCCGCCCCACTTGCCTTCGCTGATGTTGATGCCCGCACGCGGCACATCATAGATACTATTGCGGCTGACGGTGATGTAAGCCGCAAGGCTGATATGGACCCCTGCGGTCTGCTTCTCGACCGTGCCGATGTGGTCGATCAAGTTATTGTCGACCCGGCAGTGTTGTGGATAGCGGTTGTTTGCTGGGCCACGTTGGAAGTCCATTTTGTCCAAGGGGGGGGCTTCGCCAATGTTGTAGTTTTCTTCACGGGCGGTAGCGATATCGCCGACAAAGCAGACGCCGCTCGCCCCGACGTTATAGATGTGGCAGCCTTCGACGGTACATTCTTTGTTGTACAGATTAAAGAACACGGCGTTGCCGCCGAGGTCGCAGAGCACGCTGTCTTTGAGCGCACAGTGCTCGGTGCCTTCAAAGTGGACCACCCCGCCCCGATAAATGGTCCAGTCGCTCCGCAGCAACCGCACATCCGTTTTCATGAAGGTGCGGATCGTTCGCTTGAGCGTTAGGCCTTCGATCGAAATGTGCTGAACCGGAGTCTCTTCGGTGCCTTTGAATACAAACAACTGTTCGAGCGCCGCGACCTCGACCTCGGCACTATCCAAATCGACGCCCGGCGCGGGGTAAAAGTAAAGTTCTGACGTGTTTCGATTGAGGTACCACTCGTGCACATCGTCGAGTTCTTCAAAGATATTTTCGACGTAACGGTGCTCCTTATGCTGCCCACTGCCTCGGTTGTTCTGGGTGCCGCCAACCATCGTGACTTCACCATTGTTTTTCTTTCCGGTGATTTGAAAGTGGATGCCGCCCCAGCGTGCGGGGTGCATCGCATGGAAGTAGCCGTAGGTCGGGTCTTTCCATGTCGCGACGCGTTCCTTCGACAAACAATCCGCTGCGACACCGTTGAATGCCGGTGCGTCTTCGGTGTAGTTCGGGTACCGGGCAAGGATTTGTTGCTGCCCGTCAATGAAGAGCGTTTCAAACACCATGCCCTCGGGCACCTTGGTCTTGAAAACGTTGTCGCTAAACTTTTCCCACTTCAGACCGTCCAGCTTCACCCCGCCGAGCACCTGCGGCAGCTCGTTTTCATATGCCTTGTAAGCGACCGGTCCTGCCGCCGTGCCACTATCCGCGGGCTGAAAGACCACGGGCTGCGTCAAATAGTATTTTCCGCCGCGTAGATAAACCGTGACCGCCTCATCGGGATTAGCCTGCTTGAACGCCCGAACCTTGGCCTGAGCCGAGGCGATACTGGCTAAAGGCGCATCCATCGCCCCACTGTTTTGGTCGCTTCCCACAGGGCTAACGAAAATTTCTTTCGCGGTCGTCGATGGAGCTAGCAGAACACACGTCGAGAAAGACGCGATTAAAACAATCGAATTTCTCAGCAGAACTTTGGATTTCGTCATGGAAGCAGAGATCTCAGTACGGGTAGGCAAATTCGCCGTATCGGCACGGCACAAGATATCATTATCCCGTAAAACCGTCTCCTAGCAAACCCCGCCTGCGAGGCTTTGATTGTTCGTAGCGGTACGCGTCGGAGCGATCGATTGATAACCAGCGTTTTCAGACTTGTGAAAGATGCCGTCGTCCACCACGAAACTTGATTGGATAAGGGGACTCGTAACCTCGTCCACCACGAAACTTGGAAAATGCAAACACCCGCAAGTTATAAATCGAACGTCCCCAAGAGTTTCGGAGCTACTAAAAATCAATCGTAATCGTTCACGGCCTTCGACCTACTCATTCCGTTCTTCGTTTCCTCGTAGTGGGGGCTACCCTTGAGCCATTCATAGTTGGCATATTGGATCACTTTGCCTGAATTTCCCCACAGCTCCGGTTGCGAATCCGAAGCCCACTGCTTCCAGCGAGCGAGCATTGTCTTGACACGCTCCGGTTCGGAAGCGGCCAAGTTCGTGGTTTCCGAGAGGTCGTCCTTCAGGTTGTACAGCTCCGTCTTGTTGCCGCTGTACAGCAACTTGTAGTCTCCCTCACGCATTACTCCCGACGGTTCCTTGTAACGCCCCGTATGCCAGAACAGCACGTTGTGCGGAGTTTGATCGCTTTGGCCACTGATATAAGGGCGAATGTCTTTGCCGTGCAGCCCCGACGTTTTTGGGTCGCCACCTGCCATGACCAGTGATGTTGCACCAATGTCCAATGAGGTGACGGGCGCAACGAGCACTTTGCCCGCAGGTGCTTCACCGGGCCACTTCACAATCATCGGGACGCGCAACCCGCCTTCATAGCTGTTGCCTTTGTTGCCACGCAGTGGGCGATTGTCACTGGTCTTTCTCATGCCTCCATTATCGCTAAGGAACCAGACCACGGTGTTGTCTTCCAAACCAAGGGCGTCGACTTTGGCCAATAGCTTTCCGATTCCCTGATCCATCTCGTCAACCATCGCAGCGTAGATCGAACGCGACTTGGCCGTGACACCGGGAATCTTCGTCATCTTGTCTTCGGGGTACTTTGCGATGGTCTCCTGGGGAGCTTCCAAATCCAAATGCGGTGCGTTGTAAGACAGGAATAGAAAGAACGGCTCGTTGTGGTTGCGTTCCAGAAACGCGACCCCGGCATCCGTCAGTTCACGCGTGAGGTACTGTTCCCACGTGACCACTTTGTTGTTGTGGATCACTGGCATCGTGTGCTGGACGTACTTGTGATGCAGGGGGCGTTTGAGCGGAGTGAACCGGCCTTGATACGATGGGTGATCCAGTGGATAGTACATCCGGCCGCCACCGAGAAAACCAAACCAGTCATCGAATCCCATGGCGTTGGGATGTTGATGATCCGCGGTGCCCATGTGCCACTTGCCGACTCCGCCGGTCACGTAGCCTTGCTTTTGAAGCAGGCTGGCAATGGTCGGAATCTTCGGCAGTCCCTGTGCCGGATCGTACGGATTGTCGACATTGCGGTAGTAGCCAAAGGTCGATTGAACGCGGCCGGTCAAGAATCCAGCTCGCGACGGACCGCACATATTCCACGTCACATAGGCCGAAGAAAAACGGACGCCATCGGCAGCAAGCTGGTCGATATTTGGAGTGCGGATATCTTTGCATCCGTAACAGCCGACATCGGTATAACCAAGATCGTCCGCCATGATCACGATGATATTGGGACGGCCTTCGGCAGCTTCCGTGGGGCTCCACCACACAACCAGTAAAACAAACAGCAGCGTATTTCTCAGGTTTGGGCTGAAATCATTCATGATTGCGACGCTCGCGTGAGTTCCCGTATGCGGTTTGGGATCGACTGCTCGTTTCTTTCAGGCGGTCTGTCTTTCAGGCGGCCTGTCTTTCAGGCGGCCTGAGTCTAATGGACCCTATCCGGTAGCGGCGGGACGTTGAGGACCTCTTTCGGTTCCGGCTGGCGATTGGATAACGTTTCCTTGAAACCGTACCAATAAGTCCCCACCTGATAACCCATGTCGCAGTCCGTGCCAGACCAGACTTCCATGTCGAGTTGCAGTGAACGGCCAAAGGGCATGGTATCCAGCGCTCGGCTACGCGTTTCGACGCTAAAGCCCTGACTATTCTTTTTTGTGTCAGTGGCTGGCTTTCGGTTGAGTTTGTTGTACTTGCTGCTAAACGGCTGAGCATGAAACGGATGTTCGTAAAAGTCCGTACTCCGTCCGCCCCATGAGTAGGCGTAGTAGTCTTCGGTTCCGGTCCCAAAGATCGACGGGAAGTCTTCGCCATCCACCCAAATGCGTTCATCGCCTTCGCCCCACCAACGGGTTGCCGGGTTCATGATGGTCAATGTGTCGCCAACGTAGACGCCGCGTCCCTTGAGCGTCACGTAGTTCCAGTCGGATCGCGGCTGGGTAGGCACGGGATACTGTCCGCGCCACGCTGCATGAAAGTACATCGAACGGTCGTCCCACGTCCAATCGCCTGTCTTCACGTTCAGTTCTGCATCGACGCTCGAACCGCTCAGGTTGACAAGTGAAACCTTGCCGCCGGTTTGATACGGCATCACCCAGCGACAGCTCATCGTGCCGTCTTCAGCCACCGTGCGGTACCAGCCCTGTACTGGATTGAAACCAAAACCAGATCCGAAGAAATCTCCGATCGGGCACCACACGGTTTCCTTGCCATCAAATTCCATCTTTAGAATCACTTGCCGAGTGACATCGGGATTCTCGTAGTTGCCGAGTTTGACCGAGAGTTCCCGGACGGCGGCTACGCCCGTTGGCAGATCGATTGTTTGTTCCTGTTGATCTGCTAACGTTGTATTGAACGTCATCGGGTTCTCTGCCGCCGATGCCCTGGGGTTCAAAAGAGCCTCGCCGGTTTCCTTGATCAATGCCGCAGACGCGTCAAAGTCCTTCATCGTAAAGGTCTCGACTGGCGTTCCTTCATCGTATTCTCGAAACGTGAACTGAAAAAAGAATGGCATCGCATCGGTGGTCACCTTGCAGCTTTTGGCGTACGGAATGGGGAAGAAGCTAACCGCCGAACGCAACGAAGAATGAGCAAGCGGATAGGGGATGACCCCGGTGCCATCAAACATGCTGAGCATGTTTCCTTCGAGCGCGGGTTCGTCGGACCCGTCCAGATAAATCCGCATGGTAATATCGGTACCGGGTTCGGTGTCCTTGAGCCAAGGCATCCAACTTCGTACGATCGCGCCGGGACCGGTGTGATCCATCAGCACCCATTCTTTCTTGCCATCCTTTTCATCGATGCGGATGAAGTTCTTGTCTTTTTCGCTACGGTTGTAATCGTGATTCGTAAACCAACCCACCGGTTCGTCCGGCGTTTTGGAGGCTCGGTTGTAGCTGCTGTGTTGCTTTAGACGGAAATTGTTTTCCGGAAAGCGGGCCACCGCATCGCGATCGACCATTTCCAACAGCAACGAATTCACGGTCACCTGACCGGATGCGTAGGCTGGTATCGCTGCAACTATAAAAATAATAGCGATTTGACTTGTTGTTTTCATCGTCGTTTTGAACACGATCTTACCGGGTAATAGAGTGGGATTGCCTAAAGTTCCATGATAGTCAGCCGCAACTTGTCCTCATGTCCACCAAACGGTTGACACCCTGAGGATTGTTTCTAAGTCCACACCTTGCGAATCAGTCTAACGTGGGAATATATAAGGCGCGGCGACGAGGTCAAACCGCGTGAGCTTCCTGGACTGCTGCCGACGCCAGCCACTGATTCTTCTTGTCTTCTAACCGGTTCCTACTCAGACCGTGGAGAGCCAAAAAAGGAACCGGCGATGCCCAATCTAGAACAACGTCGGGCGACCATTCAAGTGCTCTGCCGTTCTCTGCCGTTCGATGGCAACGTTTCGAAGACCGATTTCTGAACGGCTAATCGGTCTTGCCAACCGCCTGCTTGTAACTCTGTAGCAGCGAGTTCATTTCATCCACCACTTCTGGATTTTCGCGATAAACGTTCTGCGTTTGATTGACGTCGTTTTCCAAGTCGTAAAGCTGTGCGGGCGGTGCCTCCTTTTTGATTTTACCATCCTCAATATCGCTGTTGGGAGTGTTGACGAGCTTGGCAACCGCTGCTCCACCCCAGGCATGTTGGCTGGGCTTTGAGCCGGTAAATCCCCCATCGCTTCTCGCCGGAATGTACATCCACTTCCCCTTTCGCAAACTCAGATGAGACGGTTTATGAGGGGAGATAATCAATTCGGTACGCAGTGGACCGTCAGGATCTCCGATCAATGCGGGTAGCATGTTAATACTGTCCTTTCGCGCTTCCGCTCCGAGTTCCTGGCCCGTCAATGCTGCGAACGTTGCCCGCAAATCAACCATACTCAGCAACTGGTTCGACTCGCTGCCCGCTTCAATCTTTCCGGGCCAGCGGGCAATGAACGGTACACGGTGACCGCCTTCCCAGATACCAAATTTCGAACCGAGAAGCTCACCATTGATCTTGTGCCCCATCGCCGCGGCACGGCGTCCGCCTAGATTGAACATGCCACCGTTGTCGCTGGTAAAGATCAACAGCGTATTGTCAGCGAATCCTTTGGCTTCGAGACTTTGCATCACCTCGCCCACGATCCAATCGAGTTCATGTACGAAGTCGCCATAAACTCCACACTCACTGGTCCCCTGAAAACGCTTGGCAGGCGTGAAGGGGTGATGCACATTGGTTGTCGCCAAATACAAGAAAAATGGCTCCTTCCCTCGCCCCTCGATCCACTCGACAGCCTTCTCGGAGAGTTTGGTTCCGACTTCATAATCGTTGTGCATTTTGTGAGCTTCCACCGCCCCGCTAAATCGATTGGGAGTGCGCTGCGCGGCTTCGGGCGGAATGGGTGTGATCGGCGTGGCCCCCTTACTATTGTTGCCAAGGTAAACCAACGGGTCGTCGGGGTCCCCACCAACGATTCGATCATTCTCCACGAAGACGTAAGGCGGAGCGCTGTTTACAACCGGCACGCCAAAGTAGTAGTCAAATCCGAGATCCAACGGACCAGGACGCAACGGCTCCTGCCAATCGTTTTTCCCATTACCAAAACCCAAATGCCATTTTCCGATAGCCGCCGTTTCATAGCCGCTGCTTTTAAACACATCAGCAATCGTGTGTGTTTCCGGATCGATGAGCAGAGGCGATGGAATGGGGGCTGGCCCCCAAATGCCTTTTCCGTTCATGGCACGAGACGGATACTGTCCCGTCAACAAGCCGTAACGCGACGGCGTACACACCGCCGAGGCCGTGTGGACATCAGTAAAACGGCGTCCTTGTCTGGCGAGCTTGTCAATGTTGGGTGTTTGTAATTTTGTGGCGCCGTAACAGCCGAGGTCGCCGTAACCGAGATCATCGGCGTAAATGAGAACCACATTGGGAGATGACGATTCACCAGCCTTAGCCAACCGGCCCGACACCAGGAATAGACAGAGAACGACAATGGAAAGGACCGTTTGCTTTTTCATGATTTGTTTCTATTTCTTTCTGCCTTCACTTCAATTTTCTGTTCTTGAAACCAAAGGGACGCATGTAGCTTCCGTGTTTTGCAAAATGACTGGCGCTGCTTCCTTCATGATCTTCTCTATCGTTTTTTCGACACCTCGACGAAATGCGTCTTGTGAGGAAGTCAGCTTATCGAGATGCAGCGCAGGGATCCCTACAACGATAGCAGCCAGCATCGGCACAATCGAGGTATTCCGCCAATATCACAATGACATTCGGGCTTTTCGAACCGTTCCATAACATGCACCGAAAAACCAGCATGAGCTATTCCTGGAAAGAGAACAACTGTCTTTCAAAACGGGTTCAGGCTCTTGCTGTGCGCGTGAAGCAAATGCCGGATAGCCCGGATTATCAATCTGGACGAAGCACTCGTAAAAAAATTGTACTCGTTCTCAATGAAAGGGTACTCGGACTCGGACGCCCAAGAACCCTCGAATACGAGTACGACCAAAGGCTGAGCACGAGCACGAGTACGAGTACGAGCACGAGCACGAGCACGAGTGCGAAAATCCAGTCTTTTCAGATCTTTGGCAGCAACCGGCGGTGACGTAAACCGGGAAGCGTCTGGTTTGCCGAGGTTATTTTGTCACCCACGGATGATTCGGAAGAGCCTATTTTTGACGTCCCTACAGGGTGTAGTATTCTTCCCAACCCGGTCTAGGAGCATGTCCCTTTAGAAGTTGATTGGCCTGTTCGTTGTTGGTGATCTCCCTCTTCTCAGCATCGAATTTGAGGGTACCACCAAGTCGCTGTGCGATGCAGCCGAGCATGAAGACTTGTGTGAGAGGCCCAGACACGGCGAACTTCGAGTTGCATTCTTCCTTGCCCATTGCTGCGAGCATGAAGTTCATCGTGTGGTTCTGGTGGGTATCGCTGGAGGGGATTTCCGGCAGGTTTTCTTTGACATCGTCACCCGACAGAACGCTCAATTTCGCGCTGTGGGTGCCGCCCAGGAAAATCGCATCGTCGCTGTAAATCACCTTGCCACACTTCGGTAGGTCTTGCTTTTCTCCCAGTTCATCTGGCCGCGGTGGTCGGTTGTCGATACCGTCATACCAGTTGATCGACATCGCCGGCATGCCTGGACCACGTTCGGCAAATTCGAATGCGATGGTTGTCGCCATCGGATAGATAAAGTCGTTTTTGCCTTCGAGTTTGTCGGCGCGAACCTCGTAGGGAAGTCCCAAATCCAGGTATCGATGAATGGAATCGAGCGTGTGAGGTCCCCAGTCACCGAAAGCACCATTTCCGTAGTCGTACCAACCTCGCCAATTGCCTCCGTCTAGACGTTTGCTGTAATTATGCATGGGGGCTGTCCCCGTCCAGACCTCCCAGTTCAAGCCCGCAGGCATCGGTTCCGCTTCGGGGAATCCCGTTACGTTGCCCCATGGGTGCCAACGGCGAGACAGGTTCATGCAGGCGTCGACTCGACGGACATTTTTGATGATCCCCTGATCGACCCAGGTCTTAAACTGCATTCGCTGCGAAGAGGAGTGCCCCTGATTTCCCATCTGGCAGATGCCGTTGTGCTTCTTCTCTGCAGCGATCAGCAATTCGCACTCTTCGAAGGTGTGTGCGAGCGGTTTTTCGACATAAATGGCAACCCCTTCGGAGATCGCCCGCATCGCGATGGGGAAATGGGTGTGATCGGGCGTTCCCGCCGTGCAGGCGTCGATCTCTTCGCCCATTTCATCGAACATCTTCCGGAAATCGGTATAAACCTTGGCGTCAGGATGTTGTTTTTTGAACCGTTCGGTTTGAGCAGGGTTGACATCGCAGAGGGCTACGACATTTGCCAATCCCGTTTTCACGGCTTCGTTGCCGATACTAGCCCCGCGGCCGCCACAGCCGATGATCGCGAAATTCAATTTGTCATTAGACTCCTGCCCTTTCGCTGTATGAGTGTGGAACGTGCCGATAGCTGCGGAGGTTGCCGCGGCAGTCTTTAGGAATGAACGACGACTTGCTTTTGGTATTGCGTTTCTCATGACTCGATTTTCAGATTTTTGGTTTACAAGGTTTCGGAAAAATTGTATTCAGATGCTGGCACCTGCTTCGCGACGCGTCCCAGATGCCTGAACCGACCATTCTTTATGGCACTCGCACGCGAAAATCCAACGTCCGTGGCGGTGGTGTAACATCCATTCGATCACTGCACGATTGGGACGAGGAAATTCAGCGGTCTATTCTCATGTTGACTCCTCACTAAGTTCTCATGTTGACTCCTCACTAAGCAGGGTATTTTCATTCCATTGCATTTTCGTTTTGATTATTCGGTAGCAGGTTCCCACAGAGGAATCCCCGTATCATTCAGCTGTTTGTCGTAGCGGATCGCCAAAGGTTGATCTTGGGGGGCCACGGTAGGCAAACCTTCGTTGACCAACAGTGGCTGTACCGACGCCCACCATTGGTCGTAGGATTTCCGCAGACGTTCGATCACTTCGGGGTGTGAAGCAGAAACCTCATTCCGTTCCCCTGGGTCAGCGGTGATGTCATACAGTTCTCGGTTATTTACAAAACGCCATTGTTCCGTACGTACCGCACTATTCTTGAACTTGGATCCATCCATTCGCCCCGCCGCCCAGCGGCCGGAATGAATGAACAACTCGCGGTCAGGCCACTCCGACTTGGGGTCTTCGAGAAGAGGCATTAGGGACCGTCCATCCAACTCCTGCATCTTTTCGGGAAGCTGTGCGCCGGCAAGTTCCGTAAAGGTTTTGTAGAGGTCGAGGTGAGCGACGAGCGCATCGATGTCAACGCCTTCACCCAAGACGTCCTTCCAGTACCAAAACGCGGGGACATGCGTTCCCCCTTCGTGCGGCGAATTCTTCACGCCGTTTAGGCCAGCGTTAAAAGGTGTGATACGTTTTCCATTTTGTCTAATGGTAAACCCATTCGCCATTCCATTGTCAGTCATAAAGATGAGCAGCGTATTGTCCAGTTCGTTCCAGGATTCGAGTTTCGCTACGAACATGCCAAAGTTGTCGTCAATATTCTCGATCATGCCGTAACGACCAGCTGTCTTGTCATCGTAGCCCTCATCCAAAAATCGTTTCTTGTATTTCTCGGGTGCGATATAGGGTGAATGCGGAGCATTGAGGGCAACGTACGCAAAGTAGGGTTGGTTCGATTGACGCTGTTGATTAATCCATGCCAATGCCGCACGAAAAAACAAATCCGTGCAAAATCCTTTGGTCTTCACGATCGTGTCGTTGTGAAGCAACACACTATCAAAGTAGGTATTCTTGCTGTTTGCTGGAAAATCACCATACTTTTCCTGCCCGATTCCACCGGCACCATGCATCAACACTTCATCAAACCCGCGGTTTTGGGGCAGATAGTCCTCTCCGTCCCCCAGATGCCATTTGCCAAAGAGCCCTGTTGTGTACCCGGCACTTTGCAAGGCTTGCGCAATCGTAAAGGTTTCCAAGGACATGCGTTCCCGCTGAAAGATGGTGTGTGACACCCCATTTTTGAACGGTGCCCGTCCACTCATTAGTCCCGAACGGGTCGGCGCACAGGTCGGGCTCACTTGGAAGTCCGTGAACCGCGTTGCCTTTTGGTAGAAGCTGTCGATATGAGGCGTCTTCAGGATCGGGTTCCCCATACAGGAAAGGTCCCCCATTCCTTGATCGTCGGTGAGGACGAGAATGATATTGGGGCGACTGCCTGCCAAATCGGATGCATCCACGCTGATCGGTAATAGGGCCACAACCCCCCAGACAAACGCGTTTAAGATTCTTGATCTCATGCCTTAGCTCTTGTTCCAGTTTCTCGTAGTCTAATGGTTCTCGTAGTCTAATGGTTTTGATGCCACAATCATTCCTGCAGCATTACGTCAATCGTTATTTTCTGGCTCGCGTCCAGGCCAACCGCATGATAACGATTCATTTGTCGAATTCATTCATTTGTCGAAGATGCCTTCGACGCTGCTTGCTGAACGAACTCCTTTAGTTCCGACGCGGGCAGTGCGAAACTTCGCACACGGCTGTACCGAGCGATGTTCAGGCCGACGAATTCCCCGGTTAGGTCAAACAACGGGCCGCCGCAATCGCTGGGCTTGAGGTCGGCATCGTGCGGAAACACTTCGCGAAACCCAACGCGTCGACTGCTCTTGTCCATCCTGTCGGCGACATGGCTTGCCCTTGAAGAATTCGACTCCAGCTTGACCCGCTTCGTCAGTTCCTCATCGTCACGGCGCAGCGTCGTCATGACGACAGCATCGGGTCCCACTTGCGAAAGAAACCTTCGCATATCGTTTTGCGTTCGTATGATCGTATCATCCATCTTCGTAACCACGTCGCCGACCAATAGTCCAGCCCGCTTGGCGGCCCCGTCGTCGTTCACTTCATCGAGGTGGGCGCCCTGGTTATCTTCATAGGTCGAGGGAACGACGCCAAGAACAGCGCGTCGGCTCTCCTTTTGTGAACGAAATGTGGAACTGCCGACAACGCTGACCAACCCCGCGCCATCATCGTCGGGAGTCAACAAGAAGGTCCCTACGAAAGTCTCCGATATAACGGCATCTAAATCAATGCCGACGGATTGGACATCGGGGGCTTCCAGCAGTACCAAGTCGTTTTCGGTGTCCCGCTCAACGATGTTCAGCGGGAACGAATCACCGTCGACTTCGGCTGTCGGGTTCTGCCCGACGACAGAATCCTTGCTGACCACCCAGCGTGTTCCTCGAATACGGGTCCCGGTGATCGTCCGCGACTCATCCTCTCCAAATTCACTTGTGATGGTGATGCATGCATCGTCCAACTTGGACTCCAGATCAGCCAGTTGACCGGCCAACCCATTCAATTCCCGGAAGCCTTGCGGTGCAGGGACAGCGGGGCGGTCGTTTTCGGGGAGAGCCACCTTGGGAGCGACCTCACTCGCTTCGCCGAAGTCGATCTCCAAATCGAGACTCTCGTTCGACCGTTTCACTTGCACCTTGATTGATTCAACGCCATCGTCCCACGCCTCCTCCAGGGCCTCGCGAAGATCCGACATCGATTGCAGCCGACGACCGTAAACCCGAAGGATAATATCGTTACGATTCAAGCCGGCCTTGGATGCCAAACTGCCATCGGAAACGCTGAGAATGGCCAAACCATTGCCCTCGCCATTCCCCCTTCTCTGACGGACGGCAGCATAGCGAACCCCCTGTTCTAGCGCGTCGGATCCAGACCTGATAAAGGATTTTTCGCGATTGAGTTCACTCCAAAATTCGCGATAGACGTCGACAGGCACTTCATAGTTCTGATCCATCGAGCGACCGATGCGTGAACGGATTCCAATCACGCAACCGTTCAAGTCGAACACGGGACCACCGGAATCGCCGGGCTCCATGAGGACGGATGTTTGCAGCATTCCGCGGCTGCGACTGATGCTAATGAAACGCCCAAAGCGGACCACCGGTTCACTGCCGGCCCTCTGCCCGCCGGGATAGCTCAGACCCACACACGGTTGGTTCGGCACGAGTGAAGACGAGTCACCCATCGGGGCGTAGGGCAAGTCATCGCCGGGATCAAGAATCTTTACCAATGCGCAGTCCGCTTTTGAGTTGGTCCCCTTGCCGACTCCACGAAACCGTCTTCCGTCGGGGAGGGTGATCTGATACCTCTTTCCAGGTGTAATCGCATGGGCGGCCGAGAGCACGTGCCCATCCGCACTCACAATCACACCACTGAATGCGGAACCACCCGATATACGGACCACTGCGGGACGAACTTGGTCAATCGTTTTCAGAATGTCACTCTGCAACGACTCAAAGTCGAAGTCGTCGCAGCGAGCCGTGGTCTGGCTCGTGACAATAATCGACAGGCCCAGAAATAAGACCCAGACGTTTCGGAATATTTGCATCGTAGAAACCTTTGTAGGAAGTTGGCGGACGTGGGCGGCATCCAAGTGGCAGCCTCGTCACCCCGAAAGTAGGACGCATTCTCAATGCATCTCGAACGCTTTACAACACAACTCAATACCCTTTATCTTCCCTCATTTGTCCACCGACTACCGATGAAGCTGAGAAATATAACCCGACAACCTTGCCTTCTAGATGTTCCCTAGGAACATCCACGCCGTCTTCGTCCACTAAACCATCCGGAAAGACAGAATCCCAGACCGATGCCGTTCGTTCAGAGGATTGGATCTCATCGCCAGCAAGACTCGGTTCATCAACCCTCTTACGACATGAGCTGGCTGTACACATAAGTACGACGCAGCTGATTGGCATCAGAATATTTCTGGTGACTGCATTACTTCTATTGGGAAGGTTCAAAATGAGGATTCCTGCTTTTTCAAATTGCGGCCAAACTGATCGGCGAGGTCTCCAGTGTGACAGCGAATCTTGACCGATATCCTTCGAGGCGTTGACAGTCAACGTCTCGCATCGCGGAAATTCTAAACGGTTAGGAGGGTGGGAGGGGGGCAATGCACTGATATTGGCACACTATAATAGCATACGGCTAAAAATTCCACCCCCGCTATCATTCGTTTAGACGATACCATTCAGAAATCGATAGTTTACCATACTTAGGTCTGGGCCAACGAAAACACCCACTCGCGTGAAAGAATCGGAGCAGCAATTCATTTACCAACCAACCGCAACTATGAAAAATGCACTGTTCCTGCTCTTGGTCATTCTTGGTCAGGCAATAACCGCCGTTTCACTTTTCGCCGCTGACGCTCGGCCGAACGTTGTCCGATTCATGCCGATGATATTGCATTTGACAACAACTTCGGTGCTTATGGGCCTCGAGAATCTTGGACGCCAAGATTGGACCAGTTGGCCCGGGAAGGAATCACTTTTGAACATGCCTATTCAACCCCTAAGAGCACACCAAGCCGCGTGGAGCTGATGACCGGTCGGAGCGGAATTCGCAACTACATGGGATTCGGCAAAATGGCGTGAACGGAAGTGAATTTTGCTCAGATGCTTCGGCAGGCCGGCTACGCAACACATTGCGCTGGCAAATGGCAACTTGATGCAAAAGGCGGCACGCCGCCGGAGGCATCCGGTTTCGACTCATGGTTTCTCTGGAACACCGAATTGGCGCGTGGCAGCCGGTATTGGAAGCCCGAGTTCAATGTGAATGGTAAGCACGTTGTTTTTGGAGAAGATGAATAAGGACCTGACCTTTGCGTGCAGTCGATCCTTGAATTTGTGAAGAATAACAAGGAAGGTCCATTTTTTGCTCACTACCCGATGCTTCTGGCCTCAATGTTGTGGCGAAAAAGGAACACCAGGCGATTGGATCTATCAATACGATTGGCTGAAATCCTGGAGTTGGATTCCCGATGAGCTTGGCGCAAAAGAGCTCATCTGGGTTCAAAATCAGAACGACAAACTGCATGGCAACGGCCTGTTCTACGACGTCCAAGTAGACCGCGAGGAACAAAGTCCGATTCCTGAGTCGGAACTGACCAGCGAACCAAAAGTCGTGTACCGCATGTTCGCGGAGGCCATCGCTACCATGCCAGCGACGAATCCTACGTACCAAGAGAAGACGAAGCAGAAGCAAGCCACTACAAAGACACTTCTCGACGAAGGCCGCTCACGGATCGAGCAGGCTGGCGTATTCTGGATGCCCCTTGACTGGCCTACCGTGAGTCGGCATTCTTGCCTACGTGGTGTAGGTGTTTGATGGTAGCCCCAAGAAAATGTAATGGTAACAGCAGACTCGACGCCTTTAACCGAGGCACAGCGGGATATCATGGAAGTTGTTTGGGACGGTGAAGAAGTCACTGTCACCGAGGTGCGTGATGAACTTGCCAAGCATCGTGAAATGGCTCGCAATACGGTCCAAGCGATGATGGTTCGTTTGGAAGAACGCGGTTGGCTGAACCATCATGAGGAGGAACGCACGTTCTGGTATTCCGCAAACCGCCCGCGTGCCGCTTCGCTCGGAGCCAAAGTCGCTCAAAGGGTCGATCGTTTGTTTGCCGGATCGCCCGAAGAAATGGTGACGGCGCTGATGGAGTATCGCGGCTTAACACCGGAGGAGGCGGAGCGAATTCGCGAGATGATTGATACTGCGGATTCAATAACGTCGCGGAGAAGTAAAGGAGCCAAATCATAAATATCGTTACTGCTCTTTGGATACCTTACCAAGCGTCGCTATGGACGCTGAATATTATAAATCCATGCAACACTGTTAGCGTCAGCGTCACTGGGGATCGCGATGGTGTTTCGTCACATTGCAACCATCCCCCGTCCACAACCGAGTCAGCGTCGCATGGAGTGGGCTTAAGGAAAACGGAGTGAGTTTCACAGCGGGTGTTTTTCCTGCTTCCGTCCGGCCTGTCCGGGCGGAGCAACAAGTGGCAGCTACCACGAACGCAAAATCCCACGCTCGCCCCACCCCCACGAATCGCCCCGGGAGATTCTTGGGGGTGGGGCGAATTCCTTTCGGGCGTGCGGTTTGTAGCCACTGCTTGTTTCCTCCGCCGAGAGAAGCTCGACGGAAGGAGGTTACACGTCCCAAAATCCCATTATAAATGTATTAGGTGTTTTCAGATATTTCTAATGCTGTACGAAGTCTTCGACATCGACCAGCACGATGTCTTCACGCGCATCAGGAGAACGCACATCCATACTCACATTTTTGAATTTGATGTTTCTAGCGTGACGCACATAGGCGCCCCAAGCGGGAAGCGTGCCGAAAAAGAACGCTTCCGGATAACGAGCTTCATGCTCGGGCACGACGCGGTTCGCCTGGTCCTCCGTTCCTCCTCCCGGGTAGGAGATCTGAATATTCTCAAGCGTCACCCCTTCAACGAAATGGCCTGGAACTCCTGAGATCATGATCCCACAGCGTTCTGGCTTATCGCTCACGATGGTAGCTCGAATATCACTTATGTGGATATCACGAACCACACCGACTGGCGCCCCTTCCGATTTCACATCCGTCGCATAGACTTGCTCGGTGGGTGCAGTGTATTGGCGACCCCGGCTTCCGAGCCGAATGAATAGAGGACCTTCCACATTATTCATCAAGATATTTGAAATACGGATGCCTTCGAGAACGCCACCATCAACAATCATTAACTTAATGGCCCCCATACGTGTGTCCGAAAAATCGCAGTCGGTAATGGAGATATTTCTAAATCCACCGGCCGAAGACGTACCGCACTTGAATGCGGAAGTGTGACTTGTGATACGACAATTTCGCACCACCATATTTTCGAAAATTCTGCCGGTGGTGCTTTTTGGGCAGATGCCGTCGTCTCCCGAATGGATCTTGCAATCTTCGAACAAAACGTTCTTACACCCATCAAGATCGAATCCGTCATTGTTTGTGTTCACCCGGGAATCGAGGGTTACGTTTTTGAAGATCAGGTTGTCGCAATTCACCATATGAGTACACCACGAGGCCGCATCCCGGAGCGTAATTCCTGTGAAGGTCACATTGCTGCAATCGACGAAACGGATCAGCATCGGACGATCGGCGAGTTTGCCATCAATGTTGACCGGAAAGCTCTCTCGAGTTCCACGACCGTTGATGACACCTTCACCGGTGATCTTCAGATTATTTGCGTCCTTTGCATAAATCAGGCACTCGTCGAAGGCCGGAGCTTCGACCGCTCCCACGATGTCTCTCGCGTAATCAGCAATCGACGCGCTCCCTAGCAATTCGGCTCCCGCCATCAGCCGTAATTCGAAATCGCTTTTCAGCTTTAGGGTTCCAACGATGTATTGTCCGCTGTCAATCTGTAAGACTCCTCCCGCCGGAGTCGCATCGATTGCCGCTTGAAACTCTTTGGTGTTCAGGGTTCGGCCGTCCGCCTGCGCTCCAAAGTTCGAGGCATTTACGATTCGAGTGGATATTTCTTCCGCGGAAGCGGAGCACAACAAATTTGGAACCACGATACTTGCGGACAATAAAACGGCGGAAAACCGTACAGTAAGATCAGTCATGGTGCTGCAGGGTAAAAAGGGGAAGGGTTTAAGTAGGATTCGGTACTTTCGATTTGAACGATGGTGGATTAAACCATCCGTCGAGTTCTCGAGAAATTCATCAGCCGAACAGGCATGCACTCATTCACCCCCTATTGAGACTTTCATTGGCCCCGAGCGTATACCTTGGACCTTTTGTGATAAACTGTACATCCAGATCCAGCGTCGGATTCGCCGGTCCCACGCAGGCCTTGGTCCCTTTATTGATGGTACGGTTACCTCTACCACTGCAAGTAAGACGAGACCAAAGGGCCATTTCAATAAACTCATTATGCTGCGACCTTTCTTATTTGTTGGTGTAAGATTTATGTTGACTCGTCGCATCCGTCTAGACGACACCTAAGCCATTCATTTTGACCGTCACTTCGTGCTTTTGGGTCTCACTTTTGGGTCTCAATAACCCGAGGGGAAATTGTGTCGTTTTTTTGTCCCGTGACTGTGACGGGCAGGTCATTACCCTTGGCCTGACGATAGGTGGCTTTCCCGGAGTGGTGGTTTTCGCTGCGATGCTTACGGTGGGACTCAATCCAATTGGAGTTATTGGGGTAATTGGCTCTTCCACGCATCCCACATCGCCAGTAGGGCTTTCACCTTTTCAGGATTCTTGTCGGCTAAATCGTTGCTTTCAAAACGGTCTTGCGTAATGTTATAGAGTTCCACGCGGTCGCGATTCCTATTGGCCAGTAATTTCCAGTCGCCATCGCGAACGGCGGCACTGACCCAACCGTTTGGCTTGCGGTCGTTCGCAAAACGCCATTCCCAGAACAAGGGCTTGGTGCGTTTAAGAGGTGTGTTGCTAAAGATCGAGGCAATACTCTCACCGTCGGGCTGATAATCTTTCGGCAATTCCTGGCCTGCCAATTCGCAGAAGGTCGGCAGCAGATCGACGGTCGACATCACACTTTGGCTATCGGTCTTGCCAGCGGTGACCTTACCGGGCCAGCGTACGATAAAGGGCACGTTCACGCCGCCTTGAAAGATGTCGACCTTGCGCCCCTTTAGACCGGCCGTCGAACCAGCCGTCTTGGATGGGCCGTAGCCCGCGGGCCCATTATCGCTACTGAAGATCACCAGGGTGTTCTCATCCAAGCCCATCTCCTTGATGGCATCCATCAGACGGCCGATGTGATCGTCCGAATCCGTTAAGACAGCGTAGTAGGTTTCCTTATCCGGATCCATGCCTTTGTAGGGGTCACGCTGTTGCTCATTTGGCCAAAGGGGTGTATGGGGATCCTTGAGCCAGAGATTGACAAACATGGGGGCACTGTCTTTATGCCGTTTCAAGAAATCAATGGTGGCATCAACGGCAATTCGGCTGGAACTCTCACACCAAAGTTTGTCACTGTCCATATAGCGGGTGGTAGGCCAGAGCTGGTCGCCATTCCAGGTCGGACCATTGCCGTTCCAAACCCGAGCCTCATCATAGCCGTAGGCTGTAGGCTCGGGGGCCGAGAGATCGCCGTTGGGCAGTCCGCCACCGCCGAGATGCCACTTCCCGAAGTGGCCTGTTTTGTAGCCAGCTTTCTGCATCATACGCGGTAAATAAACGTCCAGGTTTTCGTCCAACCAGTTGGGCATGCCTCTTCTGGCATTCACACTATTGCCGGCAAAATGCCCGTGCACCCGATGGCGAGCTGGAAAATGTCCGGTGATCACCGATGTCCGGCTGGGTGAGCAGACACCACTGGTAACATGAAACTGTGTATAGAGTGTGCCCTCGGCGGCGAGCTTATTGATGTTTGGCGTCGCCACCTCGGTATTGCCATAGCAACCCAAATCGCCGTAGCCCCAGTCGTCGCCAAAAACGAAGATAATATTGGGTTGCGCTGCGGAAGCCGTCTGATGATAGACAGAGTGACAGCTAAAGAATGAACATAACAACAATACAAAGGTCAGATGACGCATGATTTCGCTTCGTTAAATTTCTAGTGAATTCAAATGATTGAGTGGTTACTTTCCTCGGATCGCTTCTTTGAGAGCGCGAAGCTGCTTGGTGGCTGCTGGAGAAATGGTTCCATCCTGATAAATACTTACATTCATTGAAACCACAATATCCTTTTCGTCGCATGTCTTGACGTACTCGATCAGTTCCTCGTCTGTAAACTTTAGCGGTCCAATATCGGTGTTCGGCTTGTCGTGAACCCATGTGTCATCGATAATGATCCAGACATGTGGCTGATAGTTCTCATCCAGGGTTTCGAAAGGGTAAACCGGGATGTCAACAACCTCGCCAGACCAATACTCTTGGAAATCGGTAGGCTTGCGTTGGATCCATCCATTCCAAGTAATGATACGCTCCGGGTTTCCAGCTTTGGCAGCCTTGAACAGAGTTTCAAAGTGGTGGGAGACATTGTAGGGAACCATGTCGAACCAGTAACCGGCAATTTTATCGCCATAGCGCAGACCAATTTCCGTGAAGATATCGGCAAAGATTTTATAGTTTTCAGTCTTGTCATCGTTGTTCCAACCCGGGACCGCCGCAAAGGGTCTCGTCCTGCAACCGGTGTAGTACATGATGAACTTGATACCGCGTTCATTTAGCGCATCTGCCAAGTCGCCAATGAGGTCACGTTCGGTCGTGTTTCCTGGCAGCACCTTCTCAATCGCTTGGATGGGCGCGGGGAAAAAGTGAGGGTCGTGACTGGAGGTGAAGATGACGTAGCCGGCTCCGGCGTCCTCTACCATCTCGGCGAACGCGTTAACATCGAAATCCTTTACCGCGTCGGGGTAGGACTTTGCGGGCCCGCTCTTTGGCTGGGTTTTTGCCGTCCAATGGAACGTTAAACCATACTTGGCATCAACAAACCAGTCGGTGCTGGCACGCATTTCATCCGCCCTCTTCTTGGCGTCCGCAATAATTTTCTCTGCAGCAGGAGGAGTCAGTTCCAACGTATACAAACACATCACCTCGCCCGACTCCGGCTTCTTGGTGGCACGAAGCTCAATGGTGCTAAGTCCCTTGGGTAAGTGCAGCGTCCCTTCGAGCTCAACTTCGACAAAACTGGAAATGACTGCATTCCTCGCTGGATAGTGCCAGCTTTTTGTCTGGACCACGGTACCGGTGATCTTGCTATCGCCCGCAACAATCTCGTACTGCGAACCATCCTTACCGATGCAAGAGTAATGAATGGCCACCTTGTAATCAGCTTCTTCTAGAACGTTTACCTCCCATGCGAAGGAATCATCGAGGCTGTTCCAATTCTGAACCCAGTAATAGGGTTTTTCTCCCTGAGTTTGCCCATTGTTTGAAAACTTGAGATTTCCGTGCAGTTCAGCTTCACGCGCCCAGAGGACGGTAACATCCATCGGTTTGACCTCAAAAGGGCCCCGTTGAACTTCCGTATTTCTCCGCTGAGCTTCCGCGTTCCCAACGACAAACGATGCCGACAATAGCAACACGATACACACGACAAGTCTACTTTGTTTGTTTTTCATGAGTCCTACTTTGAGCTTGTTCATTTCTATTTCGAAAACACAGGTCCACGAAAAAAACCCTTCGTCACGTGGTCAATCATTCGAGACCGTTTGGAAACGGCTTAGCCCGGATGATTCACCGGAATTAAAGCATCCGTCCTAACTTGTTTCGTAACCATCCGTTCGGACAAACCTGCTGAAAACACACCGTACGACAGCCTAGAAAGGACATCGTACTTTTTCGATGAATCAACCGGGCTAGGGCACGATCCAGCGGCCACCACTGTGATAAACCCGGTCAAGGCTTTACAGGTATGGGAGGGCATTTTGGGAACACAACTTTGCCGCGTCGGGTCTGAATCGTTAACGGCTGATCGGCTGGCGTCTCTTGGATAAGCTTGATTAAATCAACAACGTTTTTTACCCTTTGGCCATTGCATCCATTAATCAAATCACCTTCCCGCAAACCTTCATCACCGAGGAGTCCCTCCCATCCGGGTGTATAGAGCACCATCACGCCACCGATTTCAGAAGAGATTCCCCAGGCGGAATACTCAGCCCCTTCGATGTTGCGAATTTTTCCTCCGTGCCAATCGTAAACAATCGAAGCAGGATCACTCGAAACATTTCGCAGTGCCGGGATCATTGGGGTCCGGGCGATACCTCGTAGCTTCGCATCACGGACCCCAAAATGATCCATCGGGAAATTCCGGAAGCCAATCGCCAGTGCAGGTGAACCTTCCGCAACCTGGAAATTACCGGCAGCAGGATCGATAAATTGCGCATCACCCACCACGGAGTGCCCATCAATCCCATGCTGTTGGAAAGCGTCGCGATCGGCCTCATTGGAGGTGAATAAATTATAGTCCAACTCGCGGCCCCATTTCCCTTCTGGCATCCTCGCCGGGCGATAAGGAGTCATCACGATATTGCGAATGAAGCAGTCACCGCTGTTCGGATACCAAACGTGCGGATGCAGGGCATTGTTGATGATGACATTATTCCAACCGTAGCGACGGAAGCCTTGACGGAATTTCAAACCACCATTCAACATCAGATTGTTGTAGATGTGATAATTACTGGATCCATCATCAAGATCAATGTCCCAGCCGTGGTCACAACGCCAGCGGTTGTTGCGAATAATCGTAGGTTCCATATTATCGAGCAGGGCTATTTCTGCGAGATCACTTTCGGCAGATCCCCCACCCCGACTCATCAGCCGATCGCGGCCCCAGGAATTGAAGCTACCGTGGTCGCCCGTTTCTAGAACGGTATTGAACACATCACAACCTTCGATCAGATGACCGCCCCAGCGGCCGTTGCCAACGTCAATACCCGCACGCGGCACATCATAAATCGAGCAGTCTCGGACGGTGATCCGACGCGCCATGGAAATCTCCACACCGGCCACCTGTTTTTCAACGAGTCCCAGTTCCTTGATCAAGCAGTTTTCAACCGTACATTCCGACGGATACTCCTCCGTCAGCGGGCCTGGCAACAAGTCCATTCTAGCATTGCCACCTGCTCCGCGATTACCGTCTTGCCGCCTGCCGCGGTCTGGTTCACGAACCGCGGCGGTACTTCCGACAAAACAAACGGCGCTGGCCCCGCAGTCTTCAATCCGGCAGGTTTGGACCCTGATACGCCGATTATAGTTGTTCACGAAAACCGCGTTCCCACCTAACTGTTCAAGGATGCAGTGATCCAGCATGCAATCCTCGGCGCCCTCGAAATAGACCGCCCCGCCCCGGTAGATACGCCAATCGCTGCCTAACATCCGCTCTCGAGTGTCCATGAACGTGCGTTTGGCGTGCCGGAAAGTGAACCCACTCAAACGAATAAAACACACGGGCGTTTCCTGGGTCCCCCGTAGTTCAACTAAACTCCTAAGATTAGCGATTTCAACGGTCGCTTGATTCAAGTCCACTCCGGCTGGTGGATAGAAGAAAATTTTGCCTGCCTTACTGTCATGATACCATTCGCCGGGGACATCCAATTCCTCTCGGATGTTTTCCACGAAGCGATACTTCGGATGCATCGCACTCCCACCGGTTTGCCAACCGCCTTCGTATGTCAGTGAACCGTCTGTCTTCTTTCCCATAATGAGGTAATGGTAGCTACCCCAGCGATTCCCATGGATCGCATGCATGATACCTCCAACGGGATCGGCCCAATTGGCGGCACGCTCTGGGCTGAACGCATCCGCCGCGTAGCCATTAAAGACCGCGATCTCTGGATCGTGATTGGGATAGCGAGCCATGTGCTGGAGGCTACCATCAAGAAACAGTTGATCGATCTCAAGGCCCGCTGGCGTCGCAGCCTGAAAAATGCCATCGCGATAAGGCTGCCATTGAAGGTCGAGCTTCGAACCACCACTCAGCACCGCACCGCCTTCATTCTCGGCGCGATACACAACCGGGTATCTTACAGTCCCAGAATCGATAGGGGAAAATTGCCAAGTCTCCGTCAGGTAATAAACCCCATCGGCCACACGAACCAAAACCGATTCTTCACCCGCAAATTCCCTCGCCTTCTCTTGCGCCGCAGTGAGCGAAGCGACTGGCTGCGATTTTGTTCCCGGATTGGTATCGCTACCGATCGGGCTGACATATATTTCCGCTGCCTGCAAAACTCCCAGCGCCGAAAATAGAATCGCTACGAAACGAGTGGCCCATTGATTCATTGCATTGATCCTAACGCATTTCCAAAGTGATCGTGTTATCTTGGTGTAAACGTGCACCCGCGTGATGCGAGTGGTCATTGCACGTGCTCCGAAACCTTATTCGGTCTCCAGCACGACAATCGAATCGATCTCATCTCGTTGCTCTACCGGGACATCGATTTCAATCCCCGCATTGGTTTTCTTGACGGTTACTTGATCTACATTCAATCCCTTACTATTGGCAATTCTTAGGTCCGGTGCAGATAAAACCAACGGAGAACCATCTGCGGGCCAATTCAGGATGTGGACGTAGATTTTGTTATCCAATTGGGTTGTTCCACCCCACTTTCCGTTGGGGACAGGCCCGCCACGGGTGCCATAAAGACTCTCACCATTTTGATGGAGCCACTGTCCCATACTTTCCAGAATCGCCACTTGGTCGGCGGGGAACTCACCGGAGGGAAGTGGCCCTACATTCAGCAACAAGTTGCCATCACCGGTTACGGACTGAACCAGCGTATGAATGACCTCCTCAAAAGAGATGGTCCTCCCGCTGGGTCGATAGGACCAACCGCCGCCATCTCGGCATTTTGTCATCGTCATGCACGACTCCCATGCACGATCCGTCTGGAACTTGCCGACCTTTTGTTCCGGCGTATCATAATCACCCGATACCATTTCTTTGAGCTCAAGATCATCGGGCTCATACTTCTCCCCCCTTTGCCTTTTAATAAACTTAGCACCCCGATCGTTGACCAATAGATCGGGGCCTTGCAGGGAGTACATCATGCTAAACATCTCGGGGATCGTATAATCACCCCAGTTACCGGCTACATGATCGAACCACATGATGTCGACTTTCCCGTAGTCGGTCAGCAACTCGCGGACCTGACCTTCATAGAAGGCGTTATACTTTTTGTTGTCTCCCACCAAATAATCAGGGTGCGACCAATCTCTTGTCGAGTAATACCAACCAAGTCGTATACCGTATTTATGTGCAGCCTCGGATAGCTCTTTGCAGATGTCGCGTTGAAAGGACGTATTGGCAATGTTGTAGTCCCGAAGTTTCGTATGCCAATTGGAAAATCCATCATGATGTTTGGCGGTAAAGACCACATATTTAAATCCGGCTTGCTTTGCTAGTTTCATCCACTGATCCGCATCAAACTTAACGGGATTAAACTTTGTATGGAGATTGTCATACTCCTCGGTAGGCATGTTTTGATGCCCGGGGTGATCGAAGGGATGATCCATTCTGGCCCAGCTAATTTCTACACCCGCGACGCTCGCTGGTCCCCAGTGGATAAACAATCCCAGCTTGGCATCACGCCACCACTGTAGCCGTTCTTCTCTTGACGCATTCAGCTGCGCGGGGGAAATCTCAGGAGGGCTGGCGATACCGCTTTCCGACGGCTCCGATTGCGTCACTGAAAGGGCGGACGGCTTATTCGCATCTTCTTGTGCATTCGCTTGTGGAAAACTCATCAGAGTTAGCCCAAGCAGGACGGCGCAGGTCCAAATGTTCGTCAAACAATTATTCATTTTCGGTTCTCTTTATCGGGTCACTGTTGTTATTTCCAGGTGATCTTAGCTTGTCCACTTTCAGTATTCACCCATACGCTTGCGTGCTCAAACTCACGAGTGAACTCCCAACCATCGGGCGTTGTTCGCTGATAGGCACCCTGAGGTGAGCCGAGCGGTTTATGTAGTTCAGGGAAGTCATGTAAAGATCCCGATGACAAGGTCCATCCCCAGCCATATTGGAAGTAGGAATAGGGCTGAGCACCAATCAAGAAACAGGCGAGATAGTATTCTGCTCGTTCTTTGGCCAGTTCGGAATAATCGCGTCGTGATCCTTGAGGACCTTGGTTTTGGTTCCGACTGCGGTCGGATTCGACACCGATCCGAAAAATCGACATCTTCCCAGCCTGGGCGATACGCAACATATCGTCCCAATCTTGAAGCAGCGCCTCTTTGCTCAGGAGTTTTTCACTATAGTGCTCAAACATACTGGCATCGATCACCGGAAAAACATGCTTGGCAATCTCCTGGTTAGCGTTGTTGCCGAGTAGGATTTTGCCTGGTCCCATTTTCTGTTTCAGCAAGGCCATCATCTCACCCATCGCTTTCTGTACGTCATCCTTCTGGTCTTCTCGAAGCCAGGCAAAACCGTGCATTTGATCAATGAAAGCCCCGTCGCAGCCAGATTCGGCAACACCCTTTGCAACGGTGTTGGCCCACCACTGACGCAGTTCAGGGTTGAGCACATCAAAAAAGAAGACATTGTTTCGATGTGCCAGCTCGCCTGTTTTGGGATCGACGATCAGAAACCTCTTGAGCTCAGGATGCTTGTCGATCTCTCTCCGGGTAAAGGCTTGATTGTAAGAAGTGAAGGGCCAGGCATAGGCAGAGTTAAAGTAGAACAACACCTTCATCTCGGGCTTGACCTTCTTAAAGGCCGCGGCCTCATGCTTGGCCCCTAGTTCGGCGGCGCCGAGTTCTTGGCGCCCGTGCGATTTTTCGATGCAGATAAAATCCGTTCTCGCAGCGATGAACTCAACTTCGTTAGCACGAAGGACGCGCTGCCCATCCCCAAACATGTAATACATTGGCGCGGTGTCCCAACTGAACTTTGGATAAAAGTCCTTGGCCGCGAATTGACTGCCATCACTATTACGGTAGATGTCCGCAGCAAGACCTACGTCTCGTTGGGAAACGGCAACGCAAATCAGCAGCAAACAGAATTTAGCCCATCCTGATCGCGTGGTCCTCTGTTGAGTATTCATTGTCCTATGATTCCTGTACTAAAACCCATTGTGACTCTTCCAATTCATCCAACGGCAAATTGAAAGTTACTTTGTAGCTATCTGTGGCAGCATTGTAGTCCGTCTGCCAAAAGTCATGGCCATGAATCGATTGATCGAATCTGATTCGTTTGCCATCGACCACTTGATACAATTGGTTTCCCAACTGGGACTTCAAGCCTTCAAATCGAACCGGAACGGCACCGACGCCTCCTTCGATACCTACCGTAACCTCCGGTTGTTGGGCCTGAATAACCACCGGATAGTTGCCCAGCAATGTCCCGCCGGAAACCGTCACGGTCAGTTCGTTACTTTTGGCCTCTCGGTAAGTGGTTTTCCAGGAATTTTGGTTGTCGGTAAGGTGTTTGCGGAATGATTCATTGGGACCGTAATAGTCATCGGCCACGCGTGGCAGGGTGATCAGCTCCAAGTCTAATTCAATACGATCCCCTTTGCTGAATTTGCGAATGCCGTCGGGCGGCAGCAACTCAATATCCAAATTGGCTGGATTAACAGACTGGACCGGGGCGCGAAGAGACGGCTGAGTATAGGTCTTTCCACCAATCACAGCCTGGTATTGACGAATAATCAAAGCGCGATAACCGTTGGGTTTGCTCTGACCGCTGGCCGCCTCTGAGGCCCCAACGAAGGCAACCCAATGAGGTGCTGGGCCTGACAACTCGATCGGCTCCAAGAATAGCTCGCCCCGCCTAACGGGGTCGGGCACATCGAGTTCGGTGAGCAGCCCGTCACCGTTGCCGTAGGCAAGACGCGGTGTTTGATACGCTCGCGTGCGTCCCAACTTATAGAGCGACACATCTTTGGCTGCGACATCGCGAGTAAAGGTGTAACTCAGTTTTTGGAATGTTCGGGCATAGTCATCGGTACGAAGGGTTTGAACCTGAGCCGAAAAATCTATCTCTCGGTTCGCGCCGTAGTAGCCATCATATTTGACATCCGTTAGACAGGGACCGTGCGCCAGGTAAGCGGTCTTGAGGTCCGTCCAAAGATATTTCTTCTGATGGGCGTCTTCGATGTTGAGCCAATCTCCACCCCAACCGGCATTGGTCCAACCCCATTTCCTCCCCCTCAGTCCGCTGCGGGTCATCAACATGCGAATATCGGTAATCGCTACATCGACCAGACTCATGTCCATGTCGAAACAGATGGTCTCGCCCCAGCAACCAATGGCCAATTGATCCCAGCGACCATTGCCAGTCTTTCGATTCGCATAGCCCAGCAGGCTTAGCTGGGCGTGGCTTGCGGATGGCAGCGTTCCATAAAATCCATAGGCGATACGTAGTCGATAGGTGCGAGACTCGTCCGTCGGCAACAAAGTATAAGGCATGAAGTAAGCCCCCATCGCCGCGTTGTGCCAGTTCTTACTCAACTGCACGGGAATCCCCGTTGGCCGGCCCTGTTCGTCGCAGAGCATCGGACAGAGTCCGGTCACGTTCGCAGGCGGGCGCATATCCAGCAAAAATGGCAACTTGGAGTCAGGGCTAGATCCGTTGACGGTGATCTTAAACTCATCGTAGTCTCGGATATCGGTATAACCGTTTTGCCAACTGCGTCTCAAATTCTTTACCGACGCGACATAGCAGTTTTTCTTGGGATCAAACGCGACTGGAAATTTTTTGCCATCGGGCGTCTCTACGGTAACTTCTTGGGCCGGGTCAACCCTGCCGTTGGGAGCAAGCGGGCAGGTCATCGTGAGGCTCTTTTGCTGGCCTTGGCTCCAGCCATCTTCAAGCACGAGACTCTCCTGCCAATCCCCCGCCTCGCTCTTGAGCCCCAACCGCAGGGAGGCGCTTTCATACGACTGGTTCAACGACACGGTTGCGGTCAACGTCAGGCTTCCCGGCCAAGCCACCAGATCCAAAACGGCATCACATACCAGTGTTTCATTCTTGGTATTCTTAAAAACGAGCCCTTCAAAATCGTAGTGCTGGACATAGCGTCCCGATTCCCACAAGCGAGCCGCATAAAGATGCGTAGGCCCTTTGCCCAGTCCCGCTTGACAGGCCTTGGCTTGGTAACGTTGCCCATCGAGCTCGAGTTCGATTACCAAGTCTGCCTTGGGCAACGTCTTTAGCTTTTCGGCCTTGTGGTCGAGCGCCTGTTCATAGTCTGCCGGACTATCTAGCAATCCCAGTTTGACCTCATTAAAATCGGCGACGTCGAGCGTAAAGCCATAAACGTTGGTCTCAATGCCGAAGACGTCTGCACTCGGATCCGTCGTATTTTTCCGCCAGCCATTGGGCCAGCAACTATAGGTGTAATCGCCACCGGCCGCTTGAAGTTCCGCCGCCTGCAATGCACCCAGGGTACACAACAAAATCGCTACGTAATGGGTTGTCTGCTTCATCATTGAATTTGTAATCGATAGTCTTGATGTGAATATAAAACGAAGGCATCCACGTGTTGTGAGCACCTTACAGGTTCATTGGTTTGAGTTTTCATAGCTAGTGCGCTATCCACATTGAAACGTGGGATAGGCATCCTGCCTGCCAATCTGTAATTGTCGCAAATCGCAGTAATTGTCGCAAATCGCAGGCTGGAAGCCCACGCCACGAATAGAACGAACCCAAATCAAATGCGTTTGAAGCATGAGTGGACCGGACCACTACGGTCCAAAATGCAGTTGGACTCGATCGAGGATCGGCTTGGACGCATTTGCGGTCGTATCGGTTAGACGCAATTCAAATTGGAAACCGTATCCTGCGGGAAGGGTGGTCAAATCCATTGCTGCCGGGGTCTTGGCCACCTGCTTGGCGAAGCCTGCGATGTAGTCATAGCTCTCCTTGACCGGTTTCCAGTCCGCCCACTGGTCGATTGCCCCATCATTGTTCGTATCCACGCCAACACGCAGCTCGACGCGTTCTACCCACGGGCCGGGACTTACAAAATCGTTTTCTGGTTGGGTCGCTAACCAGAAACGTCCCTCGGCAAAGCAGACGTCGGGATCGGGATGCCCCTGCCCGAGGCTCCCGCAAAACTTGAACTGCTGATCGAGGCTGGATGAAGTAAAACGAGCCACACTCATGTTGCTTCCGTTGCTGCCATGGGATCCGGCTGGATCATAGTCGCCAAACAGATAGTACTGTCCACCGATACAGATTGCTGCCCAGTCGCCAAAAGCATCTTGTTCCGGTTCATGAACCTCGTACTCGCCGATGCCCGACTTGAACCGTTCCGGATTTTCCTTTGTCCAGTGCGGGTGATTGTAAGTTTTGATCACGCCGGTCGGACGGGTGCGCTGGTCGACTGCCGGAGCCAGTATTTTGAAATCACCCTTCCCATCCTTGCTAACGGCATGACCGGCGAGCGGCGAATCGAACGAATGACTGTTAGCATGAATGGGACTCCAGTCCTCGTAGATCACGTGAAAGTTTCCATCGAGATCGCGTATGAAGCCGCAATCCGAGCCGTGCGTCGGATCCTCAAATGCCATTCCCATCTTTTCACCGACCTCGCCATCGATCAGATTATCATCGATGATCAGGTGGGGATCCTGGTCGTTGGGAAAGTCATAGTAGAAGTAGGCCTTGCCACCGGCGTACTCCGCAGTGGTCATCCACCCTGACTCATTGTCGGTGATCGGGCCGTGATGTACCCAATTGACCATGTCCCGACTCTCCCAAGCATGGTAGCCACCCAGGCTTCGTTTCTTTCCACCGGGCGCACGGAACTGGTTTGGCATTGCCGTGGTCTCCAGCGGCATGTCGAAGCCGTCCAATTGAACGAACTCCGGCGTGAACACCCCTTTGGAAGTATCCCAAGCCTCTTTTTCAACGGCGGTGTTATGCCGGGCAAACATCCAATAGTTTTTGGGACCAAGACTGAGAAACACAGGAGAATCGAAGGTGCAGCCCGGTCCGATGTCCCCAGCCGGTTCCCAGTTTTCCCAAACGGGTGATTGTTGGACGACAATCGACTTCACATTCTGCTTGGTATCGAAACGCTTTAGAATACTTTGGAACGTCGCGGTTTCCTTCGTCGGCGATACCATGCCTCCCTCGATTTCCAGGTTGGTTTGAGCACCGCTGTTCTGATCCCACTCGGCTTGAGTGTCAATCGACCATACAGCTTCCGGCAATTCGCTTGGGGTTGTGCTTGATTTTGAAACCGAAACGGGTGTTCGGGGCTCAGGATAATAGTGTTGGTGCCCAGGTAGGCGAGTGGTCTTTGCGTTCAATCCGAACAAATTGCGATCCGCCTCCGCGACGGGGATCGGCTGGATTGCAAAATCAACCTGCCCCAAAGCATCCGGAACAAACGTCACCGTCTGCCCCTCTTTAAGCGGAACTTGATAGCTGCCGTCTTCACCGATGGTTAGTTCTACGGCAGCACCGTCGATGGTGATTTTGGGGTTCGCGATATCCGTCCATACCGCACAGGGGGAACCGACCAAGCTTTTCACCGTCACAAACTGAGTCACCCCCGCCTGCTTCTTGGCACTGACCAGAAAGGCCCCTTGCCCACGCAAATCCTTGAAGGCGACATTGCCCCACAACTTCGGTGCTGCAGGAAAGACACGCAGTCCCCCACCCCAACTTTGCAGCAACATATCGTGAACACAGGTGGCGAAAGAGAGCGGACTTTCTATCACTGGATTCCCCTCGGCATACATCGTCGTCGGCGATACACGGTCATGCTTGATCAAGAAATCGAGATAATGATACGCCTGATCCGAGTCGCCCAACCATGCATACATCGATGCCGCCCCAGTCGCGGTATAGCCTGTCACAGCCATGGCGGACGACTCGTTTTGTCGCTTAAAGGTCACATCCAACCAGTGATCCAAACTGGTCCGCAAGAGTTCTTTGCCTTCCTCGCTGTCTGGAGTCAAAACCGCCAAAGGATAAAACGGCAGGAGATGTGAATAGTGACGATGCGGCTTGTTAAAAGGAATCTCCTTGCCAACCCGCAGCCCGTCGTCATCGATCTGGAAGTCGACCAGATTGTCAACAATGCTCTGCCACTGATCAGCCTGCGGATCGTCTAGATCGTGCTCTTGGTTGATGTCGAGCAGGGTTTGGAAGCACCACTTCATCAACCCGATAGTGAAGTTGATATCCTGGCCGCGACCACCTGGGTATTCCGGTGACCAACTGTTCTTGATATGTATCTTTCCGTCGTCGGATGATACCGGATGGTCCTTCAAGTAATTCAGGTAACTGTTTCCGACGCCACGCAACTTAGAGAACAAGCCATCGCGCATCCGGTCGCGGTCACCTGCGAATTCACAGTGCAACCAGTAGTCGTGAAGAATCCAGCAGAGCATGTCAGGAACGGTCGCGCCCTGGCTAGCCACCAGATCTTGCGGGAACAACGTAGCCAACCCGGCACTGTCCTTCCAACGCTCGGGCACATTTTTGAAGAGCTGCGACTCATGCTTGTCGAACCAATTGCACAGAGAGGAGCCAACCTCCAACCGGTTGGCTGTCAGGTGTGTCCAATACTGCAACTCCACGTTCAGGTCACCCCAAACCATCGGCCAGAAAGTACTGTGATACCACGGCCCCATCAAATCCATTACCGGACCGTTTCCACGGGTGGCCGACGCGAACTTATACATCTGGATCCAATAGAACGCTTCCTTTTCAGGATCATCGATGGTCAGAAAACTCAGCGGATAATACTCATTCCACCATTTACGGTGCGTGGAGAAGAAGGTGTCGTCGTCAAGCAACTCATTGGCTGTTTGCAAATTGCTCGCTACCTGCTCCATACTGTTGTGCTTCGGAAAACTGTGATGGACGCTGGCCAGCAGAACCTGTTTTCCGGAAGCCTTTCCACTGACCTCCCATCCGGTCGTTGTTTCACCCCGGTTGTCAAACAGAGGCTGAAAACAAAAATGCATGCCGTCTTTTTCGCTAAAAGTCGGCTCCGGCGGCAATTCATACGGAGCCGCACGCATCTTGCTCCAACTTCCGCCCTTCGGTCCGCCGCCACGTTCTAAAGTCGCCCGGACCGGGGCCTTCGGAACGTCCGGATGCCAGGACACCTGAATGAACTCGTGATCGGCATCCGTTTCGAAATAGATCACGTCATGCAGACTGTGAGAAAAGCCACGAATGGCATAGGCCCCCTTGGTCGTCTTGACCGTGCCGGTCAACTCAGCGTTCCACAGATCAAGCTGTAGATCGACCGCCGTAACGTCCCCTTCGGAAGTCAGCTTGAAGTGACCAAGCGGTAGGCGACTTCGATAGATCCACAACAGTTCGTCTCCATTGTACGGCTCGCGGTGATCGTAGTAATCGTGACGTCCGGCATAAATTGAAATCACGTTCTTCGCTTCGCCGCGGGCCTGGTAGAATAGAAAACCGACGTTGCCGTTTCCTGTGTAGGGAGCCACTTCCCAACGATTGGGGATCCGGTCCCAAACCATATCGTGCTGAGCAAGGAAAGCTTGATAATCGATCCCCGCTTCCGAACGAGCGACCTCCTCCGCTGCGATCACGCCTTCCATCCAACATGGCACAACAGCAACCGCCGCTGCAATGAAAAGCATTTGCAACTTCTTTGTACCACTCTCCGTATTCTTCTTCTTCATTTTCTTCATTAAATCATTCTTCGTTAAATCGCTACGGACTTGCGACCGAGGACCGTTCCCCATCTGCGTGAACGCCTAGTGACAGCTGGCAAAAAGTATGTCACAGGAGATTGCTTCAAAAACAATGCATCAGCATTGAAGCGAAATTTGGTAGGCTTGGCGGGAACGTTACCCCGAATGTTCATCCACGGCCGAGGGAGAGGCGACCTCCAGACTTCCGTCAACGAACCTCTGAATTCCGTCTTTGTATCGATCGATGACTTTCATGGCAAAACGTCAACCGGTGGTTGCGCCGCCTCACGAACCAATTACCGGAAACCATCGAACCGTTACATAGTCTATGTGATCATCCAAAATAATGCAGCAGCACCAGCGTCAAAGCGGATCTCTTTCTTGGAATAGTCAACATTTGCATGACGAAGAGATGAGAGAATCACCACGAGCAAACAGGCGATTTCGTTTTCGGAAAGAGCTCTGTCAAGGATTAGAAATTCGTCAACCGTTCCACTAAGTCGACGCATCGGGAAGGCAAGCCCCCCCTTTTGCCCACGGCCCAAATCGGGCACCAACGATCAATTCGGCTCTCCTTGCCCTAAGCGTCAAATTGGCGGCTTCCCGAATTTTTTATGCGTCTCGAATCGATCATGGTGATCGTTAAAGCCATCGACCGCAACCTTTCTCTGAAATGTTTTCGTTGGAGACAGAGGCCGCTGGCTTTTCAATGATTGTTCGCCTCGATGAAATCAATCACAGGAGTCGGATCTTTTAGGCCGTGCGGGTGGTGTCCCTTTTCCTCGAAAATAATCCGGATGCTACCGCCCAATTTTTCGTAGCGTTCCTTCATGATCGCACCGTTCTCCTCATACGGCACGGTCGTGTCTATCGTGCCACACCCCATCAGGATCGGCACCCCAGCTTTGGCCAATGGTTCGAGCCAATCAATCGGACTCACTTTCGCGGCGAGCGCCTCTTCGTCAGAGGCAAAACCGTACGTTTCCTTCAGCAGCTTCCACGAACCGGCACTACCGGAGCCCTTCGAACCACTGTTGGGAACCCGTTTTCCAGCTGGCCAGCTCTTCACGTTACAGACTCCGTTGTCCACATAGATGCTGTCCACCTTTTCCGGATTGGCGGAGGCCCAGCGGAATAGTGCCAACGTTTCTCGGCTCATCGATCCCATCGAGAGCGTTTTCGAAAATCCATATTCTTGCGTCAGCAAGTTATACGCAGCATCAATCGCGGCGTTCCCACGAGGATGGCCGGAGACATCGCCGGGCGCAATGACGACATGCCAGCCCTGTTCAAGCAGCTTGAGATCGCCGGCGGTGAATTGCTCGACCGCTCCACCGTTCTTACCCCAGAAGATGCTCCTCCAAAGCCA
The DNA here is from genome assembly GCF_007860185.1 of Novipirellula aureliae. Classification (NCBI taxonomy): domain Bacteria; kingdom Pseudomonadati; phylum Planctomycetota; class Planctomycetia; order Pirellulales; family Pirellulaceae; genus Novipirellula; species Novipirellula aureliae. The sequence continues at coordinate 248,990 of NZ_SJPY01000006.1, forward strand.
GGGCTTGCCTGCAGCGGCCTGCTTCGGACAAACCACAAAGATCGTTCCCTGCGGGGTCGAAACGGCATACCGTTCAAAACCGCGAAAATCAGTCTTTTCGCCTGAGAATGTGAAGTCTGCAGCCTGGACAGTTCCGCCCAGCAACAGCAGTAGAGAGAATAAAATGGTTTTCAAAGCGTTCTCCTCGTTCGATTCTATCCGGCGTCGATTGCGGAATTCGAGAACATCCCACTTCCACGTTCCACCGAAATTCATTGTTTGGTCTTTCCCCTTTCCATCTTGTTTCAGTCTGTCTTTGGAAACAAGCCGTAGTTCAAGAATGGCGTCTCTTGCGGAAACGGAGTTTCGCCACCGACCACCAGCGATTGACGAGAGGCTTGATAACCATCGACGATCGTCGACTCTGGATCGGGGTTGTATTCTGCTTCGACCTAACCACGAATAAAGCAACAACCTAAAAACTTCACAACCGCCGCAGGGACCGGATCGATGGCGGCATCGCGTGAAACGCCGCGGCAAACAGCACGCCCTTTTCGACGGCTTCAATTTTTTCCGACAGATTCTGTTTGCCCTTTTTTTCGCCGCTTGTTCGTGCACGTTGTAGCATGCGCAAAGCAATCCCCCAGATAACCCGAGCTAAAAGGTGCGTCGTTTCACCTAGTTAGCCTCAGCAGCTTCTTGGGCTGCATCGAGATTGGCTTGCTGCGCAGCGGTTTGGGGCACCGCAACCTCCTGCACCGACTCTGTTTGCGTGGGAGGCGCGGGGGTATCACTGCACCCGACCAATACAAAGGACAGCAACAGTGCACATACAGCTGTGAAATTTTTCATCAGGGATCCCTAGGCTTTCAAAGTTTGAAGAATTGAGCGACCGAAACCGGCGCAGTAATCGGATGTTGGAGTTTCAAGAATTTAAAAAATGCGGGCCGCACCGCAAGGACTCGTGCTGCGACCCGCAAGGCGAATCGAGAAATTAGAATTCCTCGCTAATGACTTCACGTGCCGCACGGGTGCCCAACGATCCCCAGAGACCGTATGGACTTGCTGCCCCAGGACCGTTGTTGGTAGCCACTCCGCCATTTGCGGACACAGGAGTATTGGCACCATTGCCAGCTTCAATTGAATCAGTGATGAACTTGACGGCGCCATCACCCATCAACACGTGGCAGCCTCCTTGGTGGCGACTACTCGGAGGTAGCACTCCGGATCGCTGCCTCTCAAACGTTTGAACGTCTCCCACTTCGAATGTAGCCAAAAGACAGGTGGGGCTATTGGGAGGTAGCATCGTATTCATGACCGTAAACACGGGTTGCCCACCTGCCCAGCGATGGCCTCGACCTTCGTTCGCATCTAGAAGGCTAGCGACCATAAAAAACTGTGGTCTTGTAGGATCAATATCGGCGTGATTGCTACAGAGGCTCGGCGAACCTGTCGGAGCAGTACCGTACGTATCACCGAGCATCGCCAAATCAGTCCTGGGCATCGTTCTGACATCGAGATCCCCGAGATCTGTCGCAATTTCACCTGCAATAATCGTATTGGATAAACCGTCGACAATATCGCGGAATCCCATTTTTTCCCGTGGTACGAACGCCCCACGCTGTGCAGCCTGGAGTTGCTGACTGCGGGCCGTGGTCGAATTGAAGGAATTGTCATATTGCCCAGCACTACCCCGGAAGGGGCTATCACCGAGACACGCTGCATAGTTCACTCGGGCATAAGCGGGCAGCCCTGATCCAGGATCGCTCGGGCATCGCAGGGTAGGAATCTCGGTCTGCCAAGGACCATAATTGCCACCATTGTTGGGCGAAGGCCCCATTGCACTGTACGGCACACCACCGCCTCGACCAGTTGTTCCGTCGATCCCCATGCTGGGGTTGCTGATTTGCTCCCACAACGCTTGCCCTTCGATGAACGGCGTCAAGCCAACGAAGATACTGAGCCGTCCACCCGAGTGTTCGAGTCGGCTATGCGTGCCATCATTCGACCCTGCATCGCCCCAAGTCCCCGTCATATGCGTTGGCAATTGATTGAAAGCAGAGTGGTAGTTATGAATGCCCAAACCAATCTGCTTGAAATTATTACTGCAGCTCATTCGCCGCGCTGCTTCGCGGGCTGCTTGAACGGCCGGCAAAAGGAGTCCGACCAGGACTCAGATGATGGCAATCACCACCAGAAGCTCAACCAGCGTAAAGCCGGCCCGGCCTTGTAAATTTCGTCTCATCATTTAAACACTTTCATTAAAACATGTGAAATCTAGGTAATCGCAAGAAGCAAGCAAGCGGCGGATTCAACGTCGCCCATTTCTCTTCTGCATTTCAGGCAAGTTTAGACCTGGCCGTCAAAGCCTTCTATCATGCGTTTATATGATGCGCAGCGTTTATTTCCGAAACACAATGACGGCATGAATGGCTCCACGACACCCTTAAGTGTCCTACACTTGCTTTTCTGGACCGATACCGCCAACAGCAGCGACGGAACCGGAATGTGATGCCAGACGATGCGCATCCACCAACGAAAAGTGCTCAGCGAAAAGTGCTCAGCCGCTCGTCAATTGCTTGGCACTCGCTTGGCCAATCTGCAATCGATTTGAGCTCTGACTCACTTGGAGGGCAAAGGTAAATCGAGACCGATGAATGTGCATTGAAAATTTGCACCTGCCCTATCCTCAGGCACACGCCACAGAGAAAAAGACAGGTATTCATTTGAAAGCGAGTCATCCTTTTCACACAATGAAAGCTTAAGGGGACATAGAGGAACGTTCATTTTTCCTCAAGGTTCCTGGCTCAGCAGTTGCGTGTAGGGCGAGACAGGCATGCACACGGGTGGCCCATGTGATGTCCCATACGATGCCCCACATACGCACAGTCGCTGATACGTTACTGCTCCGCCCTCTTGCCGGATAACGTAGTCGCCGCGTTTCAAACGCTATCGACAGCCCATTTTGCGGTGTTACAATGTGTGGTGGTATCTTTCCAAAACCTATTTCTCTATTACAGAGGTATTTTTGATGAGTCCGAGAAGAAGTTTGCGGCTAGGCTTTACGCTAGTCGAGTTGCTGGTTGTAATCGCAATTATTGGAGTCCTGGTGGGACTTCTATTGCCAGCGGTCCAAGCGGCCCGCGAGGCCGCCCGACGAATGAGTTGCAGCAATAATGTAAAACAGATTGGTTTAGCAATTCACAATTACCACTCCTCGTATAACCAACTACCCATTTACGGTGGCGGTACAACCAGCCCCGATGGTGCCGGATACACGTACGCCGATGGTCTTGGTAACACGACCACCGGAGGCGGGTACAACAGGCTCCGACTCAGCTTTCTTGTTGGATTAACACCGTTCTTCGAGCAGCAAGCGATGTGGGAGCAGATCTCCAATCCTTTCAACCAAAACACCGTTACGATCGACGACCCAACGACGTCGATGACGAGTCCCTGGAGTCCGATGGGGCCTAACCCTGGTTATCAAAATGGGTACCCACCATTTGCTACGGAAATGGCAACCCTTCGCTGCCCGAGTGATCCGGGAACGGGCTTGCCAGCACAAGGTCGTACTAACTACACCGGATGTTTAGGGGACGGATATTTTGGCTTCGAACGTTCCAATCCTAAGACCAACGGCCAGGAAAGCTCACCGCACGCAGAAAGACAAAGAGGGACGCAGCGCGGCGTATTTGTTCATCGCCAATCCCTAGGCTTTCGAGATATTCTTGATGGCCTATCCAATACGATCATGTGTGGAGAAATTGCCACCGACCTTGGTGACATGGATACTCGTACGGATTTGCTCAGAGTTCCGGGCGGGTCAACTGGTGGGCCTGGCACTGGATCCGCAGTTCTCGATCCAACAGTATGCAGCAACAGCCCTCAGATCGATCCCCAACGACCACAGTTTTGGAGCCCAACGACACCCAGAGACAATAGTGTTGGTGGGCTGATCACTTCGGCAACGGATCGACGCGGTTTCCGCTGGGCAGACTGCGGTCCCATGTTTACAGGATTTTTTACGGTCCTGCCTCCGAATTCGACATCTTGCAATATGTCCGAAATCACCATTGAAGCAGGCCCGATGTCGACTAGCAGTCGTCATCAAGGCGGGACTCATGTGTTGATGGGAGACGGTGCGGTGAAGTTCATCACCGATTCCATCGATGCTGGCAACTCAAACGCAACCACCCCTTACTATGCAGTCCACGGAAACAACGGATCCTACATCAGTGAAAATGGTGTTGGTCAGGGAAGCCCTTACGGATTATGGGGTGCACTTGGCACGCGAGCTTCCAAAGAAGTGATCGACGAACAGTTTTAATTCAACAGAACGCTCTCGATTTCTACGATCAACCCTGGAACGTTGTGAAAGGTTCCAGGGTTTTTTCGTTACCGTTTCGGGCATGACCCGAAGCAAGCGATTGATCTAGCTTGGCGGACGATTTTCGGCTGCAGCAGCTGCTTCTTCGGATGCGGCTTGAATGTCCTCTGCGGTGCCCTCGGGCTTGACCATCGTCGCCCCTTCATCGCCGCATCCAGTCAAAGTCATTGGGATCATTCCAATCGCAATCAATGCAATCGCGTTCAAAATTCTTAATTTCATCTGATTTCTCACTTGTGTTTCTTTGTTTGATCGTCGGAATACATCCGAACCAATCGTAACGGACCCTTGGCGCCAACGAACGCCTCTAGGAGAACGAAATGATAGCAGCTACATGCGAGCATCGCTACTTGGCTATCAAGATTCAACCGATCGGGGGCTTTGCGGAGATGATAGCGACGGCGGTGGTTGCCGCTTTCGATTACTTGTAAAATGTCTCCCGCCGCCTGATGAATTTGGACGCCCATGCAACCGTCGTCCAACATGAGCAAAACCACTTCTACAATGATGCGAGATAGGATGGTCGACGAGAACGAGACACTCCGCTTAAGTCTCAAATGGTCTAGAGATCTGTGTATCGCTCATGCAGCACCGGAAGGTGGTTTGCTTACGGGAATGTCCTATTCGTTAATCGCAATCCTGGCTCTCGTTGTTATTGGATTGCCAGTCACGGCAACTGCCGAGGAATCGAAGAGCACGAAGGAAACTCCTGCTCAGAAGGACTGGACGAACTTTGTTCCCGTCGATCCGACGCCGGCCAAGGATGGTGTTGTCGACTTGAAAGCGACCACTGCGTTTCTGAGTGAACCGGACATCATGCGCAGGGACCCCAGTGATGTGATCCGTTGTGGTGACACCTACTACGTCTGGTATACGAAGGTTCTCAAAGGTCAGCCCGGGTATCCAGGCGGATGGAGCGGATCCGTTTGGTATGCAACGAGTCATGATGGCCATCAATGGGAAGAACAAGGGCCTGCATTGCATGCGGGTGGTCAAGAGGAATGGGATGGAGCCGGTGTCTACACACCCAACATCCTGCCTTACCAAGGCAAATACTACTTGGCCTATACGGCAATGGCGGCTCCTTTTGACCGAAAGCTGAGTCGAGCCTCCATCGGCATTGCGGTCTCGGATTCGCCTGACGGTCCCTGGAAGAAACTTCAGAGCAACCCGGTGATCAAGCCTTCGGACTCAACCAATGATCCCGATAGTTTCCTCTGTGACGATGCCGTCTTCGTGGTGCACGACGGTAAAATATGGCTCTACTACAAGGGGTTTGCTGGCCAAGACCTCGAGGATGGAACCCGCATTCGAGTGCGCAAGACCACGTTTCTGCTGACGGCGACAGCCGACACGCCGGAAGGCCCCTACACGAAGGTTCCCAAGATTCTTCACCGCGGGCACGAGGCGCTTGTGTGGAAAGATTCCAATTTCATTGGCTCCATGTGTGTCGGTATCGGCTGGGGACCCAGCAGAATGTTTTCTTCTGCCGACGGCGTCCACTTCCAATCCATTTACAAGCTGAACCCCCAGCTTGCAGCAGGTATCTACCGTCATGATTTTGAAGAAGACTCAACAGGAGCCAGACCGAGCTGGGGTGTTTCCATGGAAGAGAATAAAGGCCAAGGGCTTTCTAGATTCGAAATAATCTGGCCACAGGACAATGCAAAATAAACGCCTGCCGGCAATCACCCAAAGGTGGCGTCGGAGGAACAACATTCACCGCACCCATCGACATGGCCTCGTCAGAAGAATCGGTGGCTGATTTTCGGAAATTCTATCGTTGGATCGTAGGTTTTTCAGGCATGCAGGGCAAAAGGAAACGGGTCGGTCGTTTGCCTTCGCCCAACGCAATGAAGCCGATGTGATTGGCACCACAGCGGCTTCAATGGTTAAGGAACATGGAACATTACAGAGCGTCAACCACCGGTATCTTCCGGCGGCTCCACTTCGTTCTCCGTGTTTAGCTCGGGGTGTTCTTCCATATAAGAAACAAGTTCGTCCTGTGTCGCGATCTGGCCTCCGGTGTCCTTACCACAACCAGCGAGCGGGAGCAACAAAACCATAGACAAAAATGTCAGTTGACAACGATTCATGATTAGTCCTGAAAAATGTTTGTGCGAGTAAATCTTTTGTTGAAGGAGCGCAGGGACAGGAATCGCTAATGATCCCTGCCCCGAGCACCCTCGATTGCTGCCGTTGGAATCGCGGAGCCGTCACGGAACCGCAAGACCAACGGACGTCGATACGCCCTAGAATTCCGTATCGATCGTTTCTTTGCTGGCACGTGTTCCTAGTGCCCCCCACAAGCCGAACGGACTCGGTGAGCCAGGCGCAAGGTTGTATTGGGAGTCGGGGCCAACCGACGCGCTGTTCTGGTTTCCAGCGTCAATCGACTCGGTAATAAACTTGACCGCGCCATCCGCCATCAGCACGTGAACACCGCCTTGATGCCGGCTGCTTGCAGGGACATGCGCAAGTCGATTGTGGAATTCAACGCAAACCACGCTGTTAGGAGGAACATTGGTCTGCACCGCTGAATACAATTGGGGTGCATAGGCCCAACGATACCCTCGGCGTCTCTCCGCATTATCATTGGCAGGCCAAACAGCGTTCGCTTCATCGTAGAACTGGGGACGCTGTGGATCCCGATACTGTTCACAGTAAGTCAGATTGCCTTCCCGGGCCATCCTGCTGATGGGCTTCTGCATTTGAGAAGGTCTTGTTCGCACATCGTTATCGCCCATATCCGTGGCCATTTCCCCCATCGCAATCGAGTTGGACAATCCGTCCATAATGTCACGAAATTGCATGTATTCACGCATCGAGAATACCCCGCGCTGTCCGGCACGCGCATTCTCGATCTCGTCATCGTCAAACGCGGTACCCGCGGTGTTGTACTTGCCTCGCCTGCCACCGATGTAGCTGTCCCCCATGCAAGCACCGTAGTTCGTTCGCCCATGCGCGGGGAGCCCGACACCCGGATCGCTGGGGCAACGGAACGTCGGAATCTCGGTTATCCAAGGGGCATAAGGCCGGTTGGCGTGACTGCTGAGTTCTTTGCCCGCGGAAGGCCCCATCGGTGGGAAATACAATGACGATGTGGGCGTCGACCTTACGGGGTTGGAGATGATTTCCCAAAGAGCCTGTTGCTCAATAAACGGGGTCAACCCAACGAGCATACTCAGGTGCAGCTCATTGTGACCTGTCGTAATGCCAATGCCGTTCGTATCGGCGACTGTACCGCCACCCTGGGCTGGCATCATGTCGAACGCGGAATGATAATTGTGAATCCCAAGCCCGATCTGCTTGAAATTGTTACTACAGCTCATCCGTCGAGCGGCTTCGCGGGCGGCTTGAACTGCGGGAAGCAATAATCCCACTAGCACCCCAATGATTGCGATCACGACGAGTAGCTCCACTAACGTAAAGCCGCCGCGGCGATACCCATTTCGATTTTTCATAAAAATCCTTTGATTAAACATGTGATAAAGTAAGAATCTTGGAGGAGGGAGACGAGCAGGGAACGCGACGTCGCCCCATCCCCACCCTCCTGCAGTGTGGTCGAGTGTAGACCCGACAGTGGAATCCCTCTATCGTATATTTGTACGATGTGTAGCATTTATATTTAAGCACAATGACGCTTTAATCAAGCACAAACAAGCCATGAACGGACCAAATGCCACCCTAAACGCTCTAGCCTTCCTGTTCTGGCTACTCCCATTCGAACCAGGGGTGGCCGACTCCCCTCCTCGAGACTTTAGCGACTTTACGCCATCACAACTCAAGCGTCGGCTTGTGGAGATCGACGAGGCCGTTGTGAAGTTGCCAACACTCAGCCTCTCGGGTGGCGTGGGTCCAATCGGATTTCGCTCGATGTCGTTTGAGAACGCCAAGACCCGAATATGGGCTCAAATCGATCTCGAAGAAGAGCATTCCATCGACCAAATCGTGTTGGTACCGACGATTTGGCGCGATGCCAAAACGGGTTTTGTTGCCGACGGATTCCCCCGTGAATTTGAAGTGATCGTCGGAACCGATCGTGATTCTAGCGGCGTCGTTGTCGCCCGAATCGATGACAAATCCTCCCTACTTCCACGCATCGCCCCGGTCATCATCGATCTGCCCCATCGGACGAAAGCCTCTTGGGTGCGGGTTGTCGCTCTTACATTGTCGCGGCGAATATGGGATGGCAATTTCAATCTCCAGCTCTCGGAGATACTCGTCTTCAGCGGCGAAGAGAACGTCGCGTTGCACAAACAGGTATCGGTATCGGACGATGCGCACAAGGGATCGAAGTCATTGCAAAAAGATTTCCTGGTTGACGGATCACTTCCCTACCTAATGGATGCGGCAAAGGGGAAGAAAAGTATCGCGTTTGTCAGTTACGTTGAAGTCGGCAAACAGCTCGAACTGACCATCGACTTAGGCAAGGTCCTACCAGTCGACCGCATCCACCTGCACGGTCCCGATCTCAGCGATACCGTCCCCCAATCTGTATCATCCGACTACGGAATCCCAAGGCATATTCAAATTCTCGGGGCCAGCCAAGAAGACTTCTCTGACGCGGTGACGCTATGTGAAATGAATCTTGAATCCGTTTACGACATCGCGCCCATCATCATGAAACGATTTCCTGTCGTCGATTGCCGGTACGTTCGGATCGTCGGAAGTGACTCGGCGCGCAACGCAATCGACCAAAATTCAGAATCCCCAAATGGATACGCTGAGATTGAAGTGTTTTCTGAAGGAGTCAACGTTGCGTTCGAGAAACCGGTCACCATCACCCCCCCCCAAACGACGCAGCGCCGGCATCTGTCCGCGCTGACCGATGGCTTCAATTTCTATGGTGAAATCCTACCTATTCGCGGTTGGCTTGAGGGTCTTGCGGAGCGGCACGATTTGGAAACTCAGCGCCCGTTTATCGCTCGCGAGCTCAATCAACGCTACGAACAACAGGCTGCGAACTTAGAACGCATGACTTGGCTGGCAGTGATCTTGGCCGTGGGAATCGGGTTCACCGTGCTATTGAGTCGGATGGTTCAAATGCGGCAACTCAACGAAATCAAAAGGCGGTTTGCTGCCGATCTTCATGACGAACTTGGCGCCAACCTGCATACCATCGGATTGCTCAGCGATCTTGCGGACGATGTAAAGGAGTCCCCTGAAGACCTATCAACGTTCCTGCAAAGGATTCGCGGCCTCACCGAAAGGACAGGCGTGGCAATGCGTCATTGCACCGACATGCAGAATTCCAGTGAACTGTATGCCGGGTTCCAGACTGACATGTACCGGACTGCGGAGCGAATTGCCGTCAACTTGGAGCACGACCTCCTGGTCACGGGCGAACCCCACTTGAATCGACTGAAACCGCAAACGCGATTCGACCTGTTCCTGTTCTACAAAGAATGCCTGGTCAACATTTGCCGGCACTCAGGGGCGACTCAGCTGGTAACGCGTCTTGCAGGATCCGAAAAGGAGGTCAATCTGACAGTTAGCGATAACGGAATCGGACTCTCCGGCAGCACTGCCAAAGGCGTCCCACCATCGCTTCGGCGCCGAGCAAAATTGCTGGGCGCGAAGATTTCGGTCGATTGTCCTACCGAGGGCGGCACCTGTATCCAGCTCTCGTTACGATCACGTCGCTGGGGATTTCGACGATGATGTCCCCAACTCGGTACGACGCAACCTCGTCCCAAACGAGCGATTCTACCCAACAGATTGGATTGCCTCACCCCCCTAAAGAATGTACAGACGACCATCATCCATTCCACCGATTTCCAAAAGTCAATCTTCAGGCATAATGGACGGCGTGCTGCCGCTGTTGGTTGTTAAGCGTCAACACTACCCCGACCTTGCCGGAAACGATAAATTCGTTTCCCGTCCTCCCGCCAAGTGCGAGATGCTAATCTCACTTTCCTTCGGGTCGCGCCGGTGAGCGTTCTGGAAAATTGGCTTTCGAAACGAGCTTGCACGTGCGGCCATTACCAACGAGTCGTCGGTTTTATGCAAGTCACCCTAGCGATCCTCACCAGACGGGTGGACTTCGGAAATCCAGCGACCGCAGATAAATCAATGATAGAAATTTCAAAATTTGTCCAACTTGAAGTGAGCACCCGATGAAGACAACTTGTAGATGGATGACGATAGGATGCCTCTTGCTGTTGGTGTCGATGCCTGCCGCCCGTGGGCAATGGGAAGCGAGCAAGGAAGGGTTGGTCAACGCCGCGGAGCGCGAAGAGGAGTTTATGGACTGGGGCCTCGGTATGTTTATCCATTGGTCATTGGATTCACAACTGGGATCGGTCATCAGTCACTCCATGGTAGGAGCGAATGAAAAATACCTAGATCGCTTCATCAACGACCTGCCGAAAACCTTCAATCCAAAGCGATACGATCCGGACGAGTGGATGGATATCGCCCAACTGGCCGGTGTCAAATACATGGTCTTAACCACCAAACACCACAGTGGTTTTTGTCTTTGGGACTCCAAGACGACCGACTTTGACATCATGAACACGCCGTACAAGAAGGACATTGTGCGTGAGTATGTCGATGCCTGTCGCAAGCGAGGTCTGAAGGTTGGCTTCTATTTTTCGCCCGAGGATTTCTATTTTCTGCACCAGCAAGGGCATGTGGTTCGCAGGAGTGGCGACCATTCCAGGATTTCCAAGAACCAGGAACTGCTCGATTACGACAAGCAGCAAATGAAGGAACTACTGACAAACTACGGACCCATTGATGTTGTTTTTCTAGATGCGTTCGACAATGCACAAATCCGAGATTACGTCCATGAGTTGCAGCCCAATTGCCTTGTAACGCGAGGCGAGATGGCGACGCCGGAACAAAAAATCCCGGATGCTCCTATCCCTGGACCCTGGGAATCCTGCTTCACACTCGGGACACAGTGGCAATTCAAACCTACCAATGAAGAATACAAGAGCGGTGGAAAACTGATTGAGATGTTGATTGAGACCCGAGCTAAGGGAGGCAATTTATTGATCAATGTCGGCCCCGAGCCCTCTGGAATCATTCCGTTTGAGCAGGAACGTGTGTTCCGTGAATTGGCTCTTTGGATGTTCATCAACGACGAGGCGATCCACAACGTGCGTCCCTGCAAAGTCGTGGGCGAAGACAACGTCTGGTACACCCAATCCAAGGATGGAAAATGCGTCTACGTATTCATGACGGAATTCACTGGCAAGGATCGTTGGAAGCACGGCGAACGCAAGAACATCGTTTTAAAGAATTGGAAAGCAACGGACCAATCCAAAGTATCGGTTCTGGGGCAAAACGACAAAGTGTTGGAATACAACCCCAAAGCGGATCCGACGTCACGAGTCAAACAGACCGACGCCGGAATCGAACTCTCCATCATGCGAGCCCAACGTATCTACAACAACAAGGCTTGGCCCAACACCGTGGTCCTTAAGCTTGAGAATGTTGAATTTGTAGGAAACACAGATTAGTCCATCTAAAAATGGGTTCAATCAATCGCGACAATCTTTCGACCAAATGACGGGGATTCAAATGACCAGGATTCAAATGACGGGGATTCAAATGACCGGAACTGCAAAAATGATGAGAACACTCACAGCGTTAAGCTTCGCCTTTTTAGCTCTATGCACTTTGGCACCCTGCCAAGCGCAGAGGTTCAGTAAGCCTCGATTAGAAGGCGACCTGAGGAACGACCCAGCATTGGAAGATGAGTTCATGGATTGGGGGCTAGGCATATTTGTGCATTGGTCGTTCGATTCCCAGCTTGGATCCGTTATCAGCCATTCGATGGACTATGCCTCGCGTGACTACCTGGATCGCTACGTCAACGAGTTGCCGAAAACGTTCAATCCGACGCAGTACGATCCGGACAAATGGATGGAAATTGCCAAACTGGCGGGAGCCAAGTACATGGTCTTCACCACCAAGCACCACAGCGGATTCTGCATGTGGGATACGAAGACCACTGATTTCAACATCATGAACACACCGTATGGCAAAGACATCGTCGGAGAGTACGTGGAAGCCTGCCGACGCCATGGTTTGAAGGTCGGATACTACTATTCACCCGAGGATTTCGCGTTCCATTATGAGCGTGATGTGCCAGCACGTGGCGGGGTGGAGGCAGGTAAGTATCACGATGAATTGGTTGCCTATACCAAGAAGCACTTGGACGAACTTTTCTCCAACTATGGAGAGATCGACGTGATCTTTTTGGATGGTGGACACAAAGGCGAACTTGCGCAATACGTCCATGAGATTGCGCCACGCTGTTTGGTGACTCGCGGCGAGATGGTAACTCCCGAGCAAAGACTGCCGCCGGACCCGATTCTTGGTCCTTGGGAAACCTGCTTTACGCTGGGCAATCAATGGCAATACAAGCCCACCAATGAGGACTATAAGTCTGGCACGCGACTGATCAACATGTTGATTGAAACCCGCGCTAAAGGTGGCAACCTCCTGATCAACATGGGCCCCATGCCATCGGGGATTGTCCCGCTCGAGCAAGAGGAACGTTTCCGAGAATTGGCGCTTTGGATGTTTGTCAACAACGAGGCCATCTATGACATTCGCCCATGTGTCGTGGCAGGCGACAAGGATGTGTACTACACCCAATCCAAGGATGGAAAATATGTCTACGCCTTCTTGACCGGATTGACAGATGACGATCCAAATGGCGGCACCCAATGGGGCAGATCGGCAAGAAAGGACGTCCTGCTCAAACAACTGAAGTCGACCCCCGATACCCAAATTAGCGTTCTCGGCCAGGAGCATCGAATGGAGAAATTCACGTCGAGGCATGATATCGGAACGCGGTTTAAACAGACCGATGCCGGACTAGAGGTCTCGGCCGTGCGAGCTCAGCGCCTTTACAACAACCGTCGTTGGCCCAACGCCGTCGTCCTGCGACTCGAGAATGTCGAATTTGTTGACTGAGAAAAACATTCGCGAATGTTTGAACGAACCCGATCCCAAGAAAGAATCACCTCACCAATCGAAATACAATGAAAGCTCTTTTCATTAAGAAGTTAGCTACGATTTCTATCGTGCTTGCATGGTCGATACCCGCCCTGCACGCTGCCGATGGCTATCCACCATTCAGTTGGGATACAGTGCCAACCTACGCTCACATGGCGAATCGTTCTGATGATTTCACATCCGAGCAATTGGATTTCCTAGCGGAACATTTCGATTTCATCACCATTGAGAAAGGGCAAGCGACGCGCAAGCACGGAAGCATGGATAAAGGCTTCGCAATCGCAGCGAAAGGGATTAAGCAGCGCAACCCCAACGCGAAGGTGCTGTTCTATTTGAACTCCACGATCAAAATTGGTGGTTATGAAGCTAACGAACGTTTTCCGATTGACGGAGAGTTGAAGAGCACCGAAGGGGAGAGACTGACCATATTTGGAAGTATTCCCTTCTTTGATTTGACTCAACCGGAGGTGCGTACGTGGTGGGAGGATACGGCCCATGCGGCGGTTCGTGATTTAGGTGCGGACGGGATCTTTATCGACGCGATCAACAAGATGAACAACGCCAATCGACGTCGGGTGCTGACTCCCCAAAAAATCGATGCGTTGAATACGGGCATACTTTCGATGCTGAAGCAGACACGTGAAAAAATCGGATCATCGAAGCTGATGATTCAAAACGGAGTGCCACAAAAAGCAGACGATCCCGCCGCAGCACTGCTCGCGGTGAACGATGGCGCCATGGACGAACATTTTGTTAGCTCAACCAAGGTCAACAAAGAACAGTTGGCTGCGGACATGGAGGCGTTCCAAAAGCAGGCCAAGGCCGGAAAAGTGATGGTCTGCAAAACGTGGCCTGGCTTCGATTGGCGAGATAAAGAGTTAATGGGACAACCACGCGCAGAACGATCGCAACTCGCACGCGAGCGAATCACGTTCGCCTTGGCATGCTTTCTAGTCGTTGCTGAGCCGTACTCCTATTTTTGTTACACCTGGGGCTATCAAGGCGATGACACCGGAACATTCGAATGGTATCCGGAATTAGACAAGCCACTTGGGCCACCCAAGGGCGATGCCCAACGGATAGGCTGGCAGTACACGCGTGAATTTGCTCACGCCGCAGTCTTTGTCGATATTGAAACCGGGGAAGCCCGAATTGATTGGAAGTAAGCAAACGTGGGGATGGTAGTGATCGAGATCACTGAAACGCGATATCAGGAGTTACCGCTGATGACCACTTTAAGCGAGCCTTTTCCAAAGGCATTTTCCTTCCCGATGTGGAGATTCAACGAGATCTGTGACACGCTTCAACCAGGTCGATAGAGTTATCGAGAAAGCGATGACGGCAAGCACAAGACGCCGGACCAGGTCATGGAAAAATTGCAAGCGGCCAGCGAAAAGAAAATTGCCAATCATTTTGGAAAAGAATAATGAAGAATATGTATAGAAGAATCCTAGTTGCTTGCTTGTTGTGGATACCCCTTCCTGTGTGGATGCTTTCCGCGTCAGAGCTCACCTTTGATTCGGCGGGCAAGCCGAGTTCGTTAGTGCTGGGCGATGAGAAAATGTTGGAATTCGATTCGGTGGCTGGGTTTTACCTGTCGCAGGGACGAGAGAGGACGGGGACGCGGCTCAGCACACTCTCTCAATCTGGCAACGAAATCACCGTATCAGAGTCCGGCGGGAGTCCAAGCTTTACCTTTAGCGTCAAGTCCTACAAAAACCATGTAGCCATCCATCTGCTGGACTTCGCTGGGATTGGATCGGGTCAGGGTTACCGTTTAAGTCTAAGACTCTCTACGGAGGATAGTGACGCTGTCGAGGCTTATACGCTCAACGACTTGATGACAGCTGGTGCAAGACGTCAGACGGTTGAGCTGACTTGGCCCTACCTTTGGGCAAGGCCTCGTGGTGATGGGTCCCGCGGCAGCGTGGTTCTTTACAACAATAATCTGTCCGGAAAAGAACTCGATGCGGTGCTTGCTGAAATTTGGTCCGCTCAGGCTGCAGCGGGACATATGGTTTATCCCAAAGTGGATTCGTGGACCGAAGCCGACGTGTTGGCCTGGGTTGACCGGTGGGTGAATGAGTTTCGTAGGTTGTCCGTGATCAGTGTTCATCCCGAGGAGTCTGAACAAGAGCTATACGAAATGACGAATAAGTACGTCATTCCCAGCGGTGCCAATCGGGTTTATATGTTCCAAAAGAGCTGGCGTGAGTCGGGTATGACGACGCCAAGGGAAAACATTTTCCCAAGGGGTAAGGCGGATATGATCGCTTACCAGGAATACCTTGCGAAGCATGGGATCCAGCTCCATCTGAAAAGCCTCTCTCCGCAGATCAAAGCAGAGAAGTATCTTTCGTCAACCTATGTCGATCCTCGCATCATGAGCTGGGTCTCCGGTACACTCGCCGAAGCGATTGACACCGAAGCCACCACCATACGTTTCCGTCCCGATCCAGCCTCTATCATCGAAATGCGGGACGAGGACTTTATGCGCATCGGGAATGAGGTGGTGAGTGTCGAGAATATGACAAACACGGATGACGACGTATGGATATTACAAGGTTGTCAGCGCGGCCAGGAAGGAACGACTGCAAAGTCCCACAATGTCGGCACCGATATGGCCGGATTGGTGCAAAGCAATCACTCGTTTAATTTCGAAGAAGACTTTGGGATGCCCAACAGTTTGGCGGAAGAGATTTGCGGACAATACGGTGATTTTCTCAACGACGTAAAGACTTCGCACTTGCACTTCGATGGGACTGGCCGAATGAACGAACCGCCGTGGTATGTCCGTGAGTTTACTGACGATGTCTACAGCCGGGTGGAGCGTCCAACCACCGGCAGTATTGTCGGACGTGGGGCGTTGCCCGCGCATTTCGAAACGAAATTCAGCGGAGCCCAGGAAATCTACGGGATGTGGGCTTATCACCACATGCGGATTGGCATTCGCCTCTATGAAAAGGGCAGGAAGCATACCGAGATGGCGCCCAGCATGCTGGATTTCCACTTTGATATTTCCGACGGGATCATGAATCACACCCGTCGAATTGAAATGCTCGGTGGACAGAGCGGCAAGATGCTTTCCAAGCGGGAAATCGATACGTACGGTTTATCCGAGTATGGTTTCAAACTTTTCCGCTACTGGCAGGAAGTCGGCCCGGTGTTTACCGACGGTGATGCCGCCTACGTCAAAAAGTATTTAATCAAGAACGGCAACCACTACAAAGGTCCAGACGTTCTTGTGCTCAGCAAAAAAGACGACGGAGATTACATTTTCACGCCGCATCGTGTGATGGGCAGGACATCGGGTGAAGATGAGCCATTTAAGATCGATCAGGAATGGGGCGCCGTGCCTCGTTGGCAGCACCTTCGCGTCGGGACAACGATGGAGTTATCTAATCCTTACGTGGCTCAGCAGCCCCAAGTGATGCTGTGGGTCGAAGAAGACTCCGTGCCCCTCCAGAATCCGCTCTTCACCGTGAACGGTTCGGGAACCCTGTCGATTGAAGGCACGATCCAGCCTTTGGAGTACATGCAGTTTGCGGGCGGCAATTCCGTAAACGTCTTTGACAAAAACTGGAACCTGCTCCGCACCTTGCCCGCAACGACCACGAACTTTATTGCCAACCATGGCACATTGACGGTGACGACCGCCGCGGTTCGCGGCAGGGCTCAACCGAATCTCTGGGTCCAATACATCACTCTTGGGCCAGAGTACGTGCTCGAGTCCAACGAATATTTACCTTGAAACGTCCTTTCGATGCCATCAACCATGAGGAAAAAAGTACGATGATGAAACCAGGTCTTCTCTCGCTGGTGTTGTTATCCCTACCCGTTTGCTGTTGGGCAACGGGCACCTTTTCAACGGCATATTTTGAAGCCGAAAACTTTACCGGTCAAACCGGCGACAGCAAGGCAAGCAGCGAACACTTCCCGTACATCGGAACGGGTTATTTGGAAATGGGCGGTCAGAACGCCACGGCTACCTGGAACAACATCACGGTTCCGACAGCCGGAAGATACACACTCATCTTCAAATACGCCAATAACACCGAGGAAGATCTCGCTTGTGATTTGAAGGTGAATGGCGCTTTGATCAGAAGCATTCCCTTTCGTCCATTCCTCCAAAACTGGGAAAACATCAGATCCGAATTAGCAACCGGATACAACAAAGAGGATTATGGTTGGTCCAAGTATTGGAATGCGCGGGTGATGGTCGACTTGAAAGCCGGGGCTAATACGCTAGAGCTGATTGCGACATCCGACAAAGGCGGGCCTCACATCGATAACATCGCCGTGAGCACGGCAATCAGTGAGCCACCTGCTCCCGTCGTCAACGTTAAAGATCATGGTGCCGTCGGAGACGGCAGCACGGATAATACCGAAGCCATCGCGAAAGCCATCGCCGCGTGCCCGCCCGGAGGCTCCGTGGTCTTCGATGAGGGGGTGTACATGACTGGGTCCATTACCCTTAAGGGAAACATGACCCTTTGGATTTCTGAAAACGCCATCGTACGAAATTTTGCGGGCAATGAAAAAATCAAAACCTACTCGGAAGGTTCTTTTCAAGGCGGATACATCACCAGGTATTTCATGTTCGGAAACCAGGTAGATAATTTGACGATTACCGGTGGGGGGACCATCGATCTCAATACGACCGAAAGACTTCCTGGTAGATCGAGTACCCGTCGTCCTTCAACATTGGGATTTGTCAATTCGAATAACGTTACGGTTACCAACATTGATATGATCCACAATGATTTCTGGGCTTTCGTCCCTCAGAGATCGGATAACATCACGATTGATGGCCTGAATATCTTCAATGTGAACAAGGATGGCATCGCCACGATTGATTGTCACGACATCACGATAACCAACTGTGTTATCTCCAGTGGTGATGACGCCATGGTTCCCAAAAGTTACGACGCTTCCAAGGGAATCGACAACATGGTGGTAAAGAATATTACGGTCAATCACACCAGATGGAAGGGGTTCAAATATGGCGGCTCTACAAAGGGTGATTTTACCAACTCATCTTTCGAGGACATGGCCATCGTTCATTCTCACAGCGGCATCGCCTTGTATGCAATGTCGGGCATTGATGTAACAAACATCAAGTTCAATCGCATCAAAATGAATTGGGTGCAAACCCCCTTCTTTGTTGTCCGCGATGCCGCGGCATCAACCACCACACCTGGGATGCAAGACATTCATTTCTCAAACATTGAAGTCCGGAATGTCTATGGGTCAGAAGGCAGTTCCATTCAGGGTACAGAGAAAAATGGAACGGTTTATCCGATCAAAGATATCTACTTCACCAATGTGGACGTGAAGAATTTTAAAGGAGGAGTGAAAGAAGTGCCCGGAACCC
This sequence comes from Novipirellula aureliae, assembly GCF_007860185.1. Taxonomy (NCBI): domain Bacteria; kingdom Pseudomonadati; phylum Planctomycetota; class Planctomycetia; order Pirellulales; family Pirellulaceae; genus Novipirellula; species Novipirellula aureliae. The sequence goes on from NZ_SJPY01000006.1 coordinate 267,709, forward strand.
CTCGGGAATTTCCAGGTGGCTATCCCGAGACAACTGTTTTTGGAACCTTTCCTGCCTGGGGCTATTATATCCGGCACGCGGAAAACGTGGTGTTCACCAATGTGACCCATGATGTTTCCCCTGAAGATGCTCGCGAAGCAATTGTGCTTGAAGATGTCACCGGGTTTAAGACGGTGAGCACGAAGAACGACAATGACGTGACAGCTGCTGAAATGGATATCTGGGGGAAAGGTGAAGTTCCATCGATTACCGATCCAAATGATGTCCCGCAGACTCTTGAAGATATCTGGAGCGGATACGAAAAGAGTTATGACGCACACAACCCTTTAGAAATAAAAATTCATAAGACCTGGAAAACGAACGATGGTATCGTTGTCAACTGGGTGCAGATGACGGTAGGGACGTTCTTGGGGGAAAAGGCGGTTATCTGTGGGTACTGGGCCTATCCCGAAGGGGCTAAGAGCCTTCCCGCTCTACTTGCACTAAGCGGGGGCAAGCAGACGGCAGCCGAGAGAACCGTGTTGGAATGGGCCCGGCGTGGCTATGCCTGTTTCCATCCAAACAATGACCAGACTCGTACTCTAAGCGGAGATGGTGAAAAGCTTCCCAATACCAACTGGGGTGCCATTGTTCATAATGGCGCCCTCGGCCCCTACGGCTCGCTCACACCTGCGGGCAATACGATCGACGCCGTATTAAGCCCTCGCAATAGCTGGTATTTCCCTCGCCAGATCGCTGCTCGCCGCATCATTACCTTCATGCAGGAACAGCCACAGGTTAATCCCGACAAGATTGGGGTAACCGGCCATTCAACGGGCGGGGCTTTAGCAACCCAGGTAAGTATCGATCCTCGAATCTCGGCCGCCGTCCCTTCAATGGGAGGTGCAGGAGGGCTTTATCTCGAACATCCTGTCTTGAAAGGAACCATGCGAAATCAGGGGGGGCTGAGCGGAGACGATCTGGAGATATTGAAGAACACGATTGACGGTTTCGCCTATTGGAAAAAGATGCATGCTCCCGTCTTGTTGATTGGTGCATCGAATGATTTCAATGCCCCGGATTGGAATAGTATCGAATCGCTCAAGTTGACCGATGTCGAAAAACACTACATCACCTGGCCGAACCTCAGCCACAAGACTAGGCCGGAAGTCGCGATGGCTGGATATCTATGGTTCGAGGATCACCTCAAAGGTGCTTTTGATTTCCCGGCAAGACCCAAGTCAGAATTATTGGTAAAGCAACCCGATGGCATTCCAGTATTTCGAGTAACCGCCGCACCCACAACATTGAAAATCAAACGAGTGGAAGTTTGTTTCACCAATGACCGCGACGTGAAAAATCGGGTTTGGACCACCGCATCACCCGTGCAGAGCCAGGATGGAACCTGGTCGATCGAGACGCCAGTCTCCAACCTTGAAGAACCCCTGTTTGCCTTTGCCAATGTCATTTACGACCTCGGCAGTCCCTACGATGGTAGGTCGGGCGTGGCCGTGACCAGTAACTACGTCTATGCCTGGCCTGAAGAACTCAAAGCCGCCAACGTGAAGTCAAACAGTAAGTAAGGAATGCAATGTTCGATGTAAAAAGAAGCTATTTAACAATGATGAAGCAAATCCCGTTTTTGATAGCCGCCATGATTGGCATGCCATCGACGTCTTCCGCTAATGCATTTTCGACAGCCTATTTTGAAGCTGAAAACTTCACGAGCCAGACCGGCGGCAATAAGGCAAGCACCGAGTATTTTCCCTACATCGGTGAGGGATACCTGGAGATGGGAGGACAAGGGGCCACCGTCACCTGGAATAACATCACGGTTCCCGAAGCGGGCAAGTACACCCTGCTTTTCAAGTACGCAAACAATACCGAACAGGATCGCCCGTGTGACTTAAAGGTGAATGGGGTTCAGATAAAAAACTTGGCCTTCGGTCCTTTCACAAAAAACTGGGAAACACATCGACGTGGTGTTTCGAGCGATTACAACGAAGAGAATTACGGGTGGGCCAAGTACTGGATGACCCGAGTGATCGTGGATCTCCAGGCTGGGACCAATACCGTCGAACTTACAGCCACCGGTGTCCAAGGAGGCCCTCACATTGACAACATCGGCGTGAGCACGGCGATTGCAGAGCCGCCCGCACCCATTGTAAATGTGTCCGATCATGGAGCCATAGGAGACGGGCAGACCGATAACAGCCAGGCCATTGCCGATGCTATTGAAGCATGTCCCACCGGCGGTTCTGTTGTGTTTGAACCAGGTATCTACATGACAGGATCCGTTACTCTGAAAGCAAATATTACGATATGGATTTCAGAAGGGGCCACGATTCGTGCTTTTCAGGACAATTCGAAATTCAAGAATTTTTCCGGCGGATTTTTCAGTAAATATTTTGTGTTCGGAAATGAGGTCGACAACCTGACCATCACCGGCGGAGGGGCGATCGATGGCAACTCTGTGGGGACACTGTGGAATAGCGTACGCGAAAGAAATAGACCCACTTTGTTTGGCTTCGCAAACTCAAAAAATGTCACAGTAACAAATATAGACATTCTCAACAGCGGTTTTTGGACCTTTGTTCCTGAAACAACAGATGGCCTGATGATCGATGGTATTAATCTTCTAAGCATCCACGGATACAACAAGGATGGCATTGATCCAATCGATGTGCAGAACGCTTACATCACCAACAGTACGGTCACCTGCACGGATGATGCGATTTGCCCTAAAAGTTATGATCGAAACGTTGGCATCGACAATCTTGTGGTTAAAAACATAACGGTAAACAGTACCCAATGGAAAGGGTTTAAATTCGGTTCGGCTACCCATGGCGATTTCACGAATTCTCTTTTTGAAGACCTCGCGTTTGTCTATTGCCATAGCGGTTTGGCTCTTTTGTCGGTGGATGGATCGAACGTGAAGAACTTAAGGTTCAACCGCATCAAAATGAGCAATGTGCAGACACCCATTTATTTTCTCAACGGAACCGGTTTAAGGACCGGCAGAGTCGGTTCGACGGTGGAAGATATTCACGTCAGTAATATTGAGGTGCGTGATGTCTACGGGGAACAGGGCAGCTCCATTCAGGGAGCCGATGTCGACGGTACCGTGTACCCCATTAAAAACATATACCTCTCCAATGTGGATGTACAAGCTTTTAAAGGTGGCGTAAATAGCGTACCGAACAACCCTCAGGAAATGCCTCGACGCTCTTATCCTGAAGTCACCGTGTTTGGCACCTATCCAGCCTGGGGCTATTACATTCGACACGCTGAAAATGTGGTCTTTCATAATGTAACCCATAGCGTTTCTCCAGAAGATGCTCGCGAAGCGATCGTGCTTGTGGATGTAACGGGATTTGAAAACAAGGGGCAGACTCATCCTCTTCCCGTCGAGACCCAACCCTAAACAAGGAATACCTTTCACTCGATACCGTAACGACCTCCCGTTTAAAACGACTTTTAATAACCTGTCAACATTCAATCTTAGAGCCGTTGATCTTGTTGAAGACCCTTCCGTATGGAGATCTTTAACGGGTTGTCGATTTAATCGTTTAACGCTTAGCCGAAGGCGTCAGCTTTTCCATAGGCGATCGCCTATGGCTTGGCGTTAAACAATCAGTCGAGTCAAACCGATTAAATCGACAGCCCGTTAACAAGATCCACTACCTCCAACCCTAATTCGTATCCCCAACAGAAAACAAGACGATGAAACAGAGAATCATTTTTAACTTGCTGCTATTTGTAGTCGCAAGCATCTCTTCGATGGCGTATGCGGAGACGATCCAACCGAAGGTGTTTAACATCAAAACCTACGGTGCTATCGGTGATGGCGTAGCGATGGAAACGGAAGCGGTGCAAAAGACCATCGATGCCTGCCATGATGCAGGCGGCGGAGTGGTTTGGGTGCCGGCAGGCGATTTTCAAATTGGAACGATCATCCTTAGGAGTAATGTGACCCTCTCGCTTGATTACGGGGCTAGCTTACTCGGCAGCACCAAGCTAGCGGACTACCCGACGGACAAGCTCAGCCGAGCGAGAGAGGGTGGCCCCCATTGTCTGATCTACGCGGAAAACGCGAAGAACATCACGATTGAAGGACTCGGCGTGATCGATGGCAGAGGAACTCACGAGAACTTCCCCAGGAAGGGTGGAACGAACTCTGGCGTCCGCCCGCGTCTGATGCGATTGGAGAGCTGTGAGGATCTCACGTTTTCTGGCGTCACCTACAAGCGGCCTGCCTTCTGGGGACTGCATTTGATCGACTGCAAGAACATTCACTTTGATGCCGTTACGCTGCGTTTTCGCAACAACAACTTCAACAATGATGGACTGGATCTCGACGGTTGCGAGAACGTGCTCATCGAGAACTGTGATCTCAGCGCCGGGGACGACGCGATCTGCTTGAAAAGCTCCTTGAACCCTTGCAGGAACATTGTCGTGCGTGGATGCAGGGCGGATAGTAATACAGCTGCGGTCAAATTTGGCTCGTCCTCCCGTGGCGGGTTCATCGATATCAGCATCACGAACTGCCATTTTCATGATTGCCCAATGGGCGCCATCAAATTGCAATCGGTGGATGGCGGGCGCTTGGAGAATATCACGATCTCCAGAATCGTCATGAAAGACGTGGGCAACCCGATCTTTTTGCGTTTGGGAAATCGCAACAGTTCGTTTGGTGTGAGGTCCGAACGAGGCCAGAGGGCAGACGATGCGTCCGAGAACGTATTTACCGGGACATTGAAGAATGTGCGGATTAGCGATCTGGTCGCAGAGGTGACCGTTGAAGACCGCGAGAAAGCGATGGAGGCTGTCTACCGGAGCATCAAGATGGAAACGGCTCCCTATGTGACCGACAAGGAAAAAGGCAGAGCGGGGCCGATCATGATCACCGGTATTCCCGGCCACTCTATCGAGAATGTGGTTCTGGAAAACGTCAAGATATCCTATCCCGGTCACGGCACCGAGGAAGACGCGAAACGGGTGGTTGCTGAGGACGAAGACCGGTATCCGGAACAGTTCTTCTTTGGCGTGCTGCCGGCTTGGGGAGCGTACATTCGCCATGCGAAGAATGTTGAGTTCAAGAATGTTGAATTGACCCTTCGCGGCGACGACGCACGTCAGAAGATTGTATTGGATGACGTTCAGGATTTTGTGAATCACTGAGGGTAAAGGGAAGAAAATGCGGAAACATTTAATCTGTCTGACGCAGGTGTTCGTTGGCCTAGGGAGTCACGTCCTCATGGGCGCCGACAACGGTGAACCCTGGCAGGGCCTTGAAGGAGCCAAGCTGGCGATGGATGTTCGCTCTCAAAACACTCAGACTTTGCATGTCGGGCTGAACCGCGATGAACACGTCGCCGAGGTGAAACCTGCGGGTGGCGGTCAATGGCAGACGGTTGTGCGATCGGTTGCAGAGTTTCGTGATCGCTCTGGCAAAACCCTAGCCGATTGGAATGGGCTCATGGAACTCAAACGGGCACCCAAACATCAGGCTGATCCGAGACCTGAATTCAGCAACCTACGCTGGCCCGTAGATGAAAAGGAAATCGTTGTTGATGATCTTGAAGGTTTGATAAAACAATAACTCGTGACTGCCTCGTCGGCCAGTCTAGTAAGAACGACTCGAACCGCAATGAAATGCATCTGTTGTTATCAACAGCTTTCATGACAGAATTTGCGGTTCCAATTAAGGAATGAATACGATGCATCGAACGACCCTATTGTTCAGTGGCGTTGTCTTATCGCTATGGATATCGACTTCTGTAGTAAAGGCACAAGAGAGTCAACCCAACATTCTCTTTATCTTTGCAGATGACTGGGGGTGGGGTGACTTAAGTTGTCACGGACATCCCTACGTCAAAACGCCGAACATTGATCGGTTGGCAAAGGAAGGTACCGATTTCCATCGCTTTACCGTGGCTTGCGGGGTTTGCTCGCCGAGCCGGGCAGCGGTGATGACGGGCCATTTTCCTGGACGGCACAATATTGATGGCCATTTTGCTGCGGTGTCTTCCAATCAGCGCCGCAACATGCCTGACTGGTTGTCTGTGGACGCACCGTATCTGGCACGTTTTCTGAAGCAAGGTGGTTATGCGACGGCTCACTACGGCAAATGGCACCTTTCCAATAACATGATTCCCGATTCGCCCTCCCCGGGAGAGTACGGCTACGACGACTACGGGGCCTTCAATTGTTCCGGCGAGCAGATGCCCTGGTATAAAGACTCCGAGCGTGCCATTGCGTTTATTGAGAAAAGCCAAAAGGATAAAAAGCCGTTCTTTGTTAACGTATGGTTACATGAACCGCATACACCGCATCACACGTTGCCGAAGTATCGCTGGCGTTTTCCGGACCTGGACGAACCGGACAATATCTACGCAGCGATTTTGTCGCATGCCGATGATCGCGTTGGCGAAATACTCAATGCCTTGGACCGGCTAGAACTGACCGACAACACGCTGGTCATTTTTAGTTCTGACAACGGGCCGGCTGGCTCTTCCGATGAACTCTCGTTGGGTTATGATTCCGCCACAGGCGCAGGCTACGGCAGGGGCGCTTCCCAAGGAACGACCGGCGGTCGTAAAGGCTACAAGGCCTCGCTTTTCGAAGGCGGAATCGGCGTACCGTTTATCGCCCGTTGGCCAGGCAAAGTTCCAGGGGGCAAGGTGGACGATGTGTCACTCATGTCGGCGGTGGATTTGCTACCGACCTTTTGCGAAATCGCTGGCGTGGAACTACCGAGTGATTACCAGCCCGACGGCGTTAGTCAGGTGGCTACGCTCAAGGGGGAAAAATATCCTAGCCGAACCAAACCGCTGTTCTGGAAATATCCTTCACGTTGGCCAGCAGCGAAAAGTAAACCTGACCACTGGGTTTCCTACGCCGTTGTGGATCAAACCTGGAAGCTAGTGACCAATGGCGACCTCAGTTATGTGGAGCTCTATGATATTGCCAATGATCCCTACGAGGCCAACGACCTCAAGGATCAACAGCCAGAAACGGCGAAGCGGTTGCTCAGCATGATTGAGAGCTGGCAAGATACTTTGCCGGCCAAACCGGAGGGTGACGTCTTTTCCGCAGAACGAAATTAGCCAAACCGTGGCACAGGCTTCCAGCCTGTGAACACCAGACCCCAGGCATCCAGCCTGTAAAGAACCAACCACAGGCTTCCAGCCTGTGAAGACCAGCCCCCAGGCCTCCAGCCTGCAAAGAACCAACCACAGGCTTCCAGCCTGTGAAGACCAGACCCCAGGCTTCCAGCCTGCAAAGAAGAGGCCACAGGCTTCCAGCCTGTGAAGAAGAGGGCACAAGCATCTAGCTTGGGAAGAAGAGACCACAGGCTGGAAGCCTGTGCCACTGTCTCCTGAACACACACCACAAAACCAAACCGAGTAGAAAGGGTTTCCATCAAATGACAAAGAGAATAATCAGCAGCTTGCTTCCTGTATTGATCATCGCAGGGGTGGCTTCCACGGGCGTCGCCGAGATTGTGACGCCAAAGGTTTTTAACATCAAAAACTATGGCGCGATTGGCGATGGTGTCACGCTGGAGACCGAGGCAATCCAAAAGACCATCGATGCTTGCGAGGCGGCTGGTGGAGGTACGGTTTTGTTCCCAGCGGGGGACTTCGTATCTGGCACGATTCAACTGAAGAGCAACATGACGCTGTCGCTTGACTACGGCGCAAGTTTACTCGGCAGCCAGGACCAAAAAGATTATCCCATCGATCAACTGCGTCCCGCACGCGAGGGAAATTCTGAGTGCCTTCTCTACGCCGAGGATGCAAACAATATCAAGCTTGAAGGCTTGGGCGTGATCGATGGACGTGGAGCAAGAAAAGTTTTTCCGCCACGCAGTGGCCCCGGTGGCAAAGACAACCGCCCGCGGTTACTCCGTTTCGAGAATTGCCAGAATTTAACGATGTCCGGTTTGACCTATAAAAATCCAGCGTTCTGGGGGATCCACTTGGTTGACTGCAAAGATGTGCACATCACAGCAGTCACGCTGCAAATGCGGGACAATAATTCAAACAACGACGGCTTCGATATCGACGGTTGTGAAAATGTACTTTTGGAAAACAGTGAGATTCATTCGCATGATGACGCGATCTGCTTAAAGAGCACGAAGAACCCCTGCCGCAATATCGTCGTCCGAAACTGCAACGTGAGCAGCACCACCGCAGCGTTAAAATTCGGAACCTCATCCAGCGGCGGGTTCATCGACATCGATGTCTCAAACTGTCACTTTTTCGATTGCCCCATGGGCGCCATCAAACTGCAGATTGTGGATGGCGGTCGCATGGAAAACGTCAATATCTCACGTATCGTGATGGACAATGTTGGTTCACCGATCTTCATCCGACTGGCAAACCGTGGAAGAATCTATACCGAGAATACCTACACGGGTACGGCTCAACTCAAAAAAAATGAGTCCGAAGGTGCTGGGGTAGGCTCGATCAAAGGGATCACGATCCGCAACGTGGTGGCGAATGTGACAATAGCGCCAGACGCGAGACCGAGTAGGGTAATCGCCCAAGCCGGTCCGATCATGATCGCCGGTATTCCTGGACACAACGTGGAAGACGTGCTGTTGGAAAACATTCAAATTTCCTATCCCGGCGGAGTGACAGAAAAGTCAAATCGCGAGGTTCCCGAGGATATCACTCGCTATCCGGAGCAGTATTTCTTCGGTGTTCTACCCGCTTGGGGAGCCTACATTCGACATGCGAAAAATGTTGAGTTTAAGAATGTCGAGATGGTCCTGCGGAAAGAAGACGCGCGTTCGGAGACCGTAATCGACGATGTTGAGGGTTTCGTGAATCACTAATGAATGAAGGTCATGCTGGCCAAATCCCAAGACCAAGAATCGATATTTCTTAAATAGATAAAGAAGGAAAAATGAAGGTAGGATACGCACCAGATCCGATTCGTTTCTCTCGAATGACCACGCAGGAACACGCCCAGAGGACACCCGCAGCTTTCAATGGACGCTGAGTGTCTCGACAATAGTTACAAATCTTTAATCCCAAAACAATGAATAGGTAAATCATGATTTCTCTCAATAGCGAAGTACAAGAAAAAGTATTAGACGAATACGTCACACGCAAAGTGTTGCTTCATCAAGATTCGATGATGCTGGTTGAGTTTACATTTAAGAAAGGTGGCATTGGCCAACCTCATAGCCATGAAGAACATGAGCAGGTCGGCTATATCGCCGAGGGTGTATTCGAGGTCACCGTGGGTGATCAGACCAAAACACTCTCCCGTGGTGATAGTTACTACGCAGCAAAGAATGAGGTTCACGGTGTGGTTGCCTTAGAGGATGGAATCATCATCGACGCCTTTACGCCAATCCGCAAGGATTTTCTGTAAGCGATTGGTTGCAGAGAAGAGAGCAAGATCCGCTTGAAGAGAAATATCAGTTAACCGTAGAGGTATTGTTTGATGAAGATAAAGCAACGAGTGACGACCTTATTGATGTTCGCTGCCTTTTGCACGAACGCCCATGCGGAGCAGATGGGACCGTGGAATTTGGATGACTTGTATAAGACACCGCAATGGGAGAAAACGGACAAGGCCGCCAAGGAAGGTATGACGGGGATACTGTATTCGTCGATTCCGTACAACGGTAATCCGGTGCAGGTCTTTGCTTACTACAGCGCCCCCAAGGGAGCCGTTCCCGAAGGTGGCTGGCCGGCAGTGGTGTGCATCCACGGCGGCGGCGGGACAGCGTTCGATGCCTGGGTGAAACGATGGAACGACCATGGTTACGCAGCGATCAGTATGGACCTGGAGGGACATCTCCCGATTAGCAAAACCGGGGGCGACAGAAGATCGCGACTTTCAACCGACCATCCCGGGCCAAGTCGGGTTGGCGTCTTCGGGGACTATGCCAAGCCGATCGAACAGCAGTGGTATTATCATGCCGTCGCGCAGGTCGTGATCGCCAACTCGCTCCTACGATCGTTTCCGGAGGTTAACGCTGAGAAGATTGGCGTTACCGGCATCAGTTGGGGTGGAACGTTGACCAGCACCACGATGGGTGTTGACAACCGATTTAAGTTTGCCATTCCAGTCTATGGATGCGGATTCTTGCCCGATTCGGACGGCCATCAGGGCGAATCGATCAAGCCCGGTCAGCAGACCGACGTCGTGAATACGAACTTCGATGGCTCGGCCTATTTCAAAAACGTCTCCATCCCGACGCTCTGGGTCAACGGAACCAACGACAATCACTTCACCATGCCGATCACGCAGCAGTCGTCGCAGACGGTCCAGGGCCCAGCGATTTTGCGGTTTCAGCTTGAAATGAGCCACGGTCATGGTTCGGGATGGAATCCCGAGGAGATCTATACGTTTGCCGACAGCGTCGTCAATGAAGGCACGCCGCTAGTGCAGTTTGACAAACCCAAAGTTGTTGGCGATCAAGTTTCCGTTACCTGCACAGCATCCACAAAGATTGCTAAGGCTGATCTTCTATACACAACGGACTCGACGAGCGTTTGGCCAGACCGCAAATGGCGTAAGACGCCGGCGACGATTCAGGGAACAACGATAGAAGCAGCTATTCCAGAGAATGCGGTTGCTGTCTTTTTTTCCGCCACCGACGAGCGAAAACGGATGACGACTTCCGAATTTGTGATGACTCAATAGGGGGACAGCGTGACGTTGACTTGGACCACCGGTACTGGCCGACCGGCGTTAGCCGTGGTTTTCGCAGGTAGAACCGTGGCTAACGGGCTGTCGATTTAATCGGTTTGACTCGACTGATTGTTTAACGCCAAGCCATAGGCGATCGATTACGGAAAAGCTGACGCCTTCGGCTAAGCGTTAAACGATAAAACCGACAGCCCGCTAACGCCAAAACGGCTAATGCGTTCGGAGGTACCGGGAATCACAACAAAACCACGATAGAGGCGTTGGTCAGATAGAACGCACATCGGAAGATTCAAAGGTAAAACCTTTTCGCAGCAAACGGCGAACCCGCAAATCGTAGTGGATCTTGTTAAAGATCCCGTCCTGTAAGGGATCTTTAACAAGATCCACTACCCGAATCACTGTAAGGGATCTTTGACAAGATCCACTACCCAAATCACGGTTTGGGATCTTTAATTGAATTTAGTGCAACTTATCAAGAGGTGTTTTATGTTCCAGCGATTGAATGCATTGGCTGCTGTTGCTGCGATGATGTGTGTTGTCACGTCGTGTCCGGCTGTCACGCCGGACGAGATGAGTCGGGCGATTCCTGAGAAGCTGGATCACCCCTATCTCTATTTTTCCGCGGAAGACATACCTGATTTACAAGCGCGGACCAGGGACGATGAGGTGTGCAAATCCATCTACACCCGGCTTCTGGCGAAAGGCCAAAAGCTTCTGACAACGGAAGTCGAGACAACGGCTCCCCGAGAGGACAAGAACCCCCGCTACACCGGCGACTGGAGCTACCATAAGTATATTGATCGCAACTGGGATAGTGCGCTAACCCTAGCGTTTCTCTATCAGATGACGGGAGAGGCGAAGTACGCCGAAAAGTCTTTCGAGTTTGCCGATGTCGTGTGTGATGTTACGCATTGGGAGGATCGTGCCCACCAGTTCCCGATCATCTACAGCCGTGTCATGCCTTGGAATGTCCCCGACGACCAGGTGGTGTTCAACTACGATCTCTACACGGCCCATACCGCTCACGCGATGAGCTTGGTCTACGATTGGATCTATGATTGGATGAATGTGCGACAACGAGACCGGATCCGTGGCGCTCTTCTCGAAAAGGCGATCTTACGGGTTCGAGGGAACTGGGACTATCATTGGTGGGCTCATGCCTATCGATGTAACTGGGTGGCCCACTGCTCGAGTGGAGCCGGATTGGCCTCCATGGCGTTGCTGACCGAGGATCCGCAACTGATCGATGTGGTGGCCGAGTCCTACAACCGAGTCTGGAGATGCTTTGACGAGATCGGCATCGATGGTGGTTGGCAGGAGGGAACGGGATACTCGCGAGACATTTATGAATGGGCGGTGAAGTATGGAATGCCGCTCAAGCGGATGACCAGCGGCGAGTACACGCTACTGAACCATCCTAAGATCAATGAACACCCGGTGAGCTTTCTGCTGTGGACGCTGCTGCCGCCGAATCAGAAAGTAGATTTTGGTGATACCGGAAGCCAGGTCATTCGTAAAAGCGCCGTGTTTAATGTGCTTGCGGAGGAAACGGGTTCTGCGGAGGCCGCCTGGTATGCAAAGAACATTTGCGCCAGCGATCGGAACAGTCTCTGGGATATCATCTTTCCGGTTACCACGGTGGAACCGGCACTACCCGAGATGAAGTCACGCCACTTCCGGACGATCGATTACGTGGTGATGCGTTCGAGCTTTACCGATACGGAAACGGTGACACTGTACTGTAAGGCCGGACGGCATACCGATCCGCATCACGGACACCTGGACTGCGGTGACTGGGGTGTCAACTACCGAGGTGAAATTTACATTAGAGGAATTGGCAACATTCCCTACGATGAAAAATGTTTCGATGATGTCCGATGGACCTATCCGCAAGCGGGCAGCCAAGGCCAGAATGTCATCTTCGTTAACGGCGAAAAGCAGATCCCCGGCAAATGGCGTGGCAAACCAATGGATGAAAGCATTGGCGGCGATGTGCTGGAGTATCGATATGGGGATGAGCGGGAATACATGTTGATGGATGGCACCAATGCCTATCCAAAGCAAGAACTCAAGAAATGGCGTCGACACTTTATTCTCGACAAGCCAGAGGTGACGGTCGTGCTCGATGAGATCGAGAGCGTCGCGGATGCAAAAATCGAAAGCCGCATTCATCCGATCGGCGACGTCGAAATTCCCGACGACCATTCCTATCTTCTTCTTAAAGGTCGACGCGGCAACATGGCGGTGATCACAGTAGCAAGCACCCCAATCCAGTACGCCCCCGATCGTCACTCCTTTCGAGCGGAGCAGAAAAATGCCAGGTTACGTCTTATCCCTTATGTTGATACGGAGCTCAACGCATCGGGAACCGAAACCACGATCTCGACGATTGTGCTGCCGGTGGAGGATGCAAACGAAGCACGCGCCGTGGCCGAATCGGTGAAACGATCCGTTGACGATGAGGGTGGACTGACGCTTTCATTCGCCGCCAAGGGCCAGACACACACGTATCACTATCAGCACAGCGATGACGGCTTGGTGCTGGCCCAGCAAGAAGGACTCCAGGACAACTGATGTTCTAAACAAGTACTCTGATGCGTTGAGCTGCGCAGTGGACAGAAAACAATATTTTTTCGCTGTGCAGGATTCTGGCCGGCTTCAGATTTTCATACGAAAGTTTAGTTGAGCAATGATGGTGAAACGACACGGATTCCTGTTCGGCCTGCTGGCCGTTTCAATAACGGTTTATGCGGATGTGGGTGAGATCGCCTTTGCTCCACGGATTTCTCCTAGGAATTTTCGCGCACCGTTCACAGTTGCGGAAGGATGGGGGACTTTCAGCCAGTCCATCCGTGACAAACAAATGCAGGCCAAACTCGAGCCGAAATGGGGGAGCCTTGTCGTCGGGCAAACAACGCTAGATCCTGGCAAAGTGGATATGCGAAAGGTGGTGGTTACCTGCGATGGAAAGCCATTGGCTGCGGCAGTCGATATGATTGAAAACAACGCGGTGGTTCGGCTCGAAGCTCCGGTGCAACTGCAAGAAAATCAAGAGCTGCGTTTGGTATTGGTTCCATACGAAGAGGAAACATCGAACGTAAAGACAGAACAATTTCCATCCTCAAGAAACAAACAGTAACGATGAGAATACTAATTGGTTTCGCATTCATTTTGACTTCCGCTATTTTCCAAAGCGCGGAAGCTGTAGAAATGGATGTGAACTGGGAACGCTTTTTAGCTCGTCATGACCTGGTCTGGACGGAGCTTCCAACCGCTTGGCATGACGGCCCGTTTCTCGGCAACGGCATGCTTGGCTCAATGATTCATCAGATGGATGATCATACGCTGCGAATTAGTCTCGGTCGCGCGGATATGGAAGAGCATCAGCCGCAAGGAACGGCCTTCATTAAAAACTCCCGCTTGCCGAACGGATATTTTACGCTGAAAACCGTCGGTAAAATGACGGGGTTTGCAGGCCGACTGGATCTTTATCATGCGGAAACCCGAGTGCAGGTAAAAACGGAGCTGGGAACCATTGACATTCGTGGGCTGGTTCACAGCAATGAGATGGTGATCTTCTATGATCTTGAGCCGTCTGATGGTGAGAAGGCATTCCAGCTGGATTTTGTTCCTCTCAAAGCCATCTCGCCGGCGCGTCTGCAGGCGGAGCTTGCCATCAAGGAACAGGGCAATCGAGCGCCGAGCAGCCGACTTGGGTGGGCGCAATCACCGTATAAATACAACCCCGACCCAACGCTAACCAAGCTGGACGGATTTTCCGTTTCCAAACAACCGCTGACCTGCGGCGGGGAGAACGGAACGGCATGGATCGTTAAAGAGCGGTCGAAGGGTCGCAAAGAGCTGTTCATTTCCATTGAACACAGCTACCCAGAGGCTACGGCTACGGCCGATGCGGTCGCCCATCTGAAGGCCATTGAAAATGAGCCGCTTGATCAGTTTGTTGCCAGGCATCGGAAATGGTGGCACGAGTATTATCCGCAGAGTTTCATCAGCATTGATGATACTCGCATGGAAAGCTTTTACTGGATCCAGGTTTACAAGTTTGGCTCTGGCGCGCGCAAAGGGCGGGCGTTCATGGATACCATGGGTCCCTGGATGGTAGAAAATACGGCTTGGGCAAATGGCTGGTTCAATCTGAATACACAGCTGTCCTACTGGTTCCTCTCAACCGCCAATCGGCTGGAAGTGGCGGAGAGCCTCTTTAGCAAACTCGATGAAAAGCTTCCCCAGCTGATCAAAAATATGCCGCCAGAGTGCGAAGGCAAGTGCGCTGGAATTAGTGCGATTACGCCGCAGACCTTTATCAGCCCAGTTGGCCGAGTTGGCGGCGGATATACCGGTGAGCTGCTGTGGACCTGCCATGATTACTGGCTCATGCTCCAACGCACCATGGATGCTCAGCGCAGCACCGAAAAGTTCTTCCCCTTGCTGAAGGCGACCGTCAATACCTATCTCTATTTGATGAAAGAGGGGAACGATGGAAAGATTCATCTGCCCAACACGAAAAATCCCGAATATGGCAACGGTGAGGACTGCAATTTCAATCTGGCACTATTCCGTTGGGGCTGTAAAACGCTCGTATACATCGATGAGCGATATGGCATCAATGATCCGCTGTTACCAACGTGGAAGGATGTCCTTGAACGTCTAGTGGATTATCCAGTCGATGAAACCGGATTTATGATCGCCAAGGGTTATCCCTTCGCGAAATCCCATCGCCATTACTCGCACCTGATGATGATCTATCCGTTGATCGAGGTAAGCTGGGATCAGCCCGAGAATCGTGAGCTGATCAAAAAATCGGTAGACCACTGGATCAATTATCCTGGCACTGGCAATGCGGGCTATTCGTTCAGCGGTGCGGCAGCGATGTATGCATTGATGGAGAACGGCGAAGAAGCGGCGCGGTATCTGGATATATTTATGCGAATGCAGGAGCTGTTCCCGCAGAGCCCAGGGAAGATCTGGTGTACGACCATGTACACGGAAACCGGGCGCATTCAGCCGGTCACGGAAACGCCGCTTTCGCTCTGCGATTCGATGCAGCTGATGCTGTTGCAAAGCAGAGGAGATAAAACCCTGGTGTTCCCGGCGGTTCCCGCGTCATGGAAGAACGTCAGCTTTGCCGGACTCTTGGCAGCCGGCGGCTTTGAGGTCAGCGCGAAGCGTGCGAACGGCAAAACCGCGTTTGTCTGTATCAAGAGTAAGGCAGGTGAGCCGTGTCTGCTGCAGACCGATATCCAACTCAAGCGTGTTGAAGGCATTCCCGAATCAGCCGTTCAACAGGTGGAAGAGGGCCTGTTCAAAATTGACATGAAGAAAGGAGATCAGGTGACCTTCTTTGCGGACGGAGAGGTGAGCGCATCCGTCAGCCCGGTCAAGGCCGAGCCGGAAGACAGCAATACTTTTGGCTTGAACGAGCGATATAACCGAGAAGGCTGATTGAAGGTTCGGTAGATGTTCACGAGAAATACTATCGATGTTGTGAGAAAGGTAACCCTTCAGGATCGCGATCAATCGGAAGATTTCTCAGATGGAGAGCGTGCGAAGATGCGAGTCAGAAGATCGTTGTTGCGGATGCTGTCGAAGGATTTGTGAATCACTAGCGGACTGCGAGAGGACTAGCAGCAATTTTTTCCGGCCAAGCTCGTAGGTGATGTGTTTTCGAATCGACGTAATTAAGTCAAGTTGAAATTGAGCGTTAATGATGAAAGTCAAGATAGCAATGGTGAAGCCATTTGTTGCCGTGATGGCTGGGTTGTTCGTAGGGGCAGCCTCTTTATCAGGGGCACAGACGGATACGGTGGAGACGATGTCGCCGCCCGAGATCTGGGAGGGCTATGATCCTCGCGCGGAGCCGCTTGATGAGGAGGTCCTGAAGACCTGGGAGCAAGACGGGGTTCGCTATAAAGAGGTTTATTTTAACGGCGAGCAGTTTGACGGCGAGTATGTGCGGATTTACGGGATGTATGCGGCCCCCATCGGCGGCAAAAACCTGCCCGCTTTGGTTCACCTCCACGGAGGTGGGCAGACGGTTAATGAAAGCTGGCTCAAAACGCTGACCAGTCGCGGGTATGCAGTGATGACATTTAACTGGGGCGGTGAGTGGCCAAACCGGCAACGCTATACGTTATGGAATGGGGTCGAGAATGGTGACCATAAGAACCGAACACGACGCGAGGTGACCCTCCCCACCCCACGGAGCGACTCCTACTATCTGTGGACGCAGGCTTCGATGCGGGCGGTGACCTATCTGGAGCGACAGCCGGAGGTGAATCCGGACAAGATCGGGGCCTACGGCATCTCCATGGGCGGCTCGATGATGTGGAATATTGCCTTTGACTCGCGCATTGAGGCGGGTTGCGCGATCTATGGCACCGGGTGGAATACTTATACCTATGAAGATACAAGATATTCGGTCGGGATGCCGGAACATCAGCCCAGTGCAAATGATCTGCGCTGGCGTGCGTCGCTGGCTCCGGAGGCGTCGGCTCCCTATGTGAAGTTTCCCATGTTGTTTTTGAGCTCCACCAACGACCGTCACGGCTATATGGATCGTGCGGAGCAAACATTGGATTTGATTCCGGCAGGCGTGCCCAGGGCGTGGGCACTGACGCCGCGTTTACGCCATCATATCGGTTTGGATTTTGTCCATGACCTGCCTGCCTGGTTTGATGTGCACCTAAAGGGTGAGGGCGTCTGGCCGGACAATCCGGAAACGGCCATGACATTGGGGCAAAATGCGGTTCCTCAGTTTACGGTGAATCCGGCGAATAAGCAGGATGTGGTGAAGGTAGAGGTGTTCTACGGACTTGAAACGCCCTTCGCCGTTAATCGGCACTGGCGTAATGCAACGGTGCGTGAGTCCGGAGGCCGGTATATCGCAACGACCCCCGTGATGAACGCGGCCGAATATCTGTTTGCATTTGCGAATATCTTTTATAAATCGGGCGTCGTCATTTCGAGTCCGCTGGAAGCCGTGATCCCATCAACCATGGGTGCGGCGGCAACGATTAAGGAGCCCTCCCGTGTTTTCTACGACGGTCAGGAGGGGGTAGGAAGCTGGACGCGAAACTCGACCGGCACCGATCCAATTCCCGGACGAATCGATAAGCGGCTCATGGCGGCGGTGGGGCCAGAAGGCAAGCCTGGATTTTCTGCCGATCGCGTGAACCCTTTTACCTACGCGCCCAGTGATCCTGAGTTTCGCGCCCCCAAAGGGGCTTCGCTGCAGTTCGATATCAAAACAGAGACCGGCGAGGAATTTGCCGTGAAGTTGCACAAGAACTATTGGGTGGCTGACTTTCAGACCTATTCTTGCAAGGTTGACTTGGATGCGGATCGTGGATGGCAGACGGTGACCTTGCCGTCGTCCCGCTTTCAGAATGACAAAGGCGGCGCGTCGCTTGGTGACACGATCAATGAGGTGGGGGGACTGGAACTGTCACCGCAGAACAGAAAGTGGCAGGACACGAAGGTGATCTTTCGCAACTTCCGTTGGGTCGGGGGCGAGTACGTGCCTCATGTGCATGCGTATCGAAAGAAGGATGCCGAGTTAGTCGCAGGCGTAACCTCCAGCGATGACGCGGATCATTTACAGGATCATGAAGCCGTGAAATCAAACGATGGCAACGCGTCACACTCTGTAGACGCGTTGCGGAAGGAGGATGATGAATTCAGCAACTTGCGGAGGGTTAAAGAGGAGAGCGTTTTTAACATTAAAACCTACGGTGCCATTGGTGATGGGGTTGCCGTGAGTACGGAATCGGTTCAGAAGGCCATTGATGCCTGTCATGCTGCAGGAGGGGGAGTGGTTTGGGTTCCTACAGGCGAATACGTGATCGGCACGATCAGATTGAAAAGCAACATCACTCTCACCCTCGATCATGGAGCGAGCTTGCTGGGCAGTCAGGATTTTGCGGACTACGCCACCGATCTTACGAAACCCAGAGAAGGATGGGCTCAGTGTCTTATCTATGCCGAAGATGCTACTCACATAACGATAGAGGGGCTTGGGGTCATAGACGGCCGGGGAACGCGAGAAGCGTTTCCCTGGGGGAAAGGACCAAGTCCTCGACTGATGCGGATGGAAAACTGTGATCATCTTAAGTTTTCCGGTGTTACCTATCGAAGATCAGCGTTTTGGGGACTTCACTTAGTCGACTGTCGAAATGTTCATTTTGATGCGGTCACGATCTTCTCCAGAGAGAACAATCGCGGTAATGATGGCATCGATATGGATGGCTGCGAAAACGTATTGGTTGAAAATTGTGACATCAATTCTGGGGATGATGCCATTTGCCTAAAGAGTTCACTCAACCCTTGTAGAAACATTGTCGTCAGAAACTGTAAGGTATCGAGTGGTACCGCTCCTCTGAAATTTGGCGCCTCTTCATATGGTGGGTTCATCGATGTCCGTGTCACCAACTGTTACTTTTACGACAGTCCCTCGGGGGCCATTAAACTCGAATTGGTCGATGGCGGACGCCTAGAGAATGTAGCCATCTCCCGAATCGTTATGGAGGATGTGGGCAATCCAATTTTCATTCGCTTGGGCAGTCGAGGCCGCACGTACGACAAATCTCCTAAAGGTGACGAACGCGTTAGGGCAGAGGTGGGGTCGGTGAAGAATATCCGCATCAGCGACGTGGTGGCGGAAGTGACCATGGAAAACAAGACGAAAGCGATCTCCGACCTGACCGACAGAGAGAAGAGCAAGGCCGGTCCCATCATGATCACAGGCATTCCTGGCCACATGATTGAGGACGTTGTCCTCGAGAATATTAAAATCTCCTATCCGGGTTATGGTAGCGAAGAAGAAGCGAAGCGAGTTGTACCAGAGGATGAAGATCGCTATCCGGAGCAATTTTTCTTTGGAGTGCTACCGGCTTGGGGTGCCTATATCCGTCATGCCAAAAATGTCGAGTTCAACAACGTCGAGTTAACGCTCCGCGGCGAGGACGCGCGCCAGAAAATCGTATTGGATGATGTAATTTCATTCAATGAAATCAACTGAAAGTTTTCCCCTGCTATTTCATGAAAGGTTTACTAATGAATCGGCTCCACTTTAAAAATCAATCAGAGTTCATAACCCCAACGCACAAAGGCAAACGGCTTTTGCAGGTCGCGGTGGTTTTGGCAATCCTGATCCCCGGAACTCTCCACGCGGAACCTGCGGGGCCGGGCGACTGGTCCAAAGTGCGTCTTTTCGGCCACGCTTTCCGGAATGGCGACTATACGCCGGAACAATACGCGTTCATCCGGGACAATTTCCATATTTTCACGATTGAAAAGCGGCATGCAAAGGATATTTACGGCGCAACGAGTACTGAAAAAGCTGCCGCGGAAACCGCAAAGAAACTCGTGCAGAACAACCCGGACATGCGCGTACTTTTCTACTGGAGTACCAACACAGCCTATAGCCAATTCTATACCACCATTCGGGATATGGTTGCACAACACCCGGACTGGGTAGAGGAGGTTCGCAAAGGAACCGTCCGCTGGACCTATCCCAATGAAACCGCCCGCAACTGGTGGGCGGATACGGCTGACCAAGTGGTCAAAGAGAGTGCATTGAACGGGGTTTTCGGCGACGGCGCTCCTGGAGCCAACGCGCGCGGCCAATTGGAAAGTGTAGAGGCCTGCCTGGATCGACTATCCAGTTTCGCCATCTACAATGGCTACCGAGTCCAAACCCCCACCCGATGCGCCGCCGGGGCCAGCACGCTCGCTCATGCGGACGGCGTTTTTTGCGAAGCTTTTTTTCGTTCCAGTGTCGAGACCGCGGATGAAGGCGTGAAGCTGATGGAGGAACTGTTAGCCATTCCATCCGACAAATACATTCTTTGTCGCGGAGCCGGTGACAGCCCCTTTGGCTCTACCCACGACTTTACACTCGCCTGCTACCTAATCATCGCCAACGACTACTCTTTCTACAGTTGGGGTGGTCGCAGGAACTCCTATGCCGCAGACGACTCGCTCATTTACTGGTCCGAAGATTTCGATCGAGAGATCGGAAAACCGCTGGGCAAGGCCACTCGAGACGGCTACGTTTATCATCGGGAATTTGAACACTGTAGCGTCAATGTAGACTTGGAAGCAAAGACGTCGTCCATTACTTGGAAACCCGTGGATAAAGCTTTAACGCAGCCAAAAGATGCTTTAAACGAATAAACCAAAATGCGAACCAATAGAAACTTCAAATTGCAAGGACAACAAAGATGAAGATCGTTTTTAACTTGGCGTTTGTTTTACTGTTTCCAATGGGTTGCTGGGCCGTGGACAACCTGTCTCATGTACCGCAAATCAATGAAACCCAAGACGAGCGTGACAAACGCATGGAGTGGTTCCGTGATGCCAAGTTTGGTCTTTTTGTTCACTGGGGTCCCTGCAGTATTACGCAGACGGAAATCAGTTGGGGACGGGATGCCGAACGTACCATGGATATCCGGAATGGGGCCAAGCCTTCCGAGCAAGTCGAACGCTACGGACATGATTTCTACATCCCTGGGGATCTGTACGACAGTTTGTACAAGTATTTTAACCCGGTGAAGTTTGATGCGGATCAGTGGGTGCAGACCGCTCGTGATGCGGGGATGCAGTACATCGTGTTCACGGCGAAACACCATGATGGCTTTTCCAATTATCACACCAAACTGTCTGACCACTCGATCGCGAACACACCCTTTCAGAGGGATATCGTCAAAGAGTTGACCGATGCCTGTCATAAGGTCGGGATGAAGGTAGGACTCTATTATTCCACACGTGATTGGTATCACTCTGACTACTTGGTCGGTGACAACGTGGAATATGATACCTTCTACCGTGGCCAAGTGGAGGAACTGCTGACGAACTACGGTGACGTGGATGTGATCTGGTTTGATCATGTCGGTGGCAGGGATTGGAGCAAGTGGAAGTTCGATGAACTCTTCGCGATGATGTATGAGCGCAATCCCGATTTAATCATCAACGATCGCGGGGCAAAATTTTGTGGTCCCAGAACCCCAGAGGACAAGGGTCCGCCCACGGCTGAAATCGAGACCATGACCAAGGGTGATTTCTATACACCGGAGGGACGAATTGGAAAAATGGACATTGCCAAGGATTGGGAGTCCTGCATTCATGTCGGCAAGGGCTGGTCCTATCGCGGTGAGGGAGGATTCAAAACGCCGGAAGAGTGCATTCAAATGCTGGTGAGTTGCACCACCGGAGGTGGTAACCTGCTGTTGAACTTTGGCCCCCGTCCGGACGGGACGTTTACCGATGCGGAGACCCAGGTTGCGATGGCGATGGGCCAGTGGCTGAAGACTTATGGCGATGCCATCTACGGCACTCGGGGGGGGCCTTATCGCAACGGAACTTGGGGCGGATCCTGCCACAAGGGCGACAAACTCTACCTGCATGTATTGGAGTGGCCAGCGGATGGCTTGGTGTTGGATGCACTGCCTGCCAAGGTCCTCTCGGCTCGCACTCTAACCGACGGGAAAGTCACCTTCTCACAGAGTGATAAGGAATTGGCAGTTAATGTGGCGTCAAGCGATCGCGAGACCCCCGTTACCGTTATTGAATTGACGCTTGACCAAACGCTCTCGCCCGGAACGATCGTCGGTAGCGTCCGCTAAACAAACAGAAGACCCATTATGAAATTTTCACCAACGATCATTTCAGTACTATTGCTCATCGTGTCGGCCACCGTTTGTACGGCCCAACAGGGGGCGAACCAACCCAATGTCCTATTCATCTTTGGGGATGACTGGGGTTATGGAGACTTGGGTTGCTATGGACATACCGAACTGGCAACACCCAACCTGGATAAGCTTGCTTCGCAAGGCACCAAGTACACCCAGTTCCATGTCACGAGCGGCGTATGCTCGCCAAGCAGAACTTCGGTGATCACCGGACATTTCCCGGCACGGCATCGGGTACACGGGCACTTTGCCGGTAACGTACCGAATGCCCGTCGAGGCATGCCTAACTGGCTCGATGAAACGTTGCCCGTATACTTGCCACGACTCATGCGGGAAGCAGGCTATAAGACGGGCCATTTTGGCAAATGGCATCTGGGTGGGGGAGGACTACCGCACGGTGATCTGTCTGCTCCGGAACCCGCTCCGGAACTCAAGGAGTACGGATATGATGAGCCCCGGGTCTGGAACGGCAATGGTCCGACTTGGAATGGCGATCAGTTATGGCCGACGACCCGATACATGGATGATGACCGAGTGTGGGTGCAAAACTCAAGTCGGCTTGCTGTCGATGCAACCATCGATTTCATCGAGAGGAATCGAGACAAGGGACCCGTGTTTGTCAATCTCTGGCTAAAGGACCCACACGGTCCGATCTGGCCCAGCGAAGAACAAAAGGAACCCTATAAGCATCTGGATGCGGACAAGGAAAAGTATTACGCCGTCATTACCGATGCCGACCATCACATCGGACGATTGATGAAAGCACTCAATCAAATGGGCATCGAGGAAAATACACTGGTCATGTTCAGTAGCGACAACGGTCCCTCGCCCAACAGCACCCTGAACGAGTTAGCAGGCTGCTAGCGATGTGGGATCAATGGAAGAGCAGCTTACCAGAATAAAGAATCGGCACCACAAATTGGATTGAGATAACTTATGATGAAAAGGATAAACAACGGGCAATGGATCGCTGTTTTGCTCTGCTGCACATTTTCGTGCACCGCCGAGAAAGTGTCGGGAGCACCAATTCAGGGAAAGGCAAAGACTAATTTTCTACAAATCCTGACCGATGACCAGGGCTGGGGTGATCTTGGTTCTTTTGGTCACGTCTTTATCAAAACGCCCAACATTGACCGACTCGCAGAGGAAGGACTCAAATTTGTCCAATGCTATTCATCGGCTGCGGTGTGCTCTCCTTCACGTGCATCGATCCTGACGGGAAGAACACCCTTTAGAAACGGTGTTTATCGGTTCATACCCGCGGACCATTTCTGTTATCTCCAAAGCGATGAAGTCACGCTGCCGCAACTCTTAAGAAAGCATGGTTACCAAACGGCTCATTTTGGAAAATGGCATCTCAGCCATTTCACCGAGGAAAGGATCGAAGTCGAAAACGAGTGGCCGCAACGATTCAAGAACTATGGCTTCAGCACCGATCCGATGCAACCCACCATGGACGACTATGGCTACGACTACTGGCTAGCAACGGGAAATGTGGCGCGGCCATGTCATAAAGATCCGGAAAACTTTTTCCTCAATGGAAAACCAATGGGCTTGATGGAAGGTTACTCTGCTCAAATCGTCGCTAAAGAGCTCATTGAGTGGTTGCGTGACCATCGAGAAGACAGCAAACCCTTTTTCATCACCCTCTGGTTTCATGAGCCTCACGGGCCGATTGAGAGTGATCCCCGATTGATGGAGCGATACAACGATGACGTGGAAGACCCAAACCTAAAGCAATACTTTGCCAGTGTCACACAAATCGATGAGGCGGTAGGAGAGATCGTTCAGGCTCTGAAGGACGAAGGCGTTTACGATGACACGTTGGTTTGGTACACGAGCGATAACGGGCCGGAAGGGGATACCGAATACGGATCGCCTAGTAAGAAGAATAACCTGTGGCGTGACCGATATCGCGGTAGCACGGGCGGGTTGCGTGGGCGCAAACGACATACCCATGAAGGCGGCATCCGTGTGCCGGGAATCATCTCCTGGCCTGCCGGATTTAAGCGGAGCGGAGTACAGCCGGGCGGTATTTCGGATGAACCCATTATCGGTTCCGATGTGTTCCCAACTTTGCTTGAGATCGCAGGCATTGAGCTGCCGGAAAATGTCACCTTGGACGCCACCTCCATTGTGCCAATCCTGGAAAACAAAAAGTTCCAGCGCAAACAGCCTCTCTACTGGAGGAATACCAGCCATGAATTTCGTATTGCATTACGCGAGGGCGACTGGAAAATCCTGGCGAAATCAGATCAAACCGGTTTTGAATTATACAACTTGGCGATCGATCCCAGAGAAACCACCGATCTCTCTGCCCATGAACCTGCACGGTTTGAACGATTGAAAAAAGCACTGATTGAATATGACAATGAAGTGCTCAACGAAGGTCCTGATTGGTGGAAGAAGGAACGAGGTTTGAAAGACATGCCGTTGTATAGGTCAAACTGAATTCACGCATTGAACCAAAATTTATTTTGATAAACAGGAAAGAAAACAATGAGTAACTTAAGATTTGGGTCAGTATGTAAGGGTGTTATCGTCGGTAGCTTTTTCTGCCTAAACGCCCTTTCCGTTTCCGCTGCATCGTATCAGCCGACAGAACAGCATTCCGTTGATCTATCCGATGGTGCAACCGTGAGCTCCCAACCCGTTCAGACCAGCCCGTTCACGGCCTCGACGGAAAAGCCTGGCGCCGTGGTTACGGTTAAACTGGATGAGGTGGTTCACCCCAAGCTGGCGGGTATTGGTGGCGCCTTTAATGAAATTGGCGGCGATGCCTTTATGAGCCTTCCGGAGAAGAACCAAAAGGCTGTAGCCGAAGCGTTGTTCAACCCGGAAAAGGGTGCCGGCCTCACCGTATGCCGTACGGCGGTCGGCTCTTCGGATTTCGGACTGAGCGAATACAGCTATAGCGAAACGGCTGACGATTATGAGATGGAGCATTTCTCAGTCGAGCGGGACACGAAGTCGGTGATCCCCTTTATTCTTGCAGCCAAGGCTGAGAATCCGGGCCTGCGCATCTTTGCCTCTCCTTGGAGTCCGCCGGGGTGGATGAAAGAAAGTGGAAAAATGGATGGCGGCAGGCTGCCAGGCAAAGTCGACAATCCCCTGAACGTCCTCAAGTCGGATCCCAAAATTTATGAGGCCTACGCACTCTATTTTTCCAAATATGTGCAGGCCTATGCAAAGCATGGTGTGACCGTTGAACGGCTCCTCGTTCAAAACGAGACCGACATGAGTCCGACATATCCCGGATGCAACATGTTGCCGGAGGAGATGTCGGAACTGATTCTAAAATATATACGTCCACAGTTTGAAAAGGATGGTTTAGAGACAGAGATCTGGGCTGGGACTTTTCGCGGACGGGGTGGAAATGCGCGGAACGATGCAGCCGCATTTATGAAGCTGGAAGGCCGAAAAGCGATCGATGGGCTGGGTTTGCAATATTGCAGGGCGAATATTACGAAGGCCTTGCACACTGACTATCCTGAGATGCCGTTGATGCATACCGAAGGAGCTTGCCAGAATGGTAAAAATTCGATGGCCCAGGCTCGCGGTCGCTTTGCCGAGGTTGCTGAATGGCTCTACAGTGGAACGGAGAATTATTGCTACTGGAACATGGTTCTTAATGAAACGTCGAAAAGCGCCTGGGATTGGAAACAAAACAGTCTGATGATCATTGACCGAGAATCCGGAGAGATCACCTATACCAGCGACTTTGCTCCCATTGCACTATTGAGCCGCCATATTCGTCCCGGTGATCAGCTGCTGAACGTTGAAACGTCGGACGATACGCCTGCGATTGCCGTACGCAGTGGAGAACGATTGGTTGTCTTTGTGCAGAACGATGCCGAGACTTCGGTAACGAAAGAAATCAATATTGTGGGTGACACCGTATCGGTTGAAATTCCTGCTCGCCAATTGCGTGCCTTTGTGTTTACAGGTGCGGAATGAAACGGGCTGCTTTAGTAATACTGATGGCCGTTGTGGTCGGAGAATTTGCGGCGGTCCCTGCGATCTCTGCTGAGATAACCAAACCTGCATCTGGACGAGAAGATTCGAAGGTTTTTGATGTGAAAACCTTTGGGGCCGTTGGTGACGGAAAGACGCTAGATACCGAGGCACTGCAGGCAGCGATCGATGCCTGCACCCAGGCCGGTGGTGGAACCGTGTGGGTGCCTGCCGGTGAATATGTGTCTGGTACGCTGCAGTTAAAAAGCAACGTGACGCTATCGTTAGACCACGGCGCGGCCATTCTGGGCAGTCTGGATCTCAAGGATTATCCTGTTGACAAACTCCGGCCGTCACGTGAAGGGAATTCCGAATGCCTTCTTTACGCCGAGGATGCAACCAACATCCGGTTGGAAGGATTGGGAACCATCAATGGTCGCGGCAAGCCGAAGTTTTTCCCAATCAACGCGGGGCTGAATGGTGCGGATAATCGGCCGCGATTAATCCGATTCGAGAACTGTGAAAAGCTCACCTTCTCCGGCCTAACATATCGAAACCCCGCTTTTTGGGGGATCCATCTGGTGGATTGCCGCGACGTCCATTTTACGGGCGTGAAGATCCGATTCCGCAACAACCACTCGAACAACGATGGGATCGACCTCGATGCCTGCGAGAATGTACTGATCGAAAACTGCGATATTCTCTCCGGCGATGATGCGATCTGTCTGAAAAGCACCCTAAATCCATGTCGGGACATTGTGGTACGCAACTGCGTCGTCAGCAGTCACACGGCTGCCCTGAAGTTAGGGACGTCTTCGACGGGCGGCTATATCGACGTGGATGTCTCCAATTGCCACTTCTACGATTGCCCCATGGGCGGTATCAAACTCCAGATTGTGGATGGAGGACGGATGGAGAACATCAATATCAGGCGTATCGTGATGGACGATGTTGGCTCGCCGCTCTTTATCCGACTGGGAAATCGCGGGCGGACATACGCCGGGAACACGCACACCGGTCCGGACACCGGCAGTGGCCAAGCGGAAGGGGCTACGGTCGGATCCGTGAAAGGGGTGCGAATCGGTGACGTGGTGGCGACGGTGACGTTCGAGGCCAGAGATCGGGTTGCAAAGGCTCAGGCCCAAGGCGATGTTTCCATGAATTTTCCGGAACCTGGCTACCGAATCGAGGCGCAAGCCGGGCCAATCATGATTGCCGGTATCCCGGGACACTACATTGAAGACGTGATGCTGGAGAATATTCAGGTCTCCTATCCGGGCGGCGGCACTCTGGAAGATACCGAGCACGAGGTTCCCGAGGATATTGCCCGCTATCCCGAGCAGTATTTCTTCGGAGTGCTTCCGGCTTGGGGAGCCTATATCCGCCATGCCAAAAACATTGAGTTCAGAAACGTGAAGATGAGCACACGTGCTCCGGATGCACGTGAGCGAATTGTCCTCGATGATGTTGACGGATTCGTTGACCAATAGAACGTGATGAATATCCAGCGCAACGAACATCGTCCCCGAGTCTAGGAAAGGACTTGGGGATTTTCAAAAGAGGAAAAACAAGGAGACATATTTTGAGACCGATAGTAAATATCTTATCAGCCGCAGTCTTGCTTTGTACGATTCTTCCCTGTTCAGGACAAACGAACGACAATGATTCAGCAAAGCTTAAACCGAAAAAGACAAACTTCCTGCAAATTTTGACGGATGACCAGGGCTGGGGCGATCTCGAATCTTATGGCCATGTTTTTTTGAAAACCCCCAACATCGACCGCTTAGCAGGCGAGGGCATCAAGTTTACCCATTGCTATGCATCCGCTGCGGTTTGTTCTCCATCTCGCTCTTCGATCCTCACCGGAAGAACGCCCTATAGGAATGGTGTCTTCCGATGGATACCCGCTGACCATTACTGTTATTTGGCAAGCGACGAGATCACTTTACCTCAGCTATTGAGAGACAACGGCTATCAAACCGCTCATTTTGGAAAATGGCACCTAAGCCATTTTTCAGAGGAACCGTTGGAGGAAAGGACCCAGCCTCAAGGGTTCAAGAATTTCGGTTTTGGCAACGCCCCTGATCAGCCTTCCATGGACGACTATGGTTATGACTACTGGTTTGCAACGGGGAATGTGGCGCGGCCATGTCACAAAGACCCAAACAATTTCTTCCTCAATGGAAAGGCAATGGGATTGATGGAGGGATTTTCTGCCCAAATCGTCGCAACGGAAGTCGTCAAGTGGCTGCGCGAACACAGAACGCCCCATCAACCCTTCTTTATGACGCTCTGGTTCCATGAACCGCATGGCCCGATCGAAAGTGATCCCAAATTCATACAAAGATACAAGCAAGTCAACGACCCGAGCTTTCAGCAGTATTTAGCCAATGTGACGCAAATCGACGAAGCGGTTGGCGAAGTTCTACAAGCCCTGAAAGCGGAAGGCGTTTATGACGACACCTTGATTTGGTACACCAGCGATAACGGGCCAGAAGGACCGCACGAATTTGGTTCCTTCAACAACGAGAATCACATTGGTGGACCGCGTTACCGCGGGAGCACCGGTGGATTGCGAGGACGTAAACGCGATACCCACGAAGGTGGAATTCGCGTTCCGGGAATCATCTCCTGGCCCGCCGGATTCGCACGACATGGGCTAAAGCCAGGAGGCATTTCGGATGAGCCGATTATCGGTTCCGATGTTTTCCCGACTTTACTTGAGTTAGCAGGCGTCGATCTACCAGAGAATGTCACCCTTGATTCCGCATCGATCGTGCCCATTTTGGAAAACAAGGCATTCCAGCGACCGAGACCGCTTTACTGGCGCAATTATCTCCGAGAGTTCAATATCGCTCTGCGCGAGGGCGATTGGAAGATCATTGGAAAATCGGATCGCAGCGAGTTTGAATTATACAATTTGGCGATCGATCCCCGGGAAACGACCGATCTGTCTGCCCATGAGCCGGCATTGTTTGAGCGGCTAAAACGAGAACTCGTCGAATACGATAACGGAGTGCTCAACGAAGGCCCGGATTGGTGGAAACAGGACAAAAGTGCAACGGAGATGCCACGCAGGTAAATGCGATTGATCGTATTGGCAGAGAGGGAGTCGTCGGATGGCCCACAAATTTAGTGTAAGAATCAATCAGGTTTGACTCATAATGAAAAGATCGATATTCGTTCCGCTCACGGTAGCGTTGTCGATTCACGTTTGTACGGTCGATCGCGAGAAAACGCTCCTAACCAAAGAAAGCAAATGAGAAGAGAAATTATCGTATCCGTTATCGTGCTAGGCTGGCTCAGTTTGCCAGTTTTTTGTTGGGCGTCGGATCCCTTTTGGACGGACTATTTTGAAGCGGAAACCTTTAGCACTCAGACCGGAGGAAACAAGGCCAGCAGCGAGTATTTCCCCTACATTGGAAACGGCTATTTGGAGATGGGAGGGCAAGGGGCGACTGTGACTTGGGATAGCATCACGGTCCCCAAAGCGGGCACGTATACGCTAATCTTGAAGTATGCCAACAACACCGAACACGAACTCCCCTGTGATCTAAAGGTCAATGGCGTCTTCATCAAGAACATTCCTTTTGGTGAATTCAAAAAGAACTGGCATGTCCCCAGGCCCGAAGCGACCGAGTACACCCCTGAAACCGTTGGCTGGGCGAAGTATTGGAATGCGCGAGTCATGGTCGATCTAAATGCCGGCAACAATACCGTTGAGCTGACGGCGACTTCGGAAAAGGGTGGCCCCCACATCGATAACATAGCTGTGAGCACGGCCATCCGTGAACCGCCTGCGCCTGTCATCCATGTGAAAGATCATGGTGCCGTGGGCGATGGCAGTACGGATAACACCGAAGCGATTGCCAATGCCATCGCTGCGTGTCCTTCCGGAGGCTCCGTCGTTTTCGATGAGGGAATCTATATGACCGGATCGGTTACCTTGAAAGCAGATGTGACGCTTTGGGTTTCTGAAAATGCAGTCATACGAGCCGTCAAGGATAATGATAAAATCCAAACCTATCCCGAAGGGTCGTTTCAAGGCGAATACATTACGAGATACTTCTTGTTCGGAAACGAAGTGGATAACTTAACGATCACCGGTGGAGGGACGATCGACCTTAACACCACAGAGAGAATTCCTGGCAGGGCCAATACCCGCCGTCCGGCAATATTGGGATGGGCGAATTCGAAAAATGTTAGAGTCACCAACGTCGACCTGATCCAGGGTGATTTCTGGGCTTTTGTCCCTCAGAAATCCGATCATGTCATTATTGATGGCATCAATCTTTTCAACATAAATAAAGATGGCATCACCCCTATCGATTGTCACGACATATCGATTACCAATTCCGTTATTTCAAGCGGGGACGATGCGATGTGCCCCAAGAGCTATGATCCGTCCAAGGGGATTGATAAGTTGGTGGTGAAGAATTTGACCATCAACTATACCAAGTGGAAGGGATTCAAGTATGGAGGCTCCACCAAGGGAGATTTCACCAACTCCATCATTGAAGACGTTGCCATGGTCCATACGCATAGCGGTTTGGCCCTGTACGCCATGAGCGGCTGCAACGTCACGAACATCAAGTTCAACCGTATCAAAATGAATAATGTACAAACTCCCTTTTTCATTGTTCGGGACGCTGCGGCATCAACGGATACACCCGGGATGCGCGACATTCACATCTCCAATTTTGAGGTCAGGAATGTCTATGGGCAAGAAGGCAGCTCGATTCAGGGAACGGAAAGAGATGGCGAGGTCTATCCCATTAGAAATATCTATCTCACGAATGTAAGCGTGAAAGACTTCAAAGGCGGTTTAAAAACAGTGCCTGGCACGCCACAGGAATTTCCAGGCCGCTACCCCGAGACCACGGTTTTTGGGAACTTCCCCGCCTGGGGCTATTTCATCCGGCATGCTGAAAACGTGGTGTTTCATCATGTGACTCATTCGGTTGCACCTGCAGACGCTAGGCAGGATGTTGTGCTGGAAGATGTGGTCTCCTTTGAAGAAGTGAAATAAGCGATGCGAAAACCGCCGTTGCTGGCGGCCCTTCCGCACGCTCCATCCCTCAAGTGAAACAAAAAGAATGAATTCGAACAAGATATGCAGCTTCATGATTTGTGTGTTGTGTTTGGCTCTACCTGGGCCGGCCTTTGCTGCGTCAGAACTCTCCTTTGATGCCTCGGCCCAACCCTCCAAACTGGTGCTGGGCGGCAAGAATTTCCTGGCCTCGGATGCTTCAACGGGATTCAATCTACGCTATTCCCAGGGCAGGGAGGTCACCAATACACGTCTTAGCCAGATATCCAGATCAGGCAACACCATCAAAGTGTCGCATCCTGATGGCACGCCAGAATTCACCTTGCAAATCGACACCCACCCCAATCACTTGGCCATCCATCTGCTAGACGCCAAGGGTATTGGAACAGGCCGAAACTATAGCTTGAGTTTGGAACTCGATGCTACCGATGTGGCCGCCTATACGCTCAATGACTTAATGACGGTCAATGCAGGAAATCAAAGAAGTAGAGGGCGAGGAAGAACCGGAGCAAGTGGAAACCAGACCGTACTAAGATGGCCCTATCTCTGGGGCAGGCCACGCCCCAATGGGACGCGCGGCAGCGTGGTCCTCTACGACAATCGCCTGGGCGGTAGTGAACGCGATGCCGTTCTGGCCGAGATCTGGTCCGTCCAAAGTCATGCAGGCCACATGGTGCGTCCGGCGGGGCAGGCGTCGTGGACCCCAGCGGATGTGTTGGCCTGGGTGGATCGATGGGCGGCGAAATTTTCAAAATTAGCGACCGTTAGCGTGGGCGCGAAGAACAAGGCAGAAGTCTATGAAATGACGGACAAATACTTCATTCCCAGCGGGGCCAACCGTCTTTATATGTTCCCGTCGGTCTGGAGAGGCGAGTACAAGCTGAAGCACAAGTCCAATGAAGGGGTTAACACAAAAGTCTTTCCCAATGGAAAATCGGATCTGATCGCCTACAGTGAATACTTGGCCAAGCATGGTGGCCATCTGCAGCTCAAGAGTCTCGTGCCTCAGTTGGGACTCAATGACCAACGCTACTTCTCACCGACCTATGTGGAGCCCCGCTTGTTGAGTTGGGGCAGCGGCACGCTGGCGGAGGATATCGACCCCTCTGCCACCACCATTCGTTTTCGGCGCGGTCCAGGACATATGTGGGAGATATCGGATAAATTTACGAAGTGTATGCGCATTGGCAACGAGATGATCCAAGTGAACAAGATAAGTGGGACCGATGGTGAGCTGTGGACATTGACCGGATGCAAGCGAGGACACGCCGGAAGCACTGCAAAATCTCACCAAGCCGGGACGGAGATGATCGGGGCTGTCACCTCCTACGATTTCTTTCACTTCGCAGACGATTTTGGCCAACCCAATAGTCTTGCCGAAGAAGTCTTGACGGCATACGGAGACTTTCTCAACGAGATGAACGTGGGACATCTACACTTTGACGGTACCCACACGATGCCTGAGTGCCCCTGGTATCTCCGTGATTACTCAGACTTCCTTTACAGCAGGTTAGATCAACCGGTTACAGGCAGTATCGTCGGAGGGAGTGTCCCGGCTAACTTTGAAAAACAATTCAGCAAAGGTAAGGCCATCAGCGGGCAAACGGCTTATCACCTGCTGCGGATAGCCCCGCGACTACATGAACGCGGCCGCATACATACGGAGCTTGCGCCCAGTGCCCTTGATCTCCACTTTGATGTGTCCGACGGAGTCAGAATCGGTAGCCGCCGTCCAACCTTCTGTGGTGGACAAAGCGGCAAAATACTCACGTTGGAGATCATGAACCACTATGGATTGAGCGACTATGCGTTTCAGCTTTTTAAGGATTGGGTCGAACTGGCTCCCGTCTTTGATGAAGAGGATGCGGATTACGTGGCCGGCTTTTTACAAAAGCGGGGCAACCATTACACGGGTGAAGACGTCCTGGTGCTCAGCAAAAACGAAGAGGGAAACTATATCTACACGCCTCACCGTGTGATGGGACAGACTTCGGGAAGAGATCCTCTCATCAGTATCGACCAGGAATGGGGAGCGGTTCCCCGGTTCCAGAACATCAAGTCGCCAACAACTCTGGAGCTGCACAATCCTTATGCACAACAGGAGCCGCAGGTGGTGATACGCGTTGAACACGGTTCTGCGGCTCTGCAGGACCCTCTGATCAAGGTCAACGATGGAGGAGTGTTGTCCATCAAGGGTGAGGTTCAGCCCAACGAATACATGAAGTTTGAAGGGGGCAGCACCGCACAGATTTATGACAACAACTGGAACCTGCTACGTAGCCTGCCCGCAGTGACTCAATCCTTTACCGTCAACAAGGGAAGCAATGCCGTTACAACCTCAGCGGGCCGTGGTTCAAAAACCGCGGATCTTAGAGTACAGTTCATTACTCTCGGGCCGGTTTACGTGCTGGAGTCAAACAAGTATCTCCAATGACTCGTCACGCGCAGACGCTATCACATCACCAATGGGGTCCGCGAGTGGCTCAAACATCAATCTCGCAAACGCCCGACCAACGGTCTCCCCACCAGTTGACTTCACGTCACCCAATCTTTCATCCGGGCTGTCGCGGTGGAGACTCCAAGGTAGCTCCGTTTACCCGAGCGAAGCCGCCGTCGCCAGACGGTGGCCTGCGCTCGAGCAATTCGATTATTGACGTGGCTGGGGCTTCTAGCCCCAGTTGAGAAGAACGCTGCGGCGGGAAACCACGGCCACTCATCACGCAGCCAACGGCTTTTTGCAAAATGCCTTAGCCCGGATGATTCATGGGCTTGCAAATTGTTTTGCTAACGTCTACGCCTTCAAGCGTTTACGTTCATTGCTCGAAAAACAGTCTGCGTATTAGCCGTTTTGGCGTTAGCCCGGATTATTCACGAGCGTTCTGATTTGAGAACGTTTGAAAGAATTTGGGTGAGATTCGCTGGGGTAGGTGCTTTGGTGCTCGATCCGCGCGGACCGCCCCCTTACCCCCATTCAGAATTTCG